>NZ_QUGY01000002.1:0-345023 GCF_003479245.1 Ruminococcus sp. AF17-12
AAAATGGAATAGCCGTTCCGCAGTAGCGGAACTGGCATTCCGTTTAAGCATAATTTGCAATTAGTCCAAATCTGGCAAGCATGGAGTCTGTCAGAAAGGCTTTTAAAGAGGCAACTGAAAAATATGGATGTGTCGACATACTGGTAAATAATGCAGGGATTTCAGAAAACACCTCATTTATGGATTATACAGAGGAGACTTTTGATAAAGTCATGGATCTAAATGTAAAAGGAGTATTTAATACTACTCGTGTAGCAGCAGAATGTATGGTGGCAAGAGGCAAGGGGGTCATTCTCTCAACTTCTTCCATGGTGAGTATTTCGGGACAGCCAAGTGGGTTTGCTTATCCGGCATCGAAGTTTGCAGTAAACGGATTGACTGTATCATTAGCAAGAGAACTAGGACCTAAAGGTATTCGTGTTAATGCTGTTGCACCTGGAATTACAGAAACTGATATGATGAAGGCCGTGCCAAAGGAAGTTATCGAACCTATGATTGAAAGAATTCCATTGCGTCGTCTTGGACAGCCAGAAGATATTGCCAACGCGTTTGTGTTTCTTGCTTCAGATGAGGCGAGTTACATTACAGGTGTTATATTAAGTGTAGATGGTATGGCAAGAAGTTAAGTTAATGAGGTATGGTGATGTAATCACGGAAAATAAATGAAATTAAGACTATAATAAATCTACAAAAAGAGAAAGATAAGGAGGACTGTAAAATGTCTGCTATTAATATCAATAAAAATAATTTTCAGAACGAAGTACTGAATTCCGATAAACCCGTTCTTTTAGATTTTTGGGCATCTTGGTGTGCGCCTTGCCGTATGGTAGTACCTATTGTAGAGGAGATTGCAAGTGAGCGTAGAGATATTAAAGTTGGAAAGATTAATGTAGATGAAGAGCCTGAACTGGCAAATAAGTTCAGTATTATGAGCATTCCAACTTTAGTGGTTATGAAGAATGGGAAGATTGTACAGCAGGTTTCAGGGGCGAGACCTAAGAATGCGATTTTAGAAATGCTTTAGGGGGGGTGTGCTAATGGGATTTTTTGATCTCTTTAAACAGTCGAATATTAATCAAGGCATAGAAGAATATAAAAGGACTGATGATGCAGTTCTGCTGGATGTACGTACACCGCAGGAATATCAGGAAGGACATATACCAGAAAGTAAAAATGTGCCGTTGCAGCAACTTGACAATATTGCTTCTGTAGCGAAGAATAAGGATATCCCACTGTTTGTATACTGTTATTCCGGTTCACGAAGCCGCCAGGCAACTGGGATACTGCAACGAATGGGATATTCTAAAGTAAATAATATCGGTGGCATTGTAGCTTACTCAGGAAAGGTGGAAAAATAAGATGAAGGTAATAATTGTAGGAGGTGTAGCCGGAGGAGCTACAGCCGCAGCAAGAATACGCAGACTGAATGAACATGCTGAAATTACTGTGTTTGAAAGATCCGGATACATATCCTATGCAAATTGTGGACTTCCATATTATATTGGAGACGTGATCACAGACCCGGAAGAACTTACACTACAGACACCAGAGAGTTTTTTTAAACGCTTCCGTATTAACATGAAAATTCATCATGAAGTTATCTCCATACATCCGGAACGTAAAACGGTTTCAGTGAAAAATTTAGAGAATGGTGAGATATTTGAAGAAAAATATGATAAGCTGATCCTCTCTCCAGGTGCAAAGCCAACACAGCCGAGACTTCCCGGAGTAGGTATTGATAAACTTTTTACACTTCGTACTGTAGAAGACACTTTTCGGATAAAGGAATATATAAATAAGAATCATCCAAAATCGGCTGTATTGGCAGGTGGTGGTTTTATTGGTCTGGAACTGGCAGAAAATTTGAGGGAGCTTGGCATGGATGTTACGATTGTCCAGCGGCCTAAGCAGCTGATGAACCCTTTTGACCCGGATATGGCATCCATGATCCATAATGAAATGAGAAAACATGGGATAAAACTGGTACTGGGCTATACAGTAGAAGGATTTAAAGAAAAAGACACCGGAGTGGAGGTCCTGTTGAAAGATAATCCATCCCTTCAGGCTGATATGGTAGTTCTGGCAATCGGAGTCACACCAGACACAGTATTAGCAAAAGAAGCCGGTCTGGAACTTGGCATCAAGGAAAGTATTGTAGTGAATGACAGAATGGAAACCTCTGTACCGGATATTTATGCTGCAGGTGATGCAGTTCAGGTAAAACATTATGTTACGGGTAATGATGCGCTGATTTCTTTGGCAGGACCAGCCAATAAACAGGGCAGAATCATCGCTGATAATATTTGTGGCGGTGATAGTCGTTACCTGGGCAGTCAGGGAAGCTCCGTTATAAAAGTGTTTGATATGACAGCAGCCACTACAGGTATCAATGAAACCAATGCCAAAAAGTCAGGATTAGAGGTAGATACAGTAATTCTTTCTCCTATGAGTCATGCCGGTTACTATCCTGGTGGAAAAGTGATGACCATGAAGGTGGTTTTTGAAAAAGAGACCTATCGTTTGCTTGGTGCTCAGATTATTGGATATGAAGGAGTTGATAAACGTATTGATGTGCTGGCAACAGCAATTCATGCAGGGCTGAAGGCAACCCAGCTGAAGGATTTGGATCTCGCATATGCACCGCCTTATTCCTCTGCCAAGGATCCTGTAAATATGGCAGGATTCATGATAGACAATATAGCAAAAGGTACCTTAAAACAATGGCATCTGGAAGATATGGATAAGATTTCTAGAGATAAAAGTGTTGTGTTGCTGGATGTGAGAACTGTAGGTGAATTTAACAGGGGGCATATGGATGGATTCAAAAACATTCCTGTAGATGAACTGAGGGAACGTATCAATGAAGTTGAGAAGGGAAAGCCTGTTTACCTGATATGCCAGAGTGGGCTACGCAGTTATATTGCAAGCCGTATTTTGGAAGGAAATGGATATGAAACATACAACTTTTCAGGTGGATTCCGCTTTTATGATGCAGTGGCTAATGACCATGCACTGATTGAAAGATCATATGCATGTGGTATGGATTATTAGAAATAAATAAAATATTTTTATAGTTTGATTGTAATATAAAAAGATCCCCCATTTATTAGAATGACTTCCATAATTCTGATAAATGGAGGATTCTTCTTTATATGTTACAGAAAAACAATTTTATGACCTTTGGAGTGTTTCCAGTCTTTTTGGATCAAGGATTGTGATTTTGCCGCGGGAGAGTTTGACGAGACCCTCGCCTTGAAAGTATCGAAGCATTCGAGTGATAACTTCCCTGTGGGAACCAAGATGATTAGCAATCGTCTCATGAGTGATTTTCAGCTCGTTTGTTCCTTCGATAGAGGTCTCTTCTAAAAGAAATGAAGCAACACGCTTATCCAAACTCTTCCACATGATTTGTTCAATCAGCCACATGACATCAGAAAAACGGGTGGCCATTAACTCATTGGTATAGTTTGCGACGGGAGCAGATTCCTTCATAATGTCCTTATAGATTTCAGCAGGGATGATCCAAAGATCAGTATCTTTTTCTGCTTCAATGGTTACTTCAAATTGAATGGAGCGTATGATACATGAGGCGGATAAAAGACACATATCCATATCGAACAGACGGTAAAGTGTAATCTCCCGTCCTTCATCTGAAAGTATGTAAGTTCGAAGCTGCCCGGATTTAACCAGTAATAATCCAGTACAGTCCAGGTTTCCATTGTGAATGATTGTCCCTTTTTTTACATACTGTGTGATTAAATTGTCTGAAATTATTTTTTTCTGTGTTGTATTTAAGTCATTCCATAGTGGAAAACAATTTTCGAAGTTCATAACCGTTATCTCCTTTACGAACATAGTATACTTGCTTTTTTTAGATGCGTCAATTATGTAACTGGCATATGCCATAAATAGAAATAAAAAGAAGTGTAATAAAGTAAATTATCTTTTCTGTGATATCATCACAGAAGCAAGATCTTTTATGCGATATATTAAGTTCAAATAGGAGAAGGAGTTGAAAAATATGACATCTATAAATATAAATAAAGAAAAGTTTGGACAATTAATTCATAAGGAAAAACCGGTTTTGGTTGATTTCTGGGCACCGTGGTGTGGTTATTGCCGTAGAATTGGAGCGGCTTATGAAAAAATAAGTGAAGAATACAGCGATATTCTTATTGCTGGAAAAGTAAATATTGATGAAGAACCACAGATTGCAGAAGCTGAAAAGATTGAGATAATTCCTACGCTGGTTTTATATCGGGATGGAAAGGCAATAGATTCTATTGTTGCACCTGAATCAAAAATAATGATAGAGAATTTTATTAATGAAGCATTGGAAAAATAAAAGGAGGACTGCTGTATGAATGAAAATCATGTTTACGATATGATTATCGTGGGTGGAGGACCTGGAGGGTATACTTCAGCATTATACGCAGCCAGAGCAGGACTTGATACAATTGTTATAGAAAAATTATCTGCAGGTGGTCAGATGTCATTGACCTGGCAGATTGATAACTATCCTGGTTTTGAAAATGGAATTGACGGATTTTCATTGGCAGAGAAAATGCAAAAACAGGCGGAAAAATTTGGCGCTAAAAGTGAATATGCTGAAGTTTATAATATGGATTTAACAGGAAAGCTTAAGAGAGTAGAAACTAGTTCGGGAATTTATATTGGGAAAACAGTAGTGATTGCTACTGGAGCAAATCCAAGAGAACTTGGTCTTGCTAAAGAAAAAGAATTGATAGGTCATGGGGTTGCTTATTGTGCCTCCTGTGATGGTATGTTTTATAAAGATAAGATCGTGGTGGTTGTTGGTGGTGGAAATTCTGCTGTATCAGATGCTGTTCTTTTAAGTCGAATTGCTAAGAAAGTCATCATTGTTCATCGAAGAGATACATTACGTGCAACGAAAATCTACCATGACCAGCTGATGAAAACTGAAAATATAGAGTTTCGATGGAACAATACAGTAAATGAACTGATTTATGGAGAACGATTGACTGGTGTGCGGTTGAAAGATACAGTTACAGGAGAAGAAAACATTATAGAATGTGACGGCCTGTTTGTGAGTATAGGAAGAAAACCGACAACAGATTTTTTAGATAATCAGATAGAACTGGATAATAAAGGATATATTGTGGCAGGTGAAAACACTGAAACGAGTATTCCGGGTGTTTATGCTGTAGGAGATGTCAGAACAAAGTTACTTCGTCAGATAGTAACAGCAGTGGCAGATGGTGCTATGGCAGTACATATGGCAGAAGAGTATGTGGAGAAATAACAATCAGAATTTAATTGTTTAAGAAATTGTTCTTTGGTTAATGGCATTTTTATGTATCCTCTAGTTTTACTAAAATTCAATATGTATTATGTATATAAATAACAGATAATCAGGTATTATCCTTCAGCTATTTGAAAAAATATATATCTACTGCAACTGTTCCGTAATATCTATAGTTTAAAAATGTACAAGAAGCTCGGTTGTCTTATTTGGGACGATTAAGAGGAAGAAATAAACACTATATAATAAAACAATTACATATGAGATGGAATTTTCTATAAGGACACAGGAATCTGGCAGTTCTTAGTGTTACCAAATCCTTCTGTCGTACAGGCTTCATAAAAGGAACTAATATGCGACACTATTGCAATCGAGGTAATATTGACATAGAATTCCATGTATTATAGAATGGTATCTGTAAAAAGAAGGCATGAAGAAAGCAGCTTTAAACGGGCTGCTTTTTTTGTGTCTTCTTTTGTCTTTCCTGAGTACCGGAGGAGTTTTCTGGATGGAGCAGAGAAGACAAAAAATAAATAAGAACAGGAGGAAATATATGGAGGATACCAAAAAAACAGTTTTGGCGGGAAACGGGGAAAAAGATGTTCCGCGTGCAGTCTACGATGGTGTTTTGACAATCGATGTAGACGCGCAGGTTGAAAGCATGGAGGAACAGGAAGAAGCCAGATGGCATCAGCTTTTGAATGCACATCGTACCAGAAAGATTCTGACGGGCCAGCTCGGGGGCATTGAAAAACTGGAGAGTGGATGGATGGTTGCTGTTACATACTTTAATGGCTTCCGGATTATTATCCCAATGAATGAAATGATGATCAACCTTCAGGGAGACGGGCGTGAAAACGCGGATACCTTAAACCGTCAGGTCCGTATTGCTAACAACATGCTCGGCTGTGATATTGATTTCATCATCAAAGATCTGGATAACAAGAGCCGGAGCGTTGTAGCATCCAGAAAAGATGCAATGCTTAAAAAGAGACAGACTTTTTACCTTGGGGAAGATACAGAAAAACCAATGCTCTATGAAGGCAGGATCGTAGAAGCAAGGGTGATCGCGGTAGCTCCCAAAGCAGTCCGCCTGGAAGTCTTTGGTGTAGAAGTATCTGTCCGGGCCAGAGACATGGCCTGGGAGTGGATGGTAGATGCCGGAGAAAAATTCCAGGTAGGTGATCTGGTGCTAGTCATGGTCAATAAGGTGGAAGCAAGCTCTGTTGACCAGATCATTATAGAAGTGGATGCAAAGAGTCCGACAGCCAATATCAATAAAGATAACCTCCGGAAATGCCATAAACAGGGAAAATATACAGGGATCATTACGGAAGTCTATAAGGGAACCTATTTTATCCGCCTTGATATCGGAGTCAATGCCGTGGCACATTCCTGCAATATGTCCGCACTTCCGGGAAAGAAAGATAAGATCGGATTTGTGGTGACCCGCATCAACGACAACTATGAAGTGGCAGAAGGCATTATCACAAGGCTTATCAAAAGAGCTTCCTGAAAATGTTTTTATGATTTTCAAAGAATTCTGTTGACACAGAAAAAGGGATTTCTTTAACATCGGAGATAAAGATGGAAAGGAGTGACGTCAGATGGCAAAAAAGAAGAGAAAACAGATGCGGGAAACCTTGTACTGTCCATATTGCAAAAGACCCGGGGTACTTAGGCCTGCAGCCTATGTCTATGGGGATAACAACCTGGATCCGGAGAAATACCTGTATGTATGCAGCGGCTATCCTTCCTGTGATTCATACATTGGGGCACACAAAAAAAGTATGCGTCCCATGGGAACCATGGCTGACAGCAATCTGCGTAATAAGCGGATCGAAGCACACAGAGCTTTGGATGCAATCTGGAAAAATGGTTATATGACCAAACATAGCACGTATATCTGGCTTCAGAACCGTTTGAATCTCCGGGAAAAGGACACACATATCGGGAAATTTTCTTATTACCTGTGTGAACAGACCATCCGGGAATGTACAGACTATATAAAAAGCCGAGAGGAAAAAAAGAAATCCCCGGATAAAATAAGCGTGGCATGACGGAAAGGATGGATGCCCTTGAGACTACAGGCGACAGAAGATGATGTATATCATCTGATGGACCTTAAAGAACAGTATTTTATTATGACAGCAATATGCAGTGTGGCAGAGGGAATCAGCGCATACTTTTTCATATACCAGAAAAGATGCTGGGATCTTGTATATTTGTGTACTGCACTGACGCTTGCGATAATCCTGCTTCTTCGTCAGGCCATAAAAATCAGCCGGAGGATCATGGAGGCAGAAAACTGTTATATGGCACTTGAAGAGGACAGCCTGGCAGTCTGCCAGCCGGAAAAAAACGGAAAATATGAGTCCTGCAGGATCTTTTACGATGAGATGGATAAGATCGTAGAAGGAACCAGACGGGGAATTCCGGAATTTTATATCGTGATCCGAAAAGAAGGGAAAGAACAGAAAAGCTTTTTCCTTTTGGATGAAGAAGAACAGGAACGGGATGTTTTCTGTGTACGATCCTTTGGCTTTGACAATCAGGGATTTATGGAGTTTTATCGGAAACTCAGGTGGATCGTACCGGGAAGAACAAGGATTATCGGGACCAAAACACAGGAAGTATGGAAACTGCGGCGGCCGAATATCGGAATCTGTACGGCAGCAGGCATGCTTTTGGGGTATGTACTTCCAAAACTCCTGGAAATGATGTATGGGTAACAAGTTATATGAAAGAAAACAGATCAGAAGCAGAGATTAGAAAGAGTGAAAATGACAAGGAGGAAATGTCATGAGATGGTATACAGCAATCGGAATGAAAAAAGATGATGCAGATGGAAGGTTTTGTGTCTGGGTAGATGGGGAAGAAAAAGTACTTACAGAAATGGAAACTATTTTGTGGGCTGCGCTCACCTGGTCTTTCTGTGAAGAGGATAAGGTCCACTCCCAGATGCATCGTCTTCTTGTATTTAGTCTTGGAGAAAAACAGGCACAGGAATGGGCGGACAAAGAGGATTTTCAGTTTTGCCTGAACCGTCTGGTAAAGCGGGGCCTGGTTGTGCTGACAGAAGGATGTACCAGAGAGGAAGCTGTATACAGCATTATCAGCCGGTCAGTCATGGCTCCCATGGCCTTTTCACGGACAGAACGCATGAAGCATTTTATGGAAGCCCTTTCCATGGGAAAAGGACTGAAGTTTTCACTGAGGGCTTTTAAAAAGCCGCTGCTTACAGAAGAGGAATACCAGCTACTTTCCTATCTTCAAAGAGAAGGGGATGTTTCCTGCCACCTGAAATGTTTAAAAGAAGAGGCAAAAAGCAGGGAACCCAATTTAACAGATTCCCTCCAGGAACAGATACAACGGGAATTTATAAGCCGTGTAGCGCAGCTTTACTATAAGAAACAGCTTGTGATCGACAACATAAGAAGGGAGGACTGCCTTGAAGCAAACGGAACATCCGTATTGGCACAGGCTGTATAGATGCTTGGAAGATTTTGGAACACGTTATCAGAATATACCGGATTTTTTTAAGGACAGGATCCAGCGATATGGTATCCTGTCTCTTTTTATCCTGCTTTTCGGATCATTTATGGGAACATGGATGAAAGACAAAACTTTTATTTTCTGGTCTTTCCTGCTTGGGATTATCGGGTTTATAAGAACATATCTTATTTTCTGCACCGCGGATAAAAAGACCTATGAAATCGTGGAAGGGCTGGTAACCGGGATAGACGGGAAAAATCCCTTTGCAAGATTACGGAAGATCCGGGTAAGTGATCCGGCCGGCCGGCAGAGTGAACTTTTGCTGGATAAAAACGTAAAAGTTTTGGAGGGAAAACGTTACCGGTTTTATTTTGGCATAAATGAAAAGAAGCTGGTAGGAATCCGCCGGGTGGATGCAGCACTCAATAACGGGACTTTTTTGGGAAACGAAGAAATATAAGAGGAAGAGATCCATTTTATAGCAGGGAGGGGAGCACCAGGCATGGTTCGATTCCATGCTGCCCTGTTTCCGCAAAAGACTATTGCGGGAAATACAGCAAAGGAGAGAAGGATATGTCAGAAACACTACAGGGAACCGTGAAATGGTTCAGCGCACAGAAAGGATACGGCTTTATCACCGGTGAAGACGGGATTGATTATTTCGCCCACTTTTCAGAGATCCAGATGGATGGATACCGGAAATTAAGCGGTGGCCAGCCGGTCCTTTTTGAAGCAGGGACGGATGCCAACGGGCGAAGCCTTGCCAAAAATATTTCCACGGCGGATCCAAACGCTGAGTAAGACGTTTTCATAGTGCATGTACAGATTACCTATTCCCCTCAGATACATGCACTTATGCAGACGGATGAAACAGACAGGCGGTATCATGCCGCCTGTCACAACATGTAGCAGAATAATAAAGACAACTCACGCAATAACACAATATATAGTTAAAATTAATTGACAACCACAAAATGTTGTGGTAGTCTTTAAATGAAAAATAATTTAACAGTCTATAAAAGACTGTGGTTATTCTTTAGTTCCGGACATTCCGGAAGAAACACTTTGGGGCGGTCTTGCCCTTAATGAGAAAAATGGATATGCAAAATATAAGGAAGATGCAAGAAGGAAAGAAGATTCTTTTTGTGTCTTTTTTTATTGCATAAAAAGCAGAAAGGAGGAGCACGAATGAAACTGTCAGTTAAGGAAACTGCAAAAAGAAATACCTTAAGAACATCAAAAAAAGAAAACACATTGTAAAATCAGGAGGGTCGATTATGGAGACAATTAAATGGGAAAACGCAAATGCACTGGAAATTGGAATGCTTATGGAGATGGCAGAAGACGGCTATGTATTTTGCATCGAAGATGGAAAGATACAGGCTGTTGAAGTCCGGATTTTCAGCTAGCATGGAAAGGCGGACATTATGTATTATAAAGATGACTTTTATAAGGAGTTCCGGACAGAAAAGGAACTGTGCGAGTATCTGGAAGAGATAGACAGCCGGGCAGAATGGATCCGGATCACCAGTAAGAAATTAAAGGTGGCAGCTGCAGGAGAGGAAACCTGTACAGAGGTTCAGGGCATTTCCCTGGAAGCACTGGAAAAAGATACCTTATCTCATTCCAGGCTGGTTCTTATCCTGCCCGAGAGGATCTGTTATATAGGAAATTCAGCAATCAAATCGTTGAAAGGACGGGCCAGGATTGATGGCAAAGCCCTGGCAGATGTCGATAAGAAAACACTGGCAGAGATCTTGAATAAATGCCTGAAGGTTGCAAGAGGAAGAGCACTGATCCGTTTCTGTGAAGGAAAAATAAGGGCAGTCCTGTCTGGTGATGAAAAAGATTATGCCATCATATCCATGCCGGATATGTACATGGTTACCTCGGCATATATCCATGGGGACTATGAGAAGGCAACGTTTTTAAACGGCTATGCAGATCATTATTCTGTTACGGCGTCCTGGCAGCTGGAAGATACGAAACTTACAGATGTTTATAAGGAACTGATGCAGAATTATGGAAGAAAGACTGATAAGGACATAAAAGCAGTTGTACGGATCACTACGTCAGACGTCGGTGTGTCCGGAGCGAATATTTTTTATTCCCTGCAGGAGCCGACAAGAAATGTGATCCTTGGCAATGCCCTGAAGGTTACGCACAAAAACTGTAAAGGAATGGAAGATTTCACGGAAAACATAGAGTCGATCTTTGATTACTACCGGGAAGTCTTAAAAGGGGTCATGCGGCTGTGTGATATCTGGATCGAGCATCCGGCAAATGCCATGGCAGGGATCATGAAGCAGGCGGGATTTGGAAAAAAACTGCTTGCAGAAACCGTGGAGCAGTTTAAGGCTACTACTGGGACTGAGCCATGCAGCGCATACGAAATCTACTGCGGGATCTGTGAATCCATTACCATTGCAAGGCAGGAAAAGACGAATGAGAGAGGCCTTTTAGCTCTGGAAGAAAAAATTGCCGGCTGTGTGTCAAAACGCTGGCATGAATATGATATTCCTGGCACTGTAAAATACTAACAGGATTTAAAAGAATGGAGACAGCATGGACTGTCTTTTTTTGATGGGAGGAAAACATGAAGGTTACGAATGGAAAAGATGTGGCAAGGCTGCTGGTAGATGAATACTTGAACTGCCATCCCACCGGACACAAAAAATTTATGGAGTCCATGGCAAAAGAGCAGCAGGAAATAAAAGACAATTACACTTATCTTGGGTTTGCCTGGCTAAAAGGTCTTTCAGAGGTCAGATATTACGACCTTCGAAACGAAGCATCGAAACTGATGGCCGATGATCTGTGCCTGCATGTAAAGGAACAGCCAGAGAGGGTGCGCCTGGTGTATGACGGCGCAGAGGAAATGGAGATCAATCCTTCAGATGAAGAGCAGATGGCAAAAATGTTTACCTGCTACCTGCTTGCAGGAAGTATGGACGGATATGGGGAATTTGTGGATTATGCCCTTGATACCCACCGGACACTGCAGCAGAACCTGACACGTTTTTTTGTGGAATGGTTTGCAAAAGCAGAAAAAGGCTCTGCATTTTTAAAACGGGCAAAGATGGTGTATTCCAGGTATTCCCTGCCATATATCTAAATTACGGAGGTATGTGATGGATAGAAAACTTCCGGACTGGTTAAAAGAGAGCAGGGAGGCAGAAAAACTGATCGCATGGCTGAAATCGCCGGATTGTGAAGTAAAAGAATTTTCCGGACAGCTGTTTATAAAGGCAAGATATGGAAACTGTTTCTTTTTCTTTGACTGTTTAAAGGAAAACAGAAAAACAGACCGGAACTGGTGTGCCGTGATCCACATGCCGGAGTATTCCCTTTATGAAGCAGAAGATCTTTTTCTGAAGCCGATCGGGATACCGGATGATTTTGGTTTTCCTGTGCGTGAGGATCTGATCCCGAAACTGGAAACACAGATAAGCCGCATTGGAAAGAAACTTATCCGGGAACAATGGGATGAACTTTTGTTAAAAGGCGGGTATGCAGCTGCACAGATGATCCCGGAGATCAGCAGGGTTTATATCCAGCTAAATGCAGACCGTTTTATTAAAAAAGGAAAGCGGCCGGAGGATCTGATCTATCAGCCGCAGTTTCATTTTGCGGATATGAAGTGGGAATTTTCTGACTGGATGTTTTTGGAATATTTAAGCAACCCACAGCGGGCAGCAGAGCTTTTCGCCCAGAAGTGGCTGCTTGAAAAACTTCCGGAGATCTCAAAAAAGAAGATCTGTATCGGATGTATCCGGGAGGAAATGGAAGAAATGTTAAAAAAGACTGGGACAGGGCCGGAGGTAAGCCTTCCGCGTTCTGCTTAGTATAAAAAATGAAAAAATCAGGAGGAAACGAATAATATGGGTAAATACAATTACATGAATCTGAACCAGAAGATGATCAGGATTAGAAAAAAGGTGCCGAAGCTGATCCGCAAACGGTACAGTGAGGACGTTACTTATGATTTTGTAAAACTGGATGATATTTATGAATGCCTGACACCGGCCCTTAATAAATACGGGGTCGATTTTGACATCTTAAGTGAAAGGCCGACACAGATGGACGAACAGGGCAATTCCGTGTTTTTAAAGGAAATGGGAGCGCTCTGGAGATATGAGGCTGACCTGGAGCTGTGCTGGACCAATGCAGACCGTCCGGGAGACAAGGTACGGAGCTTTTTGCATGTCATTGGAACCAATGAAGCACCGGATAAAGCAAAAGGTGCGGCATGGACGTATGGCCTGAAGTATTATTTCTTAAATAAATTCAACATCATGCAGGCATCTGGAATAGACGATCCGGACATGCGTGGGACGGAAAAAGAAGAAATGCCGAAGCAGGAAGCTTCCGTAAAACCGGAAAAACCGGAAAAGAAACAGGAAAAGGCAGAAAGAAAAGAAACCGCAGCAAAGCAGGAGCAAACGGAACCGGTCAGGGAAAAGAAAACGGACCGTAAAAAACTGCGTGATGGAAATGCCATATCAGAAAGTCCTGTAAAAGTGGAATATGCAGTGACGGATACAGAAGAAAACCTTCCTGGACAGATGACTTTTGGAATGGAAGAAAGTGAAAGCGGACTGGAAGAATTTTCCGATGAAGAAACCAAAGCGGAAGATCCGGTTCAGACCGAGGAAATCTCCGTAGATGAGGAAATTACTGCCGAGACGGATGCAGACGGTTTCCGTGCAGTAAAAAAAACGGATGAAGTTCCATTTGATGAAGATGATGAGATTTCTTTTGATGCAGAAGAAGAGGAAGAAACACCAGAAGAGACTGCAGAGGAAGTGTTGGAGGATATGGCTCACGAAGAGGATGCAGAGGATGAAGTGAAATGGGCAGAAAAGGTTATCTGCAATTTTGGTGTCTATGCCGGAACCCCTCTTGGGGAAATGATGCAGGATGCCAGAGGTTACCAGACGATCAAATGGCTGGTACAGCGTTACAAAGGCCAGAATCAGGAAATACAGAAAGCTGCGAAGATTCTTTTGGATCATGAAAAGGAAATGCAAAAAGCAGCCTGAAAACAGAGAAATAGTTTGAGATGGCTCCGGGAACGGGGCCATCTTTTATGAAAAGGAGGAAGGCATGTATGCCAGAGAATCGTTTACGATCGCAGAAGTAGCAGATCTTTTGTCAATCCGAAGACTGAGTGATTCTTACCAGGACGAATTTCCGGTGGAATGTCCTTTTTGCGGGGATTTAAGAGGAAAATGCAGTTTTTGCATCCGCAAAAATGGAGAACTGAAGAATGTTTACCATTGCTATCATTGCGGGGCAGCCGGAAACATGCTGACACTGTATGCGGAACTATCCGGCATTTACGGGAGAAACCGGTATAAAGAAGCCTACCGGGAGATAAAGCAGGCACTTTCTTTTTCTGGAAAGGATAAAAGACAGCAGTCCACGACACAAAATGGGTTCGCTTCTATCGTTTCTAAAAAGAAACGCATTTCCCTTACGGAAGAGGAATGGGATTACCGGGACCATGTATATAAGGAAATGCTCACTTTTCTTAAGCTTAAGGAAACACACCGGAGGAACCTTCTCCTGCGTGGGCTGACGTTAAATGAGGTCAGACAGATGGAAGAACGAGGTTTTTTAAGTACGGATGAGGAGAATTCCGTGACCATTGCCAGAAAGCTCTTAAAAAAGGGATTTCGCCTGGATGGGGTTCCTGGATTTTTCATCAACCGGGATGGTGACTGGGAAGCTGCTTTTTATAGGAAGAATAACGGGTATCTTTGCCCGGTCCGGGATGGGAAGGAACGGATCATAGGATTCCAGATCCGGCTGGATGTTCCTTTAAAAGAACGGAAGTACCTCTGGTTTACCAGCAGCGGCTTAGAAAAAGGCACATCAAGCGGCAGCCCGGCAGGAATGTTTGGGAAAATAAAGGATGGCACGGTTTACGTAACGGAAGGGATCTTAAAGGCAGAGATCGCATGGATGTGTACAGGAAATCCTTATATCGGAGTCCCTGGAGTTTCCAATCATAAAGGACTGGAAACTGTCTTGCGAAAACTGAAAGAGCAGGGGTTAAAAAGAGTTTACGAATGTTACGACATGGATAAAATGATGGAATTGTCCTGTAAGCACGATGAAAAAAGTGCGTGCCGGCAATGTGAACATGGAATTTATCTGTATCATGGAGAATGCCCCAGAAAGCGCAGAAAGCGGGACATGATCCGAAAAGGCTGTATAAAACTATATGAGATCTGTGAGGAACTGAATGTATCCTGCAAAAGAGTCACCTGGGATACCGATGCATCCGGTACCTGGATGGAACACTACAAAGGCGTGGATGACTGGATCCTTCAAAAAGAGGAAAAAGGACACAGGAAGACGGCATAAAATGTTTGGTCAGATAAAAGGGAAACTGGAATTTTTTTCAGTTTCCTTTTTATCTGGCTGAAAAAGCCGGAAGAAAGGAGAAAGCGATGCAGATAAGAGACGGACCAAAAGAAAACTGCAGGGAAAAAAGCGATCATGAAAGGAGAACGTGCACTTGGAAAAAAACTGGAAGAAAAGATGGATGGCGGGTGCGATGGCTTTTGCTCTGTGCTGCACTACGCTCTTGCAGACGGGAGCTTCTGCAGTATCCGCCGCTGAGGTGGGAGGCGTTTCCGCACAGAGCGAGACGCAGATCGAGGTACAGACAGAAACACAGACAGAAACGCAGACGGAGAAAAGCGAGGAGGAACTGATCGAGGAAACCGTTGCTGATCCGGAACTTGCGCTTATGGTTACCGAAGGGGAAGCCTTTGATATCCAGAATGATTTTACAGGACTGAAACTCTCTGACGGAGACCATGTGGAACTGAAAAAAGCAGCAATGGAAGACGGGACTGTATTTGATTATAACCATGCGGGGACCTATAAATGCGTATATCTTGTTACGCCCGCATCCGGGGAAGCCTATCTGGTTGCCAGAAACATCACGGTGACACCAAGGGAAGCAGAAACAGACGGATCCAATGGCGGCCAGGAACAGGAAAGCGGCGATGACGAACCGGAGGCAGACCCCGTCCTCCCGACCATAAGCCCGGAAGATGCCCCGGAAACTCAGGAAGAGCCGGAAGAAACGGAGGAACCAGAAGAAGAGGAAGCAGAAGGATTTTCCGATGAGGAAACAGAGGATGGAAGCCATCAGGTTGACATTGTACAGGGAAATGAATTCAATATTGAACTGGACCACGAGGACGGACGTTACCAGACGGGGGAGACGGTCAACTTTTCCGGTGATATCCCGCAGGGAAGCCTGATCGCAGTGGGAACAAGTCTTGTCGAAGCAAACCAGACAGAGAATACCGAAGATCTTCTGTATGCAGAAGTAAGCTACGATGAGGGAACAAATTCCTTCAGCTTTGAGATGCCGGAAGATGATGTTGCATTAAGTGTGCTATATGACCAGGCTGAGGGCGGTATTAGTACCGTGGCAGCTTCCGATGGAGACTTGTGGGATGATTCAACAGACATTGAAGCTAATACCTATTACTATTATTCAGATGGAAAACTGCATCCTTTTGATTCTGTTATGGGACAGGGCGGAAATGATTCCTATAAGTATATCCGTTACAAAGCAGGCGGAAAGACTTATACCGTCTATGCATACTGCATGCAGCACAGTAAACAGTCCCCGCCAAGTGGAACGACTTATAAAAATATGGTCGAACTGGATGAAGGCGGCGATGACCGTTATTTAAGGAAGGCCATGTTTTACGGATATGGCGGTCCCGGATGGGGCGGCACATTCAACGGCTATAATATCAAATCCATCATGGAAAAATACGGCTGTTCCTCCGAGACCCGTGCAATGCAGCATTATCTGGTCGATTATTTATATGACGGGGAATCCGGATTTGGCGGCTCCCTTTCGACAACTGCCAAAAACATGTTAAAAGAGATCAAGGCAGCCCTTGCAAAGATGCCGGATCCAACGACCATGGAACTGACACCAGGGCTCAGTGCTTCTGCAAATGGAAACCAGAGCCCGACCTTTACATGGAAGGCAAATGCAGCTTTTGTGATCACGGTCCATCTGGAAAACGGGGTCTCCCTTGTAAATGAGACGACAGGGAAAACCGGGACCGGAAATGTGAGCGTAAAGGGCGGTGAAAAATTCCATCTGGAAGCAACCACCCAGAATATTGGAAGCCTGAAAGGAAAATATGCGATCACATCCAACTATCCGCTTAATTTCCATGCCATGCTCTTAAAGCTGGCGAACAGCCAGGATATCGGATTTGGATATTATACAGATACACTGGAGCTGAACCTGGAGGTAGACTGGCCGGATGAAGCAACGGTCAAGATCATCAAAAAAGATAAGGGAAGCAACGCGCTCCTTGCAGGTGCCGTTTACGGCATCTATGCAGATGAAGCCTGCACGAAACTTATCAAAAAAATGCCGGCAACAAATGCAAAAGGGGAATCCGAAGTAAAGATCACCAAAACACAGGATACCGTTTACCTTCGTGAGATTTCAGGCCCGTCCGGATACGTGCTGGATACGAAAGCCTATGGGGTAAAGCTGGTCGTAGGGCAGACCGCTTCCAAGAACTTAACGGATAAAGAGCAAAAGGGTGCACTCACCATTTATAAAGAAGGAGAAGTGCTTACCGGAGCGACCGTCACGGAAAATGGTGTGACATTTACCTACGAAAAACGGAAATTGAAAGGAGCCGTTTACAGTGTTTATGCAGGTGCAGATATCAAGGCGGCAGATGGCACCCTCATCTATAAAAAAGGTGCACTTGTCAAGGATAATCTGGTTACCGGAGATGACGGAAGCGTTACGTTAAAAGACCTCTATCTTGGCACCTACACAGTAACCGAGACGAAGGCTCCGGATAATTATGTATGTAAAGGAGAGTCCAAGACTATTGAGCTTGTGTATGCAGGCCAGACCGTAGAAGTGCAGACTGGCAGTGCAACATTTTTAAATGAACGCCAGAAGGCAGCAGTCCGTGTGGAAAAACAGGACGAAGAGACCAAAAATCCGCTTTCCGGAGGTATTTACGGGCTGTATGCAGCAGAAGATATCAAAGTTGATGGTAAGACCGTTGTTCCCAAAGGAACACTGATTGAAAAAGCAACGACCGGAGCCGATGGAAAAGCTTCTTATAAAGCGGAACTTCCGATCAATTACAGCTACAGCATCCGGGAGATCCAGGCACCGGAACTTTACCTTAGAAACAGTGAGGATACTTACACCTTCACTTTTAAGTTTACCAATGATAAGGAAGAAAAGGTAAACTTTAGCCATACCTTTACAAATAAGCGTGTAAATGCAACGATCGACCTGGTAAAAGAAGACAGCGAGACAGGAAACAGCGCACAGGGAGATGCAGTATTTGAAGGAGCCATTTACGGGCTCTATGCAAGAGAAGACATTAACCATCCGGATGGCAGGAGCGGAGTCCTTTATAAAAAGGACGAGCAGGTAGCTACCCTGACGACCGATAAAGAGGGAAAAGCAAGCGTAAGCAATCTGTATCTTGGAAAGTATTATTTGAAGGAGATCACGCCTCCAGTAGGTTATCTTCTGGACGAAGAGGAGCATGATGTAAACTGTGACTACGAAGGAGACCAGGTAGAGACGGTAAAACGAAATACCGTTTCCAAAGAAGACGTGATCAAACAGCCCTTCCAGCTGATCAAAGCAGCGGATAATGATAAGACCGATGCGGATCTTTTAAAAGGTGCCGGATTCTCTGCTTATCTGATCAGCAGCCTGACTGTAAAAGACGATGGAAGCTATGACTTTACAAATGCGACCCCGATCGTTCTTACGGAAGACGGAAAAACAGAAATGTTTACCGATGAACGCGGCTATGCGTGCAGCATCCCGATCCCTTATGGACGCTACATTGTCCGTGAGACTACAACACCGCATAATTTTATGCCGGTAGATGATTTTATCGTAACCGTAACTGAGAACAGCACCACACCGCAGGTGTGGAGAGTCCTTTTGGACGATGAGTTCAAAGCAAAGCTTAAGATCGTGAAACAGGATGACGAGACCAAACTGCCGGTCCTCCTTGCCAATACAGAATTCAAAGTGTACGACCTGGATGCGAAAAAGTATGTGGAACAGGTAACGACCTATCCAAATACGGTTGTCCATAAATCCTATTTTACGGACGAAAATGGTTACCTGATCCTTCCGGAATCCTTAAAATGTGGAAATTACAGGATCGAGGAAGTGAGCGCGCCGGATGGCTACACCCAGAATACCCAGTATGTGGAGATCAAAGTTGACAAAAATACAGCTTATCAGATGGATTCTGTCAGCGGGGATGCCATCATTACCGTGACCTATGAAAACCATCCGGTCAAGGGCAAACTGGTGATCCATAAATCCGGTGAAACCTTAAAATCCTTTAAAAAGGATTTTGTATACGAAGAAACTTCCCTGGAAGGGGCAGAATTTGAAATCTACGCAGCAGAAGATATTTTCACACCGGATCATCAGGTGGACGAGCAGGGAAACCGTCACGTGATCTATGCAAAGGATACCCTGGTAAAAACAGTGACCACCGATAAGAATGGAGAAGCTGTGATCAAAGACCTTCCGCTTGGAAAATACCGTGTGAAAGAAACAAAAACACCGGCCGGATTTGTCTTAAATCCAGACAGTCAGGAAGTATCCTTTATCTATAAGGATCAGAACACACCGGAGATCGAAGAAAAACTGGAATTTTCCAATGAACGCCAGAAAGTAGAGCTAAGTGTGGAAAAACAGGATGCCGAGACCGGAAAGGCTTTAAAAGGTGCAACCTTTGGATTATACAATAAAGAAGCAATTTCTTCCGGCGACAAGGTGATCGTAAAAGCAGATACACTGCTTCAGGAGATCACAAGCAACGAAAAAGGTAAGGCAGCGTTTACGCTGGATCTTCCGCTTGGCAGATACTATGTGAAAGAACTGCAGGCGCCGGCGGGTTATGTATCTTCCGATGAGATCCTGGAATTTGATGCCACATACCAGGGCCAGGACGTAAAAACGATCAAATTAAAATCCGTGAAGAAAAACCAGCCGACAACGGTAGAAGTAACAAAAGCAGATATCACGACCGGAACAGAACTTGACGGGGCTTCCATGAGTGTACTGGATAAGGATGGCAACGTGATCGATTCCTGGACATCCGTAAAAGATTCCCCACATGTGATCAAGCGACTTCAGGTTGGAAAAACTTACATTCTGCGTGAAGAGCTTGCACCATATGGCTACTTACGTGCAACAGACGTAGAGTTTACGATCTCTGATACTGCAGAAGTACAGAAAGTCAAAATGGAAGATGAAGTCCCGGTAGCAAGACTTCTGGTAAACAAGAAAGGGGAATTCTTAGACAGCGTATCCCTTCTTGACAATGCAAAAGGCATGATCGAGCACCTGTTCAACTATGTGACTGGAAACCTGACTGATGTAACCTTCAATGTTTACGCGGCAGAAGCCATCCGTGCAGCAGACGGGGTAAGTGCAGATTATTATGCGGCAGATGAACTGGTCGGCTCCATTACAACAGATGGAAATGGCATCGCCCAGATGGATAACCTCCCGCTTGGACGCTATTACATCGTGGAAAAAGAGACCTCACATGGCTACGTTCTGGATAATGAACCAAGATATGTGGATCTTACATACCGTGACCAGGATACACCTCTGGTTACTTATAGTGCCGACTGGCAGAATGCGCGCCAGAGGGTACAGGTGGAAGTCCTGAAAAAAGAAAAGGACAGTGACAAAGTACTTTCCGGGGCAATCTTTGGCCTCTATGCAGCAGACGACATCGTATCTTCTAAAGGAAAAGTACTCCTTGCGAAAGACACCCTGATCGAACTGAAGACCACAGATGAGGATGGAAAGATCCAGTTTGTTGCAGATCTCCCGGTTGATAGCAGGTACTACATTAAGGAACTTGCCGCCCCGGATGGCTATGTGACAGATCAGGAACCGCAGGAATTCACTTTTGAGTACCAGGGCAGTGGAACCAGTGTTGCAGAGTATGCGTTCACCTTTGAAGATGAGCAGACTACGGTAGAACTTTCCAAAGCAGACCTAACGGACAAAAAAGAACTTCCGGGAGCATCCTTAAAGGTAACAGATGAGGATGGGAATACGGTGGATGAATGGGTATCCAAAGAGGAAGCACATATCATCAAGGGTCTTATCGTAGGAAAGAAATACAAGATGACAGAAACAAAGCCGGCAGATGGTTATGTGACTGCGGAAAGTATTGAATTTACCGTCGAAAACACAAAAGAAGTACAGAAACACCAGATGCTTGATGATGTGACCAAAGTGGAAATCAGCAAGAAAGACATTGCGGATTCCAGTGAGGTACCGGGAGCAAAACTGATCATCCTAGATAAAGATGGAAAGAAAGTTGAAAGCTGGACGTCCACGGATAAACCGCATATGGTCGAAAAACTTCCGGTAGGCAAATATACCCTTCGTGAAGAGCAGGCCCCGGATGGATACCTCATTGCGGAAGATGTGAAATTTACGGTAAAAGATACTGGAAAAGTCCAGAAAGTCAAAATGAAGGACGCACATCCGTATGGAAAACTGGTCATCAAAAAGACCGATTCCACCAGTAAGGCAGCCCTTCCAGGAGCAGAATTTGAACTGCGTGAAAAGGAAAACGGAAAAGTCGTAGAAAAACTGGTAACGGATAAGACCGGAACAGCGACAAGCGGCAAGATTCCGATTGCTACTTATAAAAATGGAAAAGTAGAGAAAACCGTGGAATATATCCTGGTAGAGACCAAAGCACCAAATGGTTATGAATTAAGCAACAAAAAAGAAGAGATCCGCTTTGAATACAAAGACGGAAAAACCAAAGTGATCGAGATCGTAAAAGAGATCAAAAACACCAAATCCCCTTCCGGCAGCACACCGACAGGAAACAGCCCGAAAACAGGGGACAGCACCAACATCTGGCTTCCGATCCTTCTGGCAGTCCTTTCTGCCTGCGGCATTGGCGGCGTGATCTGGTATAAGAAGAAAAAAGGAAATTAAGGAATACGGTTCAGGGCTGCTCGATTTACCGGCAGCCCTTTTTCCAGGAAGAATAATCGGAGGTTTGTATGAGACACATAAAAGAAATCATGATCGTGGCAGTCTGCCTGATGGTACTCAGCTTTTGCGTATGTACCGGTCTTGGCATTTACTTTATGTACCGGGAAGGTGTGCAGGAATATGAAGACCTGCGTACATACGTCAAGGAAACAGATGAGGATGACCACACAGAAGGAACAGACGGAAGCGATGGGAAACAGACCGTGGTTGATTTTAGAGCATTAAAAAAGATCAATCCGGATATCGTTGCATGGATCCGGATCCCGGATACCAGCATTGATTACCCGGTAGTCCAGGGAAATGATGACTCCTATTACCTGACACATACTTTTAAAAAGGCAGAACATGTGGCAGGGGCCATTTTCCTGGATTCCGATAACAATGCCGATTTTTCTGATGACAAGAACATCATTTATGGCCACAATATGAAAGATGGCAGCATGTTCCACGGACTCCGGAATTTCCTTGACGATGAATTCTTAAAAGAACACCATATCCTCTATCTGTATCTTCCGGATGAAGGGGTATGGATCTTTGTGATCGTAAAATGCGAGTATACAGCGGCAGATGGAGATGCTTTCTTACTTGGAACGCAGGAGGAAGTTCCAACGCTTCTGCTTTCTACCTGTGGAACAGATGCCTCCAAACGTCTGGCCGTATGGTGTGAAAGGCAGGAAGAGAAAGGTGGGCAGATAGGATATTCTGACGAGGAAGCAGAAGTACAGGAAGCCGGAGATGATCTTGCTTTCTTAGATGGGGAGTTTGTGGAAAACGAAACCCATGATTTTATTTAAAAGTTTGCAGAAATTTAATGGATAATTTCTAAAAAATATAACATTTTAATTTTCAGGTCTTTCTGGATGGACAGGAACAATAATAGTCTATCCGGGAGGACCTTTTTTTTATTGCAAGAATGGCGTAAAATGGCACTTTTGATGGAAATACGATTGCAGAAAAATGAAAAAAGAAATATTAGTTCTGACTATCATGTCCAGTATGCCGCAAATCATTTGGAGAAGGCGAAGGACGTGTTTATGAAAGCGATGAAGATCCTCTGGATTTATATAGCCCAGTGGAAGGAAAAATAGAAATTAAACTGAGATGATAAAAAAATATAGAAAAAAGAATTGACAATTGTATTCTACAGTTGTAGAATACAATTAACTTCTACAGATGTAGAAAATAAAATTCTAGGAGAATCCACGATGAAGACAAAATTTATGACACTTATGACGGTAGCAACACTTGGGATTTTTTCAGCTGCAACGGTTATGGCAGCAGGAAATAACGATTTCTATACACAGCCGCCGGCTGGATCTGAATGGGAAAAAGCAGATACGGAAGGTACCTATGCAAGCTATACGAACGGAAATGATTATGTAAATATCTATAAATATTCACTGGAGGATGTCAAAACAGGGATTGCCAAATGCAATGACACATACGATGCCTGCTATCAGACAATTTATTCAGAGGGAAACAGCCTGTATATGGCAGTGGGATATGCAAAAGATGCAGATGACATCAGTGACGTCAGAAAATTTGTAGAATATATTTCGTATCCTGGAAATCCTTCACTTACCAGACAGGAGAATGAAAACCAGACCGATGATTCTTCTGATGATTCTGATAAGGCAACTACAGATACTGCCAGTCAGAAGTCAGGAGGAGATTCAGATTCCTCCGATACAGAAGAAAATGCTTCTGCAAAATCCTCGGACAGCAATGATGATTCCGATATCCTTTCTACCTCACCAATGACATTAGTTGACAGTGATGGAAATACCATTGAGATTAATTACATTCTTCACAAAGATTATTCTTGTGAATATCGTGGAGATGATGGAATGAACTATACCGATAATGGGGATGAGACTTATACCGACGAAAATGGAAATACCTACTCATCTCTGAATGATGATACTCATCATCTGGGACATACGTTGGAACAGCATGACCTTCAGGATGCAAACGGTAATACTGTGACGGTTACGGAAACTACAAATGGTGATTATTATTTCCAGGACGAAAATGGTACAGGATTTACGGACAATGGAGACGGGACATGGAGTGATGAAAATGGCAGCAGTTATACAGAAATAGACTGATAGTGGTCAGTAGCTGCAGGAATGGCAAGGGCATTTGCAAATTGTGCAAAAGCCCTTGCCATTTCCGTGAACCGTGGTAAAATAGAGTTATTCCTACATTTGTAGAAAATATGTAACAGGAGGTATGAAAAAGTGAAAAAAACTTACCAGAGACTTCCGGAATCAGAGCTGGATATTATGCTCGTTCTTTGGAATAATACTCCGCCGATGACCAGACCGGAGATTGAGAAAGTGATCACTATGAAGAAAAAACTTGCATCAACAACAATTTTGTCATTGCTGACCAGATTGGAGAACAAAAATTTCGTGGAAGTGACGAAACAGGGAAAAATGAATCTGTATACACCCCTGGTTTCGCAGTCAGATTATCAGGCACATGAAAGCCAGAGTGTTCTTGAGAAACTTTATGGGAATTCACTAAAAAAGTTTGTAACTTCACTTTATCATGGAAAGAAGATCAGCTCGGAAGAAGTCCAGGATCTCAGTGAATTTCTTAAGAACCTGGAGGACAGGGAGGAATAGCGAATTATGGAGGTTTTCATTCTACACATTCTGAAACTGAATGTTATTGCAGCAGTAGTAATTTTACTGGTAAAAGTGCTTGCGACTCTGTTTAAAGGACGTGTATCAGCGAGATGGAAGTACCTTATCTGGCTGTTGATTACGATAAGCCTTTGTGTTCCGGTGCGCCTTCCGGCGAATCTGGCACTGGTGGATTTCAAAGTACTTAGAAGCAGTCAACAGAATACGCAAAGCCCGAAGATAACGGATTACGCAGTCAGACCAGAGGAAAGTCAGAAGATAACAGAAAACGTATCATCTGCGAGCAAAGACATGAAAAATCTGACAGAAATCCCGGAACAAAAGAGAACTGTCAGGTACGAATCAGATAAATGGCTGGGAATTGTGGCTTTGATTTTTGCTGCTGTCTGGCTGAGCGTAGCGGTACTTAAACTGACGGGAGAATTGCTGGCATATTATTTTTCTATAAGGAATCTGGAACGGATGAGTCTGCAGGTAAGTGATACGGTGAGTATTCAGATGTACCGTGCAGCGTGTCAAAAGAAGCACGTACGCAGAATACCGGAACTCAGGCAAAACGCAGGTCTTACCACACCGCTTCTTGCAGGACTTTTACATACAAAATTGTATCTACCAGCAACCGGGTATTCAGCAGAAGAAAGAAAACTTATCTTTTACCATGAACTTACACATTATTGCCATCGGGATCTCTGGTATAAGATGCTCCTTCGAATCTGTGCATCGATATACTGGTTCAATCCCTTTCTTCTTATCATGCTGAAAGAAGCGGATAAGGATATTGAGAATCTGTGTGATACAGCAGTTGTTCGCAGAGTTAATAAAAAGGAACATAAATTATATCGACAGCTGCTTCTCAGGACAGTAGCCATGGAAAATCAGATTCCATATGTGACAGCAAGTCTTAATGACAGCGAAATGGTGTTTAAAGATCGGATTCTGTATATGGTGAACATTCGGAAACTCCGCAAAGGAATTCTTCCGGGAATTCTTGTGACGCTGCTGCTTGCAGGCGGTAATCTGGTATTTAATGTCTCTGCCGGGACAGATACAGTTTCAGTAGAGACGGAGAAGTCTGGTATTGAAAAAAATGCAGATCCAGAGAAAAATAATGTACCGGATTATGCACCATTTTCTGAAATGGTAACTATGCAGAAAGCTGCTGAAACCCAGGACGAAGGAGGAGTGACAGAGAATACAGATACAGAGGATTCTGTAGACGAAGAGGAAAAAGCAGATGCGGAAACAAACGATGAACCTGCCATGGAAAACAGCGGACAGGTAAGTGAAACGACCGATGATGGAATTACCTCTGACAACAACGGGTCTGTTTCATCTTATGAAAATCTGCCAGCAGGCGTACCATATACCAGTGGATTCAGTACTACTTCCGGTGTAGCATCAATTGTAGCACCGGGTGGAGGAGATGAAGAATCCAGAGTTCTTTACGATAACGGAGATGGGACCTATTCTGATTATTATGGGAGCCGATACAGTTATCAGGGAGATGGAAACTGGGCAGATGCCAATGGAAATTCATATCGTACCTGGAATGACGAAGGTTATCATTTCGGAAACCAACTGGAACAGCATGAACTCCAGGGCAGTAACGGTACTGTTAATGTAATAGAAACAACAAACGGAGATTATTATTATTGTGACGCAGATGGGGTCGGATACACAGACAATGGTGACGGCACCTGGACGGATGAGAATGGGAACATCTATACAGAATAAAGGATTTGTCCGATCGATGCATATTCAAATGATATTATTTCAGAAGAGGTATTGTATATGACCTACAATTTAGTAGAAATTCAGAAAAGACAGGAATCTACTGACAAATTTGTTCAGAAAGTTGGTAAAACTTTATGGCATTACACTTCTTTTCCAGCCTTGGATGGAATTTTAAGGAAAAAAAAGATTTGGTTTGGCAGCGCAACGAATGTGAATGATGCAAAAGAAGTGATTGGGTTTATTGATAACCTGAAGCAGAACATTGAGAACGGTCTTACCCAAAACAATATAAAACCCAAATGTGATGTTGATAAAATATTTAAAGAAATATATGACAGAACATCGCAAAAACACCTTTTTATGTTCTGTTTGTCACAGGCATTAGACGATGCAGCTCAATGGGACCGCTATGCCGATCATGGACGTGGTGTTGCAATAGAATTCAATACCGAAGCATTGCACAACCTGTTATATTATCATGGGATGATCATTGGCGAACAGTATTATACTCAGGAGACCAGGGATCATGAATTATACAAATTATTGTCTTCATATATTTCCACTGGAATTCTGGAAGGATTTTCCAACTTAGATGGATTCATTGATAATTTAGCATTATGTGCCCTTATTCACAAACATCCTACATTTACTGCTGAAAAGGAAATCCGAATCGCACCATATTTTGTAACGGACAACGATCCTCATATCGAATACAAAACATTCAATATAATAAAAGAGTTCTACATTTTAGATTTACAAAAAGTCTTAGAAACAGAAAATATGCACAGGGAAGATATTATCAATTCAATTATTATCGGACCACGTTCATCCCAGAATCCAAAAGATTTGGAAAACTACTGCAGACATCTTGGGTTGCATAAACTGGCTCAAAATATAAAAGTATCTGATTGTCCATTGCGTTAATAGATAAGAGGTTCCACTTACAGTGTGGAATCTCTTTTTCTGTCGAAACTCATTTAATGATTTTTGTTGTTGTCGGTTGCTTCATATAGTACACTGTCGTTATAATTATTAACCGGCAATGGAAAGAATGAGGAAATCGTATTGGATACCACAGATTACACTTCATGTGCAGAGATCGAAGAAGCAAAGAAAGCGTTTTTCGAAACCAAAAGGAATCGAAAAACGCTTTTTCATATATGACATATAAAAAAATGGGATCATAAACGATAGCATATTATTTGCGAATATCTACTAGTCCCTTTTTCAGTATATATTCAGAGAACTCATATGAAGCTCCGTCTCCAGTCACATTCAGATACAGATTTTTGAGGTCGCTTTCATTTACGATCCAGGCCATGTTCAGCTGTACACTTTCGCCTGGTTTTATAGAGGAAATGTAGTTTCCACCATTGCCATAATTTTCAGAGACACTATAATATACCATTCCTCCAGTCTTTGCCACGCCGTCCCAGCTAATGTAGTCATAGCCAT
Source organism: Ruminococcus sp. AF17-12 (assembly GCF_003479245.1). Taxonomy (NCBI): domain Bacteria; kingdom Bacillati; phylum Bacillota; class Clostridia; order Eubacteriales; family Oscillospiraceae; genus Ruminococcus; species Ruminococcus sp. AF17-12. Next base: position 27,725 of record NZ_QUGY01000002.1, read on the forward strand.
CGCCGGCCTGTTCTGTTGGAATGTAAAGCTGTACTTTTCCATTTTCCTTAGTCAGGGTCAGTAAAGCACCAAGATAAAGCATATGGTCGATTTCCTCATTTGAATGATTGGTATAGGTAACTGTAACATAGACCAGTTTCTGATTCACTTCCTCTGACTTCACAATTTCATCCAGGGAATCGATTCCGTCGCCAGATTTCACATAATTCAATGTGTTTGTAGCTAGCTTTCCATCAGCATCAATGGCTTTCGCCCATTCTTGTGGTATTTTGTCCGGATCGAGAAGCTGAAGATCATCAGAAATTTGAACAGAATCTACCTTTACAGAAATCGTTTTTTCCAGATATTCACCATTTGTGTTTTCACCAATCACATCCAGATCAAAGGTGTCACCAATTTGGTAAATGGGTAGTTTTTTCTCATTTACAGAAGTACTTATTTCATCATTATCATCTTCTGTCTTTTCAGATATCATCTCTCCGCTCCATGTAGGTAATCCGGCGGTCTTTACCATAGTCGTGTTTCCCTCAATCACCAGATTTTCTGCAACTTTTATGGCTTCATCCTTTGACACATCATCTCCGATGTAGATCATAAGCACACGATATAAATCCGGGCAGATAATATAAATTCTCTGGTTAAGAGCCCCGTTTTCGGTAATGCTATTATATTTGAGATATATCCCCTGGTATTTTCCAAATGTACGCTCTTCACTATCAATAACATTCTGATCCTGTACTACCTGTCCCAGATCATTTTTATCCAACAGGACAAATGAAAAACTGAACCCGCCAGTCATGTCATGCTCAGGATATTGGAGATGGTACTCGTCAATCCAGCTCATGCCCTCCGGAACATATTTAGTAGACAGATCTACCTCTGGGACCTCATCTGGAAGTACGGTCTTCTTTGCTGCATCACCAGCATCAATTTTGACTGAAACACCATAAGAACCCTGTTTTTCCAAAAACCAGTGATACAGATTTACTCCTGCATATACTGCCGTGGAAACTGCCAGCACACACGCAGCTGCCACTGCGGCAACTTTCGGAGCTGTCCATCGTTTTCTTCTTCGCAGATTCGCCACTTTATTATCCGCCAGCTGCTTTGCCACCTCATTTTGAATCATATTATGGATAAAATCCGGTGTTTCGGGAATATCGTTTTTCATATCTTCTAATCTCATATTGACACCTCCTGTAATTCCTGCCTTAATTTTCCTCTTGCCCTTGCAAGTCTCTTTTGAACGGCACCTTCCGATATTTCAAGGATCTGGGCGATTTCTTTTACACTGAAATCTTCTATATAGTATAGAATAACGGGTAAACGCAGTTCCTCTTTTAAGGAATTTACGGCTGTATATAATTCACTGTAATTCTTTGTTTTTTCTAATTCCGGTTCCTGTCTGTCAGCTAGATTTTCCAATGGGATAAATTTACTGGATTTACGCACAAGACTGTAACATTCGTTGATTAAGATACGGATTAACCAGGTCCGGGCATAGTTATCGTTTTTTAATGTGCCGACGTTGGAAAAAGCCTTCACAATTGTTTCTTGAATAGCATCTGCACAGTCATAGTCACTAAATAAAATTGTTTTTGCAGTTGAGTATAATTGTCTTTCTGAATCTAGGATCAGAGATCCAAGTTGTTCCTTTGTCATTTAAACACCACCTTTTTTTTGCCAGCCAGCATTTTCTTTACATCTATTAGACGTGCAGAAATCAAAAATATCCCTAATAATTTATTCTTTTTCTTATAAATGGACAAGTTCGTGGTTTTGCACAAAAAAATGTCTACTTTCGATAGTATTCCATAATAAAAGCAATAAAACAAGCATTTGCAAAGGGACATTGTTATAATTAAATTTGTTCATGGGTGTTATTTGTGATTACTTTCATGCTAATATGCTAATGTGCATTATCATATTAGCATGAAAAAAAATTAGGAAAATCTTAATAATTTCTCATGTAATCCATTGTGAATTTAGATGCTGTATTTGTTATACTTAATCGAGTACAAGCAAAAAGGAGAGTTGAAAATATGTCTGAAAAGATATTGATTATAGATGACGAGCAAGATATAGCGGATCTGTTGGAGGTCTACTTGAAAAACGAAAATTACATCGTTTATAAATTTTATTGCGCAACGGATGCCATGTCGTGTATTGAAAGCGGCGACATTGATCTTGCCATTCTGGATATTATGCTCCCGGATATGAACGGTTTTTCACTTTGCCAGCTTATCCGAAAGAAATACACTTATCCAATCATCATGCTAACGGCTAAAATTGAGGAAACGGATAAAATAACGGGGCTGACATTGGGAGCGGACGATTATGTGACAAAACCTTTTCGCCCACTTGAAGTAATTGCCAGAGTGAAAGCGCAGTTAAGACGTTACAAGAAATATTCGCCCAGTATCATCACAGAGAAAGTTAAGCAAGCAGTTCAAAGACAAAACAGCAGTAAATGATGTCAATCTGACATTGACTCCCGGCGTTTGGGGACTTTTGGGGGCGAATGGTGCAGGGAAAACCACGCTCATGCGCATGATTGCTGATATTATGACACCAACCAGCGGAGCAGTTTACTATGACGGAAAAAACATTCGAGAGTTAGGTGAAGTCTACCGAAGCAAGTTTGGCTTTCTGCCGCAGGATTTTGGGTATCACCGGGATTTTACGGTCAAAGATTATTTGGAGTATATAGCTGCGCTGAAAGATATTCCCACAAGGGCAACTACCAAAAAGATCAATCATTTGTTGGACATTCTTTCGCTCTCCGATGTGAAAAAGAAAAAAATCTCCAATCTGTCAGGTGGCATGAAGCGTCGTGTTGGTATTGCGCAGGCTATGTTGAACGACCCGGAGATACTTGTCATGGACGAACCGACAGCAGGACTCGATCCCGGAGAGCGCGTGCGTCTGCGGAATTTCATTTCCGAGTTTTCGCATGATCGAATCGTGTTGATTTCCACCCATATCGTATCTGACATAGAATATATTTCTACGCGCAACGCAATTATGAAAGCCGGAGAAATTGTTGATGTCGGAACTACCGCAGAACTTGTCAAGCAGATTGAGGGCAAGGTTTGGAATTGCACAATTCCGGCCTCAAAGCTGCCGGAATGTGAAATGCGGCTGCACATTATCAATCAGCGAGGCGAAGATCACAATCAGGTTTCTATTCGTTATCTGTCCGAACACTCGGAAATTGATGGATCTGTTACAACGGAGCCACGATTGGAAGATCTGTATCTGTGGTTGTTTCCGCAGACAGACTTGGAAAAGGAGGAGAGATAATATGCGACTCTTTAGACTTGAAATAAAACGTATTTTGAAGTCACGGCGCACCCTGATTATACTTGCAATCGCACTTTTGCTTTCCGTAGCCATGGCATACCTGCCTATTTCATTTGAGGGTATTAACCGTCCAAACGAAGATGGCACGGTTACAGAATTAGACGGCTTGGCAGCGATCAAGTACAAACAAGATTTATATAAAACATCCGCTGGTGAAGTGACCCCGGATAGGATCAAATCGGCTTTGGAAACTTATCAAAGCTGCGTTCGAGAATATGGGCCAGTCGAGGAAGAGGGCTTTCCTCTGGCTGTATTTATTGAAAAAATCGTCCCGTTCCGTCACTTGCTGATGGGTCTGCCCGAAGCGTTTGCTGATCCATTAACAGGCATTGGTGCTGATTTAATGGATATTGACCCGAATGACATTGACGGAGCCTATTATGAAAAGTGCGCAGAACATTTACAGGATGTCATGCGGAATGAGCAAAGAGAAAACGAAACCGCACAACAGAAAGCTCTTGAAAAATATTCAGAACTTGATACGCCATTTTATCTTCATTCTGGAATTTCTAAAGATGCATTTGATTATATTGAGTTTTATATTTTGTTCCTTGCTATTTTGTGTGTGGCAATCGCAGCTCCTACTTTTGCCGGAGAATATCAAACGGGCGGTGACTGCATCCTGCGAACCACCAAATACGGGCGTAAACAATTAGCAATTACCAAAATTCTGGCAGCATTTACACTTTTCGTTGTTACTTTCCTTGTCGGGATCACGGTACACATTCTGATTTTAGATGCAGCGTTCGGGACGGATTGCTTAAAAACATCGTTTCAGATGCGATACTCTATCATTAACCTGCCAAACATCAATCTGGGGCAGTTGCAGATCATTCTCGCAGCAGCGGGCTTACTTTCTGTATTAGCAACGGTTAGCTGTACGTTGTTCCTGTCTGCAAAATGTAAAGACACATTGACAGTTTTGCTGATCTCTATTGTAGTTCTTCTCATGCCGTTTTTTGCTTATGTGGCGATGGGAGCAACATGGCTCTCTACCATACTTCCATCTGCCGGAATTGGTATGCAGAACAATTTCCTTTGTCAGCTTGCAAATTTCAATTATCTGAATATCGGTGGGATGAGTTTCTGGACACCGCATATTATTTTGCTTTCGGCAGGAATTGAATTATTTGTGTTTACATTCTTGGCGATTCATTCCTATTGCAGACATCAGGTAGCATAAAAGAAGTTCAAAATAGAACGAATTGATTATCTGCCGCACGACGGCAAAAGAAAAAGCAGACAATTTGGAACGACGGCTTTGATTTTCAGAGCCAGCGTTTCTTTGTGGCAACACAAACCTATGATGAATTTTCTGGAAATATTGTAGTTAATAGCATTGTTTATGCGTTGAAAATATCTGAAAAATTGATGATAGTAGAAATATAATATTAAAATAAAAAATAATATAAAAAATTGTTTTACTATAGAAAAATATATAGTATAATACAACCATAAGAAGTGATAAAAAAATAACAAGTTGACCTAGCCAAACATAATAAGTTTTACTGTTGTGTTTGGCTTTTTTTATTTGATAGCCAGAGTGGGAAGTGAGGTGTCTACAATGATAATCTGTGTTATCTTTGATTTGGGAATGGCAGTGATTATGTTTTTATTTGGAATCAGTTTTGTAAAATCAAATGGAAAGGCCGCTGCATTTTTGTCTGGCTATAATATGAAATCTACGGAAGAACGAAAACAGTATGATGAAAAAGAAATGTGCAGAGTATATGGAAATCGGATGATGTGGATGGCACTGCCATTTGTAGCCGGTGCAGCCATAGATTTATTATACAGTGGAATCGGATGTTTTGCAGCGTGTGTAATATGGACCGTTCAATTTGTTTTATTGATGAAAGAACGTATGAAACGAGAAAAAATAGAAAAGAACATTTAGGCAAAAATTATATTCGAAAGAAGATATACAAGCTATCCAGGAACAGGATAATTCTCGGGAACAAGAGGAACTTTAATTACTTAAAGGAGATGACGTGAATATGAGATGTCCATATTGTGAAGGAAAAATGCGAAAGGGTCAGTTGCATGCGGTTGGCGCAGGGGCAGGACTGGAGTGGAAAGAAGGCTCTGAGAGTTTGCGGTTAAATACGGATCCAGAGTTGGCAGCAAGGATATCTGGAGACCGCATAGCTGCCTATAATTGTGATTTTTGCAGAAAGATTATTGTCTCTTACGAATATTGAGATTTTCAATTCTTTGAATTGTAATGACCGTAACGGGAAAGGATAAAAAGAGATAATAGAAAAATATCCAGAGGGCGAGGAAGGCCGGACATTTGGCTCTCTCGTATATGAGGAAGAAATGTATTCTATTGGAATTCCTACGGTTTTGTATAAGGAACTTCTGCTAATAGCAGAAGGTAAGGAAGAAAATTTACTGGAAAAACTTCTTGAAAAAATTTCTTCTAAGGAAACATATTTACTAGATATCGTTCCAGATGAGGCACTGTTATGGATGGTATAAGCAGCAGGAAATTAACATGGGGAATTTGCATCGTTGGAATTGCGATTGCGATAATAAGCTTCTTTTTCTTACCGGAGATTATTCCCGTTCACTTTGCTGGGAATGGAGTCGCAGATGACTTTGGCAATAAGATAGAAATTTTTTTAATGCCGATACTCCTTCTGGCTGTTACAATCTTGAGTGGTATAAAAAGTATAAAGTATGTTCTGATGCATTCGAAGACTTGGCTAACAGTTGGTCAATATAACCTGATGATTGATTGTGTTTTAGGAATTATATTGATCGCAGAAATTTTTATGATTTATGCTTCGTTTGTTTAAAGGCTGATCTATAAATAAAGAAGCAGATATATGGCAGTTTCTGGTTCATTGGGCAGGCTGTTTTATATCAAAGTGTGAAGAGGAGCTGGTTCATGATGAAAAAAGTAATTCCAATTATTTTATTTACGGTATCAGCAATATTGCTTTCTGCATGTGGCAGAAAAGAAGAACTGTACGAGATTCCTGACCTGTCACAGTACAAGACAGATTATGTAGGAGATTCTTCGAATGTTATAAATATTGTAAGTGGGCAAGAGTATCCGGAAGGATATTCTTATGATAGCATACAGATACAGTCTGAAACGAAGCCTTATGGATTAACAGTATTTCTAAAAGTTGAGCCGTCTGCAGTTAAGATTGAAGATGAATTGCAAGTTAATGCGGATATGACATTTGATTTGATTGGTAATTTGGAAACACTTGATTATAAAATAGCGGATAGCAAGGAAATCATTGCATCGTATGAACGGTAGATCATTCAGTGGTTAATATTTTGTCTGCTATTATGTAGTAAGAAAAATAGGAAAGCGAAATATATATTTGGAGGACAGCAATGAGAAAATGCGAAAAGTGTGGAACAGTCATGAGAGCGGATTTAAGACTTAAAGTTAATGGCGGTGGCTATGGGATCGTTGTAGATGTAGATGAAAAACAAAAAACGACAACTATAGATGATGTTAAAGTTGCAGTCTGTCCAGAGTGTGGACATACAGAAATGTATTTAGAGGATTTAACTAAATTGAAGTAAAATTAGATATGATTGAAACAGGATAAAAAATTTTGATGGAATGCTTGTGGAGAAAATAAATATGAAAAAACTTAATTATACAGAAGATTTATTGAGAGTTATCTTCTTTTGGATAGGAACATTCTTTCTTGTTTCCGGTATCTTAAGTTTTCTTGGGATATTAAAACCAGCAGTAAACTCAGGTATTCAGAATCCAGATATGTTGGGAACTGTGTTTTCTATAACGGGGGTGCTTTTGTGTATAATAAGTGCTGCTCTTGGAATTTATACTGCAAAGCTTGATAAATTACATTTACAATTAATCGAAAATGGTACAAAAGTGAAGGGCTTGGTAGAAAAAGTATATTTGCAAAAATACACAAGATATAGAAGACAGATTCCATACAGGATTCTATATAGTTTTACATATCATGATAAAGTGTATTATCATAAAAGCCGTTTGGTATGGGAAAAGCCGGATCTTAAGAAAGGCGACTTGATTACCGTATATGTAAATAATCTTGGTAAATCAACAGTTTATAATTGCAATGAAGCGGTCTGATATCTAGCCTCTATATTTCGGAAAAATACTGCACGATTTGTGGTTTACAGAAGAGCAGCTTCAAAGAATGCTGAGGATGAAAAATGCAAATCCATCAGATGTATGGAAATTCAGAGATTATTAATTGGACAAATTGAAAGCTGAAAGGAAAACTGCCTATCCGTTTTCAGCATTGGCGGATCCGTCTGCTAATAAGTGGTTTAAAAATCAAAAAACGTGGTAAGAGTATTTTCATAATTCTGTTCAATTTTGTCTATGTTTTCGAGAATCCTGTTCATGTACAAATGCAACTAAATTAGAGTATAATAAGGGAAACCATTGAAACTGGGTTTCCGTAAAGGACATTCCTGTGATGGCAGGAATGTCCTTTACATATAGCGGTAAATTCTGAAGTAGTTGGCATAGAAGTTCATGAGGTAGTTGACGTATGCTTTAAATCTTTTCATTTCGTTTTCCTCCTTTCTTTATCTTACAAGCACATTATAATATCAGAAGACGTCTATTACTTGCCAAATGGGAAGAAAAAGTAGACAAAACTTGCAGGAGATTAATTGGAATGTACTGGTAAGAGCATCACAGACATTTGCCTGGATGCAGGAGTTGAGAGCCAAAGGACATTTAACCGGGTATCTCGTGAAAGATATAAAGTAACGTCAAGGGAATACCGGAATTTTTATCGTGAACAACATATAAGTCAGACCCAGGATGAAATATCTGGAATGGAGAAATAGGATGGCATTTATAATCTGTGTAGCAGCACTCATAATCATGATGTTTGTATTTACCCAAATGTTGTTAAGTTTCAGCAATAATAGTAGTGCGGCAGTTGAATCTGTTGATGCGACTGTAGTTGAAAAGAAGCAAGGAATCTATACCCATATGCAGTCTGAAGCACATGTACCTTGGTTTCGCGTTGTATTTGAGATGACAGATGGAAGTTTGATGGAATTTCAAATGCAACAGGGAGATTTTCGTGAATTGGAAAAAGGCGATCGAGGTATGCTGACTTATCAGGGAAATCGGTATATATGTTACCAAAAATATAAATTTAAAAGTGAAGCACAGGAGGAAGAAAAATGTTAAGTGAAAGCATTGCAAAACTGGTACAGTATGGGATTACAACAGGTCTGACACCGGAATGTGAAAGAAACTACACAACAAATCTTCTGCTGGATGTTTTTCATGAAGATGATTATGAAAAACCGGACAACATTGAGGAACCTGTTAATCTTGAAGAAACATTGGACGAATTGCTGGATGAAGCCGTAAAAAGAGGTCTGATTGAGGACAGTATTGTATACCGGGATTTATTTGATACCAGATTGATGAACTGTCTGATGCCACGTCCGGGTCAGGTACAAAAAGAATTCTGGGACAAATATGCAGAAAGCCCGAAGAAAGCTACTGATTATTTTTATAAGCTGAGTCAGGACAGCAATTATATCCGCAGGTATCGTGTAGAGAAGGATCAAAAGTGGAAGGTAGACAGTCCATACGGTGAGATTGATATTACCATCAATTTGTCCAAACCGGAAAAAGATCCAAAAGCAATTGCCGCGGCAAGGAATGTAAAATCCGGAAGTTATCCGAAATGTCTTCTTTGCCCGGAAAATGAAGGATATGCGGGACGTGTTAATCATCCGGCAAGGCAGAACCACAGAATTATTCCGATCACAATCAATGATACTCCTTGGGGATTCCAGTATTCTCCGTATGTGTATTACAATGAGCATTGCATTGTGTTTAACTGCCAGCATACTCCAATGAAAATCGAGAGAAATGCATTCATTAAACTGTTTGATTTTGTAAAACTGTTTCCGCATTATTTCCTTGGATCTAATGCAGACCTGCCGATCGTAGGTGGTTCGATCCTAAGCCATGATCATTTCCAGGGTGGACATTATACATTTGCAATGGCAAAAGCACCAATTGAGCAGCACGTGGTACTTCCGGGATTTGAAGATGTAGAGGCTGGAATTGTAAAATGGCCATTATCTGTGCTTCGTATTCGACATAAAGATTTCAACCGTTTGGTAGATCTGGCAACACATGTGCTGGAAGTATGGAGAGGCTATACCGATGAAAAAGCATTTATTTATGCTGAGACCAATGGAGAACCACATAATACAATTACACCAATTGCACGTAAAGTAGGTGATACCTACGAACTGGATCTGACATTAAGGAACAACATCACAACAGAAGAACATCCGCTGGGAGTGTACCATCCGCATGCAGAATATCATCATATTAAGAAAGAAAATATCGGTCTGATCGAAGTTATGGGACTTGCAGTTCTTCCGGCCAGATTAAAAGGTGAGATGGAACTTTTGGAAGAGTATATTCTCGAAGGCAAAGATATTTCTTCAAATGAACAGATTGAGAAACATGCAGAGTGGGTTAAGAAGTTTCTTCCGAAATATCCGGAAATCACAAAAGAAAACATCCATGGCATTCTTCAGAAAGAGATTGGAATCGTATTTACCCATGTTCTGGAAGATGCAGGAGTATACAAATGTACGACCGAGGGAAGAGAAGCATTCATGCGTTTTCTTGAAACATTATAAAAACTGAAATAAAAGGATTCTTTGGGAAATGGGAGGTAAGTGAAACCTCCCATTTTTTTAGGGCAGCTACTCTTAAGAAGCATGGATCGGGCAGTTGCATTATACGAAAGTATGGAATTGCGGGGATTCCATGGGGAATTTTATTATGCAGAGAAAGCATATAACAAACTTGCATCCTGGGGATATGTGATTTTCTGGGTATCAGTATTTATTTTGATGAGAACATGCTCAGTCACAGTGCTGCTGGGAAGAATGTTTGTATAGAAAGTGTAGACGAAAATAATAAAATTTGAAAATGTAGTATTTGGATATGGAGAAGAGAAAAATGCCTTGAATTATGTGTCTTTCCATATCAGTAAAGGAGAACAGGTGGGGCTGATCGGAGCCAATGGTGCAGGGAAGTCTACGCTAATGAAGGCAATGCTGGGACTGATCCCTGCAAAGGGAAAGATCACTGTTGATGAAACAGAAGTAAATCAGGAAAATTCAAGTAGAATCCGGCAATGCCTGAGGTATGTGTTTCAGGATTCTGATAATCAGATGTTTATGCCGACGGTTTATGAAGATATGATATTTGGACCATTAAATTATGGTAAGAGCAGAAAAGAAGCAGATCAGCTTGCCAGGGAGGCCTTGGAAGAACTGGACCTTATACATTTGAAAGACCGCCAGAATTATAAGATGTCAGGTGGCGAAAAGAGAATAGCTGCCATAGCCACCATCCTTGCAATGAACCCAAAGGTAATGCTGATGGACGAACCATCAACAGCATTAGACCCAAAGAACCGGAGACGGCTGATACGGATCCTCGCAGAAAAGAGCAGCGTAAAATGTTTTGTAGAAATCAGCTTACTGTTTGTAAAAGAAAATGTTTTTTCCAGCAGCCCTGGTTATTTTTTATTAAATCGGAGATATTAAAATCAGACGATTTAAAAAATATGTCTGAATGCTGTTTATCGTTAAAAACAGGGGGCATGGATGGGAAAAAGAAAAGAGATAACCGGTAAGGATAATGGAAAGCAAAAAATGTGGACAATAATCACTGTCATCATAGTGTTCTTTGCTATGGCTGGCTATGCAGGAATGTCTTATTACTATTCAGACAGATTTTTTCGGGGAACAACGATCAATGGAATTAACTGTTCTGGAAAAACATCGGAAGAGGCAGAACAGGCGGTTGCTAAAAAAGCAGAGGATTATCTGCTGGAAGTAAAGGCAAGAAATCTGAAATCACAGAGTATCAATGGAAAATTGATCGGATATCGTTATGTTTCGGATGGCAGTATTTCCCAATATCTGGATGAACAAAAACTATATAAATGGGTTCGGGGATTTTGGAAAAAACAAAATTATACAGCCAAGGAAAACATGACCTATGATAAAGTGAAGTTAAAAGAACAGCTGGAAAAACTGGAATGTGTAAAAAAAGAGAATCAGACAGCACCAGAAGATGCATATGTAGCTTATAAAGATTCGAAGTTTGAAATCGTACCGGAAACAGAAGGGAATACCCTGGATTTCAATGGAGCTTATCAGGCACTGTCAGAAGCGGTTGCTAGCAAAAAAAGAACGATTGACCTGAATAGCTGTCCGGCTGTTTATGTAAAAGCGGCAGTACTGAAAGATGATCCAGATCTTAAAAATTCATTGGAAGAATGCCAAAATCTGATTCGGACCAAAATCGTATATATATTTGGAGAAGAAACGGTAACATTGGAGGGAGACGAGATCAGAAAATGGCTTATTTTTGATGAGAGAGGACGGCTGCAAAAAAATGAGGATGAACTGAGACAGTGTGTGGCAGAATATGTGGCACAGCTGGCTGCCACACATGATACCGTAAATACAGAGAGGGAATTTTGTACAACAAGCGGACGTACTGTTCAGGTGTATAGTTCCGTTTATGGATGGAAGATCGATCAGGAAAAAGAAATAGAAACCATTATGCAGGAAATGATTGCAGGAGTACAGATAAGCCGGGAACCGGTATACGCTATGCGGGCAAATGCACGGGGAATGAATGATATAGGCAGCACGTATATTGAAGTGGACCTGTCTGCACAGCATTTATATTACTATCAGGATGGTTCTATCATTTTGGAATCGGATATTGTGTCAGGAGATATGCAGTATGCAAAACGGCAGACACCACCGGGAATTTTTCAACTGTATTACAAGAAAAGTCCATCTGTGCTGAAAGGAAAGATGCTGGAAAATGGGAAATATGAATATGAAAGACCAGTAACTTACTGGATGCCTTTTAATGGGGGGATTGGATTTCATGATGCTTCATGGCAGCCATACTTTGGAGGAAATCGTTTCCGAGAAGGTGGTGGATCCCATGGATGCATTAATCTTCCGGCGGACAAAGCGGCAGAACTTTATAATAGGATAGACGAAAGTGTGCCGATTGTCTGTTTTTATTAAAAATGGGCAGGATATATAGTTTTATATAGAGGTTTGTTTATAAAATGGAAGATCTTAAATGGTCTTCTGTTTTTTTTATAATTATCAGCAATAATTTCATGGAAGAAAAGTGTGTATGTTCCGTCCAGATATGGAAAGAAGTCTTTGACCATTTTGACCGGGAACCGAAAAAAATCGAGATAAATGAGATTTATTCGATTGATGAAGATGCAAAGGAAACCTTGCAGGAGAAGATCAAGAGGATGCTGGTTACAGAAGCAAAACGAATGGTAGTGTATAAAATTAGGTGGATGTAATTGAGAAAAAAATATGATATCATGTTAGTAACAAAACGGAAATTATGGAGGAATAGAGTGTGAAAAAATGCAAATATTGTGGCAAAAAACTCAATGATAATTTTGAATTTTGTAACAGTAAATGTGAAAATTATTATGAAAAGATGATGGATAAAGACAGCCATAAAATCAAGTATTTTACATTAGGCATTATTTTGGGATTCTTAGTTATGTTTTATGGCATTATTTCTAACAATAATGTCTTTATAATAGGAATTGGGATTGTAGTAATGGGTATAGATGTTGTTTTATTGCCATTTACAACTCCTGAAACAATTAATTTTCTAGGATATCAAAAGTCAAAATTCGCAGGAAGAATATCAGGCATATTGATTATAGCAGTTGGAGTATGGATGTGTTTTATTCAATGATAAATCCCAGCCTGCAAAATTGAAAATAAATTGAAAGTTACGAAATCGGAGGAGTTAATGATTATGTGGAATGAATTAGGTTTAAGCGGGGGAACCGCAATTATTATTTTGATTGCGCTGTATTTCGTCATCAAATGGGCAGTGAAAAATGGAATCAAAGAAGCCTACAGTGCCATTACTGGAAAGAAAACGGAAGAAGATGTCAGAAACGAAAAAGAATTGAAAGAACTCGGATTTGAGTTAGAAGATAAATAAAAGTTTATAGAGATGATGAAAGCATAATAGAATTAGCTGGCATGTGGGAGTGATCGAATGAGTTGGTTAAATATATAGTACGAAAGTAATTTGAGAAAAAATGATAAAAGGGATGGGATGAAAGCTCTTGCAGTTTACTGCTTAATCATGTGCAGTGCTTTCTGTCAGGGCTGGCTTTATACAACAAATATAAATGTTATTGTGCTGAATTTATCACAGATATGGATCCCTTTGATTTTGACTGCTGGCTTCTTTTTATTTTTTTACTGTAGCAAAGAGAACATTAGAAGTATTATTCAGAGGGTACATACAAACAAGATTATTTGGACTCATAAACAGTCAGTGGATAGTTGGAATAATCAATTCTGTTCTTTTTGCTTCTTGTCCAAAGAGAAAGAAAAGGTAGATTAGAAAGTGTTTTTTACAGGCAGGTGATTAGATGAATGATCAATTCTTACAAGGAGTATTATTCGATTGGAATAGAATTGATAACGATAGTTATTTAACAAAATATAACAAGAATTCTCCTTCCTCTATAGGTGGGAGATGAATTGTAGATCTGAGCATAAATGCTCAAAAGAATTTTATAAACAAAAAAAGAAAACACTTGTTCGCGTGTTGGAATTGTATTATAATAATAAAAAGAGAACATATTGTTCAAAAAACGATGATTGAAATCATTCATATGTAGGAATAAGGTGAGAAAAATAAATCGGGCAGTAAAAATAAGAATCTATCCAAATGCAGAACAACGTGTGCAAATAGATAAAACAATCGGTTGCAGTCGCTTCATCTATAATTGTATGCTTGCTGACAAAATGGAACATTATAAAAAAGAAAAAAAGATGTTAAGGAACACACCAGCCAGTTACAAGAAAGAATATCCCTGGCTGAAAGAGGTGGATTCATTGGCGTTAGCAAATGTACAGATGCATCTGGAAAGTGCATTCCATAAGTTTTTTCGTGAACCATCTGCAGGATTTCCGCGTTTCAAATCAAAGAAGTCATCAAGGAAATCCTATACAACAAACGTGGTGAATGGAAATATCTTTCTGGAAGGGAAATATCTGAAACTGCCTAAGATGACGGCTGTCAGAATAAAGCTTCACCGTCCGGTATCAGAAAAATGGAAACTGAAATCTGTGACAGTCAGCAGGGAGCCATCCGGAAAATATTTTGCCAGTCTTTTGTTTTGCTGTGAAAACCAAACAGCAGAAAAAAGACCGGCAGAAAAATTTATTGGGATCGATTTTGCGATGCAGGGAATGTGTGTGTTTTCTACCGGTAAAAGAGCTGAATATCCGATGTTCTATCGAAATACAGAGAAAAAGCTTGCGCGGGAACAGAGAAAGCTGTCCAGATGTCAGAAAGGCAGTCAGAATTATAAGAAACAGAAGAAAAGAGTTGCACTGTGCCATGAAAAGATCCGAAATCAGAGAAAAGACTTTCAACATAAACTCAGTGCCAGTCTTGCCGAGAGCTACGATGCAGTATGCGTGGAAGATCTGAATCTGAAAGGGATGGCAGGAGGACTTCATCTTGGAAAAGGCGTACATGATAATGGATATGGCCTGTTTCTGTCTATGCTGGAATATAAACTGGAGGAACGCGGGAAGTATCTGATAAAAGTAGATCGTTATTTTGCATCAAGTAGGATTTGCAGTGCATGTGGAAAGAAAAAAGAAAAATTGTCTTTATCTGAAAGGATCTATTACTGTGAATGCGGACACAGAATGGACCGTGATGTAAATGCAGCAGTTAACATCATGAATGAGGGAAAAAGAATCTTTGCAGAATGTGCATGACAGCACAATAAAAAGTCCGTAACCGGACTAATAAAAATCGCGGGGCACGCGAGGATAGCTTGT
Source organism: Ruminococcus sp. AF17-12 (assembly GCF_003479245.1). Taxonomy (NCBI): domain Bacteria; kingdom Bacillati; phylum Bacillota; class Clostridia; order Eubacteriales; family Oscillospiraceae; genus Ruminococcus; species Ruminococcus sp. AF17-12. Next base: position 43,001 of record NZ_QUGY01000002.1, read on the forward strand.
AGATACTTGGCTCAGTAGAGCCATTGAGCAAGAAGCCCCCACTTCAAAATCAGAGATTTAAGTGGTGGGAGCATGTCACTGTTTGGATTCGTAATGGCCAAAAAGAAAAGGGACAAAAATCTATAATTTCAGTTTTATTGTACTTTTCTAATTCGAGACACACTGTGCCCTGAATTGAGCTGGTCACATTATCGTGCCCTGATACGTATAAATGATGAGAAAGCAAGAACAAATGCAATGTAGACTTGGGATATAAAAAACTATACTATAGAAAAGCGTTAGAGGTGGCAACGGGAATGAAAAATAAAATTTTAGTGATAGAAGATGACCGTGCAATTTCAGAATTGCTGTGCATGAACCTGGAGGCAGCAGGGTATGAGACTGTGGCAGCGTATGATGGGGAAGAAGCCCAGAGGCTGCTCTTATGGCAGGAGGATGCGGACCTGGCAGTAGTGGATATCATGCTGCCGGGAAAAGACGGGTTTGCATTGATGGAGGATTTTAAAAAGAAGGAGCTTCCGGTGCTCTACCTGACTGCAAAGGATGATGTGGCTTCCAAGGTGAAGGGATTAAAGCTGGGTGCGGAAGATTATATGGTAAAACCTTTTGAGATGCTGGAACTTCTGGTACGCATTGAGAAGGTACTGGAGAGGACGGGACGGGCCAAGAAAGTCTTAACGGTCCGGAACATCCTGGTGGACATGCAAAGCCATCAGGTCTACAAAGACGGGCTTCCGGTAAGCCTAAAGCCAATGGAATATGACCTCTTTGTGCTGCTCCTGCAAAATAAGAATATTGCGCTTGGAAGGGAAGAACTGTTAAAACGGGTCTGGGGAGAAGACTACCTGGGAGAAAGCAGGACGGTGGATGTCCATATCGGACAGCTCAGAAAAAAGCTGGAACTTTATGATGAGATCAGGACGATCCCGAAACTTGGATACCGTCTGGAGGAATAAGGATGAAGCTGTGGAAACGAACGGTACTTCTTATGCTGGTAACGTTATTATGTGCCCTGCTCCCAGTGGGAACGCTAAGTCTTTATATCACAGGAAAACGAAGCCTCAATAATGCTGCAGAGACCTACGGAAGACAGCTGGAAAATGGCAAGATACTCCTGGAACAATTTTGGGATAACAGCAAATATGAGCAGATGTCCGAGACTGGAAAGCGGGCTTATATGGGATTTCAGTTCCAGCGATGCTGTGGGGAAGGCATGGCCCTGATCGACCGAAAAAGCAATGCCGTCATTGAAAACCTGACAGATTATAAAGTGGTGGGACTCGAAAATTTAGGCTTAAAGGATGAAGGAGATCCGTATGCCTACAAGATACAGAAACTGGGACAGAAATACCTCCTTCTCCAGCTGGAACCATTATCCAGACCGGAAGGATACGAAGTCCTCTCTGTCCGGGAAGTCACAGGGCTTTTTGCAGAGCTGAGACAGACCGCTGTCTGGTTTTTGGGAATTTATCTGGCTGTGTTCCTGATCGCCGGCCTTTTTATTTATATGATGATGCGAAGAACTGTGGAACAGATGGAGAAGCTACAGGAAGTGGCAGAGAAACAGGAGCTGCTCATGGGGGCACTTTCCCATGAAATGCGTACCCCGTTAACGTCCATTATCGGGTATTCGGATACCCTGCGCCATGTAAAGCTGAAAGATGAACAGAAAGACCGGGCACTGGAACATATCAACCGGGAGGGAAAACGCCTGGAGGCTCTTTCTGGGAAGATGCTGCAGATGCTGGGGCTTTATCAGAACCATGCCATACAGATGGAAATGACCATGGCAGGTGACCTTTTAAACCATGTCATAGACATGGAAAAAGAACAGGCAGAAAAGAAAGCGGTGCACCTCAAGATGGAATGTGAAGCCTTTTCCATGAAAATGGATCCGGCCTTGATGGAAAGCCTTCTGATAAACCTGATCGACAATGCCCTAAAGGCTACGGATGCCGGTGGAAGCATTTGGGTAAAGGCTTATGAGAAAGCTGGAAAAAAGATCTTTGAGGTGTCGGATACCGGAATGGGGATCCCGGAGGAAGAACTGGGAAAGATCACAGATGCATTCTATATGGTGGACAAATCACGAAGCCGAAAAGAAGGCGGATCTGGACTTGGGCTGGCACTCTGTGTGAAGGTGGCTGAAATCCATGGCGGATTTCTGAAGATCGAAAGCCAGCCAGGAGAGGGGACCACGGTAAGAGCCATCTTCTGATTTACAATTTGTTTACATCTTGATGAATACATCAGCGAAGCAATATGGTACTCTTTTCTCATAAGAAGAGGGTACCTTTTTTAATACCGAAAGGAAAGGATGGAAAAAGGATGAAGAAAATAAAAATGTTTATGGGAGCCGTTCTGTGTATGAATCTTTTGACATTATCCGGATGTGACCGTATTGTCCAGTCTGCTGTTGTGGAAGAAAAGGATCAGACAGAACAGAAAAAAGAAGAGAAAAAGGAGACAGTTCAGAAAACCGTTGCCGAACAGGTACAGGCACCGGAAACATACCAGACAACGATCCAGGCAGATCTAAGATCAGCGGGCCGGGAGGATAAAGAAACCCCGATGAATTTTACCCTGACAGCGGATGCACCGATAAAAGTGCCGGATGTAGATGCAATCTGTTTAAAAAAAGTAAAAAGATTGGCGATTCCTGAAGAAGAACAGAATAAAATAAAAGACACATTCGGAAAAGGACAGTCCATGCAGGAAGAGAAGAATGAGAACGAACAGGCGGGGACGTATACAGTAGATGGACTGACCTATCGGTATTCTTATGTACAGAGCGAGCAGGTATCGGATGTGGAGGAACTTGGATTTCAGATAGCGAAGTTTAGCTTTGATGATTGTGGGGACATGACCCTGGCATCAAGTGAGAAAAAAGAAAGGGAAGAACGCTTTCAAAATTATATAAAGGCAGGAAGCGGGAAAGTATCTGAAAAGGAAGCAAAGGAGAAGGTTTCAGGTCTTGTGTCCGGAAACTGGGAGATATTTGAAAGTTCCTCAAAAGCACTTACTGAAGGAAGCACTACCCTGGAAAAAGATGATTTCATTTTTGAACGGATGATAGACGGGGTTCCGGTTAATTATGTGAGGGAAACCTCTCTGCCTGTTAATGAGCAGGCTCTTGAATGGGAAAATGAGGACGGAACACTTCATGAAGGACAGTCTGAAGGATGGGAAAATGAAGTACTGACGATGGACTTTTGCAGTGGGACACTTCAGAGTTTTCTGCACCGAAATCCCATAGAAGCATCGAATGCTTCCGATGAGAGGCTGTTCTTACTTCCTTTTGATGAGGTCAAGGATATCTTTGAAAAAACGATCACTTTGCAGGTAATGACAGAAGACAAGAATCGGCTGATCTCTGTCGATGGAGGAAGCCACTACCGTTATCCGTCCATTGATGCACAGAGTGCGGAGATAACCATAACAAAGGTACAACTGGGTTATATGTGCATGCCAGACAGTGAAGGCAGCGATACCGAAGCAGTCCTGATCCCGGTGTGGGATTTTTATGGAACCTGGACATCCAAAGAGCCAGAGTATGAGTACGGAAATGGGGAGGATGGACCGGTCATGGGAGACGTGACGATGGATGCTGCAGGTGTTCCACTCCTTACGATTGATGCACGGGATGGAAACGTAATACAAAGGATTCAGGCTGGATGGGCGGCTTCTATGGGTTCCAAGGATATAAAATAGAGTGTGAATTTCAATTTCTAATCAATGATGACCGAAAGACCTGGAATTTCAGGTCTTTCTGCTTTACAGGAAAAAGAAAAATACGTTATACTTTTCCTATAGAAAAAGGTTGGAGGAATATGTATGGCAGAAAAAATGGCAGAGCAGATTGCAGAGATTTTAAAAGGACCTAATTTTCAAACGGCAGAGAAAGCACTGACAGATTTCTGCGGAACGATGGATGGGGAATTCAGGAATCTTCTGGTGGATATTATTGTGGAACGATGGATTGATACGCCTAAAGACGTACCGTTTTCCTATGCCCGCAGCATTTGGAATCGGAAAGATATAAATAGAGAAGAGTATCAGGCATTGCTGGAGGAAATCCGAAGCTATCCCATCGCACCGATCAACAAGGCAAAGATATCAGATTTTTTATGGGTTGTGAAAAATGATTTTTCAAATGCTAAAATAGCAGAAACGGCTTATTGCGAACACTTGAAGAACACCGGTGCATTTGCAGATCATATCATGGCTATAAACCGGATCTTGTTTATCTCTAAAAAAATCCGAAGCAAGGAAATCAATGAAGAGGTGCGAAAGAATCTGCTGATAAAAGTATTAGAAGAGTATGATAACAGCAGCCACGCAAAAATTGGATATTTGATAAAAACTGCCATGGAGGAAAAAGTGGATACAGGATATCTGATCCCTTATGTGGAAAATATCTTGAAAACTTACGATGATAATAGCTGCGATGCACTGCTCATTGGTAAGTTTTGTGATCTGTTGGAAGAACTCTATTGCAGAAAAAATAACTGGCTGAAGAAAAAGTGTATTACTGAACCTAAACTGATTGCGACACGAAGACGTAAGATTCAGGCTGTCCGGATGGAGGCTGAATATGCCGGGGCCTCTTCCAAAGGAAATTCAATGAGAAAGATTCACAATTTGAAAGAGGTTATTCAGTTGTTAAAGACCATACAAGGTACGGAAGAAGAAAGAAAGGCACTGTTGCAGGAAATAGCACAGATAGAAGAAGCTTCCCTTTCGGAGATGATGGTATGGAGTGATAAACAGGATGCCAGCGGCATTGTAAAAGAACTGTTCCGCCAACTGGAAGATCTTGATAAAGAAGAGGCATTATGTTATTTTGCTTCATTTCTTCCGATTCCGGAAAGAGAAAGGGTAAAGAATCAGGTATTAAATAGGACTGGGATCCTGCACACGATATTTCCAGCGGCAATCCTTGGAAAAGGAGGAAAATTAATTGCTAAAAGCGGGCCTGTGAAAAAGCCCGATGGAACAATCGATGAAGGTGCGCTTAAGGATAATATGGAGCGGACAGCAACCATGGAGATGGATTATTTTGCACAGATCCTGGTGAGAAATACGTTTGAATATATTCGTTCCAGATTTGTGATCGAAGAGAGTGATGTAAAAAAGATTGTAGATGTAAGTTGTGCGATTCCGGAGGGGAGAAAAGAATCGTATACCAAGGGTCTTATGTTTGGCTTTTCAGGAGATTTTTTGACGGCGCTAAGTATCCTGATTCCACAGATAGAAAATGCAGTAAGATATCTGGCAGTGGAATGTGGAGAACCTGTTTACAACATGAATGAAGAAGGGATTGAAGAAGTAAAACCAATGCACGCTGTCTTAGAATTGGAAGGAGTAAAAGAAAGCCTGGATGAAGACCTTATATTTGCTTTAAATACGATTTTCTGTTCAAAATTTGGATTTAACATGCGCAACAATGTGGCACATGGAATGCTGGATGATCAGGCATTCCAGAGCTTTAAAGCTTTGTATATCTGGTGGTTTGCACTGAAATTTTGCTATCTATTCTGCGGAAAATTACAGGAGGAGAATAGAAGTAAAATAAATAAAAAGCTGAAACAGCTAATGGAGAAGAACGATAATACGGATGAGAATTAATATAAAATGGTTGGACGGATGGTATGGTTTCCTTAAAAAGTGTTTGGAAGTACCCGGCAAGCATATCGTTTGGATATCAAAACGCACTTTGGGGACGCCCTCAACCCCCGGAATGTGTAGCACTGAGAGTAAATCTATAAATATAATATGAATTATAAAAACACTCCAACTTATTAGTAGTCAGAGTGTTTTTCATAAACATATATTTTTAAATAAAAAACACAATAAAAATCTGATTATCCGCTAAAATACAGTATCTATCAGCATTTTCAAGGAAACAAACTCATCAATTTACTACTTATTTACTACCAACGAATGAGCCTTGATACGCAAGTTTTCCTAGATATGCAAAGATATGGTACAGCACATCAGTATTGAAACAAGAAAAAATTGAATATTTCATAGACTATGGAACGCCTAAAATGACGTTCCTTTTCTATTTTCAGCCGTTCTTATTGGACGGCTATTTTATTACCCAAAATGAAAGGAGCATTAGATTTATGAAAAAGATATTAAAACGATTGTGTACGGGCTTCTTAGCTCTTGCAAGCACTTATCAAAATGATTTTAGGTTTTGATATTGAAGATATGGACTTAGAACCAGAAGAATAAGCAGTTTTTAGCGGAGCATGATTTAATATCCCCCTCTTTCCTGCTCTGCCACCTGCTTTTATATGAAAGCAACACGCTTTCACCACAGCTCTTTGACAACTGAATAAAGCAGACAGATACGTTTGTGAGATGGCGAGCCACGGGGACTGTACGCCACGACCTTTTCAAAAGAAAGCGAGCGACCCACGCAGTGATCCGAGAGCGACTGTTGGAAAAGTTGTTTTGCCACGACCTATCCTCACAGAATAATGATACGTCCGCATGGTGCGGTTCTGCCCACAAGAATGGGAATAGTTGAGATACTAATGGAGCTTTCCAAAGCCGTCTGCCTGCTTGTAAAAAACGACACACAGTAAAGGGGGGTGCATAGATTATGAACAATACTGATGTGCCTATTTGGGAAAAATATACGCTGACGGTTGAAGAAGCGTCCAAATACTTCCGCATTGGCGAAAAGAAATTGCGTAAATTAGCCGAAGAAAATCTTGACGCTGGCTGGGTTATCGTGAACGGTAATCGTATTCAGATTAAGCGAAAACAATTTGAAAAAATCATAGATACATTGGACGAAATCTAATGTCATTGAGCCGTAGATATGGTATAATAAGGTATAGCGTATCACGGCTCATTCCATGACGGAAAGGAGCTTTACACTATGTCTAATGTAAAACGAAAAGACAGTAAAAATCGCAATTTGCGTAATGGAGAGAGCCAGCGAAAAGACGGAAGATACGTTTATAAATATACCGATATATACGGAAAGCCACAGTTTATCTATTCTTGGAAACTTGTACCGACAGACAAGACACCTGCTGGAAAGCGTGATGATATATCGTTGAGGGAAAAAGAAGCACAGATTAAAAAAGACCTTAACGACGGTATCGATACAGCAGGCGGTAAAATGACAGTCTGCCAGCTCTACGACAAGAAGAACAGCCAAAGAAAGAACATCAAGAGGGCTACTGAAAAAGGACGACAGTATCTTATGAACGCTCTGAAAAATGACCCATTGGGTATGAGGGCGATTGATACTGTTAAGCAGTCGGACGCTAAAGAATGGGCTATCAGAATGAGCGAAAAAGGATACGCCTATAAAACGATTGATAACTACAAGCGTTCCTTGAAAGCGTCATTTTACATGGCGATACAAGACGACTGTATCAGAAAGAACCCGTTTGAATTTAAGCTAAGTGATGTTCTGGAAGATGATACGGAGCAGAAAGTTATCCTTACACCAGAGCAGGAAGAACGCCTGCTTGCCTTTATGGAAAAGGATAAGATTTACAGCAAGTATTATGATGAGGTTGTGCTTCTGCTGGAAACGGGACTTCGTATTTCTGAATTTTGCGGACTAACGACGCATATTGATATGCAGAACAGAATACTCAATATAGACCACCAGTTATTGAAAGACAGCGAAATCGGCTACTATATTGAAACGCCAAAGACCAAAAACGGAAAACGAGAACTTCCATTGACAGAACGGGCTTATCAAGCAATCCAAAGAATACTAAAGAACAGAGGAAAGGCACAACCGTTGATTGTAGGTGGTTATAGCAATTTCCTATTCTTGAACCGTGAGGGCTTACCTAAAGTTGCAGGAAACTATGAGGGCATGGTGCGAGGACTAATTAAGAAGTATAACAAGTATCACACGGACAAGTTACCGAACATCACACCACATTCATTCCGACATACTTACTGTACGAATATGGCAAACAGAGGAATGAACCCAAACACCCTGCAATATCTTATGGGACACGCTAACATAACCATGACACTTGGCTATTATGCACACGGTACATTTCAATCTGCAAAAGCAGAACTGGAAAGACTGGCTTGTTAATATCGGAGCTTATATTTACTACTCATTTACTACTTTTGGTTGCATTTTCATGCTGGTAAATGCCAGCTTATGCAAGGTATCTTCCAAAAAGAAAATACCGATAAAGCCCTAAAATACGGGATATATCGGCATTTACCAACTTATGAAAAGATAATCAGAAATTTAGTAAGTTTTTTAGAAAAAATATAGAGAAAGTATTTTGGTAGTTACGGATTTAAGAAAAACCAAAATTCATGTCCCTGGCATACAATATAGCGCTCCAACCACTCATTAAAAGGAAGGTTAAAACGATCGGTGTCAGGAGCTGGATAACATAAATAATCTTCTCTACCTTCTAATACAGCTTGTAAATCCATGGTTATATCACCTATATCTTGCAGAAAAAGAATGGGAAGATGATAGGTGAATTCTGGATCAGATAAAATGGGTGTATTATTCCAAACCTCTTTTTGATTAAGAGCTTCTTTTAAAGAGTAGATGGTACAGCTGACTAGAGAACTACCCTCTTCTCCACAAAAAAGCTCCATTCCATTTGAACAAGATAAAAAGGCTTTATACGAAGCGGGAAGTTTCATGTTGGGAAAATATTTTTCAAATAACTGAATTTCTTCGGAGGATACAGGTGGGTAAAATTTATGAGTTACTTTTATAGGCTCATCACCTAAATGCCATTGATAGACCCAACCATTATTATCCATCTCATATTTTAAATTTTTGAAAATTCTGTGTATTGCATTTACATCTTCCATTATGTACTCTCTCCTTAATAATTTCTAAACCAAGAAGTTATTGCTCTATGGCTTTCGGTTTTGACGGGCATTAAATTATTAAAATCATTTAATGCACCTCCATATTGTCTTGGGCGTATATGATGAATTTGAACACTTGACCAGAAGGAAGAAGGCTGTTTTCCATATTTTTCTTCATATTGTTTTATATACTTTGATCTTCCATTCCATGTAGGAGATTTCGCAAGCTTTTTCCAAGTGGTGCTAATTGTAGATTCAGCATCTTTTTTAGATACGGGATCAACATATTGAGGGAAGATTTGTCCTTTTTTATTTGTTAAAATAGGAGTTATTTGTCCGTTTGCACCAGGATTAGAAGTGCCATCAGCCATAACCGCGTTAAAGGAAGTATTTAATTTCCAAAACATTGTATTAGCAGCGGTAGTAACATATTTAACCTGTCCCTTTCTTATTTCACTACTTTTAAAAGTTACAGTTCCTAAATTTGTATTAGCTGTTACTTGTTTTATATTGGATCCATGACGTAGTGTGAAATGAACAGTGAGAACTTTAGGTTTTTCTCCAATCATAGAGTCTATAACAAAACCATAACGTAATTTTCCGTCAACATAAAGATAATTAGTATGATATGTAAACTCACCGACAACTTCCTGTTCTCTGGAAGCTAAAGAAGAGGCATTTTTTCTATTATGAAGATTTACAGAGTCAGTGCTTAAAGATGTAGCATTTAAAGATAATCCCTCTTCATCATGTAATGAGGATATTTTTATATCAGATTGAGTAATATTTTGATTTGAGGCAAAAACACTAAAATTGACGCTTAATATCAATGTAAGCGATAACATCCACATGAGTATTATTCTTAATTTGTTTTTTTTACGCATAGTTGTCCTCCCGAAAAATATTTAGCTGTCAAATTAGCGCTTTGTTCAACAACGGAGAGCAATTATAGCACGTTTTATGTTTTTTTCAATAGTTTTTTGCGCATTTATAAGATTTGTATAGAGATTATTATGAAAAAACATAATATCACTAGAAAAGTAGTTACAGTAAGAATTGAGTAATTGAACCCAAAAGAGTGTATTTGGAAAGAAAAAAGGTGACGTTGTATATGTTGTTGGTTTTTTAATCTAAATATAAATATAGTATCACTATTTTGAAGTTTTTAGTATAAAATTTTATGAATATATAATAAAATTCATTTATAAACACACTGAATGACAATAAGAATCTTCGGGTTGAAATACAATGTAATTGTCAAAAACGTATGTTCAAATTGAGTATCTATAGTTTTCAGTAAGAAGAGTTCAATAGTAAGTTCAAATATCCATGCAGATAGTAATATCATCAGAAAAAGTGTATAATTACAAGGAAAGAATTCGATGAAAAAATTTATCTATGCAAAAAAGTATTGATGGATTGAGAGGGGATCAGTATGAGGGTTGACAAAACTTGCAAAACTTGTGGATTTGACTCTAATGGTGTGTGTGGTATGTATAGCACATGTAAGGAAGACGAAGAGTGCGATGACTGGGAAGCTTCTTTGGAGTATTATACGGAGATTACGAAAAAAGCACCTTGGTATATTAAGGGACCTTATGATAGATGTAAAATAAGTTATGAAAAATTTCTGGATCTTTTACAACAGGATGAACAGGGAGTCGGTGTAGAAATAAATATTTATGATGCGATTGAAAAAGTATATGAATTAAATTCGGTAGAACTAGCAGGGGTGTTAGATGTGTCTATGGGAGTGTTGGGATATGCCAGCACTCAAAGAACGATACCAAAGAGAAAAAGACAATTTTCAAGCAGGCTACATATTCCGGAAAGCTTCTTTGATGAGTTTTTATCTACACAACTGGATGCATTAAAGAAATGTAGAGAAGAATTTCGTGATTGTTATGGGGACGAGCTGATAGAAAAATTTAAGCAAAATGGTTATGCTGCAATGGAAGCAAAGATAGAAAAACAAAATGCAGTCGATAAAATAAAAAATGAAAAGTATAGGGAAGAAAACCAGAACAGATATCAGTATAAGGAGAAGACAAAAATGTACCATGATCTATCTGATGATTACAAATCCAGGGACTATGTGATTGCGATAACCTTAAAAGAAGGCGATTATTATGGAAATATATTCTATGAATACAGCTCTGGAGGATATGGCTTGTCTGTGGACATAATGGAAGATATTTTGCAATTTATTGAAAATCTGGATTGTGAAGAAATCAATGAGTTAAACGAGGAAGGTCTCTTAAATAATAATATAGCCTTGCAAGCAGACATAAATGGCAAGGATATTCATTTTGAACTGAGAAATGATGCAGGAGAAAAGCTCGAAAAGACAATCCCGGAAGATGAATTGCAAAAATACATTGTTGGTTATGAAATGATCCGGTGCGATGGACGTGGAATGAAAAAGGAACGCAGAAAATGTGGTTCCTGCGAAAATTTTACACCGATAGAAGGCTGTGCAAAAGGAAACTGTTCTGTTAGAGGTGATATCATTCAGAGAAGCAGAATTATATGTTCCCATGATTATGTGTTGAAAGCAGATAAAGTATTATGTTAAAATCGTCTCGTACTATCAATGGAAAAGATGATTGTATAGATTTACTATAGGAATTAGAATATATAAATTGTAAGGATATATTGTGTGATATTGCACTTTATATGATAAAAACAAGATAAAAACGCAATGCATATTTTTAAGATATGCTAGAGCTGGTAGGTAGCCCAGCCGTCCTATGTAAATAGGGTAAGTAACCTGCCCCTCCGGGTTGTCCATTCTTTGTTCAATTCATTTTAGGAGGGATTTTTATGGACAAAACAAATGGAAAACTGACGGTATATTTTGAAGAACCATTTTGGGTAGGCGTATTCGAGCGTATTGAGGATGGTAAATTATCTGTAGCGAAGGTAATATTTGGTGCAGAACCAAAAGATTACGAAGTGCAGGAATATATTCAACAATACTATTTCAGTTTGAAATTCAGTCCGGCTGTTGAAACTGTTGTAAAGGATATAAAAAGAAATCCGAAACGGATGCATCGAGAAGTAAAAAAGCAGACAATAGGGACAGGTATTGGCACAAAATCGCAGCAAGCATTGAAGTTACAGCAGGAACATAACAAACAGGAGCGTAAAGAGAGAAATCGCAAGAAAAAAGAGGCAAAAGAACAGCGAATGTTTGAGTTGAAACAGCAAAAGAAAAGAGAAAAGCATAAGGGGCATTAAAAGCCTCTTGGGCTTTAACTCAAATCGGAATTTGTGGAGAGATTTCCTGAACTTTCCTTATTTTACAGGCTTTTCAGCCCATTAAATAGTGAAATGATATGTATTTTCCCTTATTTTTGCCCTTATGCGGAATCCGCAAGGGAAATAAGGGAAATTTTTAGTTAAGCATTGCTCGCTACTTTATCAAGAAGTCTTGCGGAATCCCGTTTTGCTTTTCTTGTTGAGTGAGCGTAAATATTCATTGTGGTACTGACATCAGAGTGTCCTAACAGTTCCTGTACATCTTTCGGTGCAGCTCCATTGGAAAGCAGATTGCTGGTATAAGTGTGACGCAACTGGTGAAAATGGAAATCTTCAAATCCTTCCAGCTTCTTTGCCACTGATCTGCATACAATGCTGAGTGTACTCGGCAGTTCCAAAGAGCCATCTGGTCGCAGGCAGACAAAGGAGATTTCTTTGTAATCTGTCGGGACTTCCTGTGTTCCGTCAAGATGATAGTATTCATAATATACCCTGTTTTTCACATGCACTTCTTTGTAGTAATTGCGGTGATATAATTCGCCATACTGCATCCGGTTTTTGAGCTGTTCTTTTCTGGCAGCTTTCAGTATTTCAGTCAGCGTATCTCCAAAATCAACAATCCTTACTTTTTTCCGTTTCGTTGGTCCGATAATATTTTTGTGTTTCATGCCGTCGTAGCGGATACTGCGTTTTATGGTCAGGCATTGTTCCTCAAGGTTAATGTCCTGCCATGTAAGACCACAGGTTTCCCCGATACGGAGCCCGGCATAATACGCAATTTGAATCGGAAGAATAGCAGGTGGATTTTTCTTTTCCAGATATTGGATAAGCCGTTCATAATCCTCATGTGAAATCGGCTGTGTACCTTCTTCCACTTCATCATCGGAAAAGAGGTCAACTTCCTCTGCCTGCTTTTTCAGCTTAATATACTGCATCGGATTGAAACTGATTAACTGTTTTGGAAATACTGCAAAACGGAATGACTGCTGTAACACTGCGGAAAAAGAATGGATATAATCTTTGCTGTATCCCTTTTTTACTTTCCCGTCTGGAAACTCACCACCGAATGTAAGCAGATCAAGAAATGCCTGTAAATGTTCGGCAGTAACTGTTTTCAGTTTGCGGTCTGCAATCGGGTGTTTTTTGATACATCGGATTGCACCAAGATAATTTTCCACTGTACCGTTGCTGAGTGTCCCAGTTTTCAGTTCTTCTTCTGCCCACATATCCAGAAGTTCCCCTACGGTAAGATTATCTGCCTTTGCAACAAACTTCTTATCTTCGTAGTCTTCCAGTGCCTTGCGGAGAAGCTTTTCCGTCTCACTTTTACTTTCGGTTCCGGCGTATTCTTTCTGAACCATTTTACCGCTTGCATCTTCTACATAGAAACGATAGTACCATTTTTTTCCTTTTTTTCTAACAGATCCTTTTGCCATAATCGTATGTCTCCTTTCGATATCAGACAATCGGAACTGCTGAAATGCTTCTTGCGTGTAGGCATCTTATGGACAAGTCCATAAGCCAATTCGCCGCTCGTCAAATCTGTAAACAGCTTGACTCGCTTGCGCTCATTGTATCATAACTCCGATTATCTTACTATACCGATTCAGAATCGTCATACATAACTTCGGATAAAAGATTTGCAAGCCTTTGTTCTGCCGCTTCCGGTTTCTTTGAATAGAGCCTTACAACATCTGCCATATCATTAAATGCGTTGACAGTATGTGTGATCTCCCTGAGAAACATAATCTCATTATATTCATCTTTCGATTCAAATCCCATTACTTTGGCAATGTCCGCATCTTTGGTACTGCCTTTGTAATTTTTACAGGCGAACTGAAACGAATCCAGAAACAGTTCATATTGCTTTAACATTAACAGCAGTAAGTCTTTAGAAAAAGCGTCTTCTGTTTTATTGAGGTCAAGAGGAAACTGTTTGAGAATGTCGCCCATCGCATCACGAATCTGCAATTCTTTCTTATCCGTAATATCAGTTTCATATTCATCGGTTTCCCCTTTGAGCCATTCAATCGATACATGAAGTGCTTCCGAAAGACCTTCCAGTACCATCTTTTTGGTATTGTCAATCGAACCATTCTCATAACGCAGGATTGTGGAAGCGGTAACTCCCATCTTCTCTGCGACATAAGGCTGTGTCAGATTTAATTCCAGACGGCGCTGTTTTGCCCTGCTGCCAATCAGCTTGCGTAGTTCTTTATCTTTCATGCTGATGTGCCTCCTTTTTCGGTATGTCATTACTATACCACGCAACAAAATATATTGCAATATGCAATTTTAAGAAAAGCAGAAAAATTTCATAATGCTTGACAAAGCAATATAAACACGCTATACTGACAGCACAAATGAAATTGCATAATGCAATTCGAAAGGAGGTGGTCATATGACGCAAAGAAAGATTGCCTTATCTATTGAGGAAGCTGCTGATTATACGGGAATTGGCAGGAACACCCTGCGAAAGTTGGTAGAGTGGAAGAAACTTCCGGTATTGAAGGTTGGGAGAAAAGTCCTGATCAAAACGGATATGCTGGAACTTTTTATGGAAGCCAACGAGGGCAGGGACTTGAGGGATAAGGGAAATGTGAAAGCAGTCACAAGAAACGGTTCAACTTAAAAAAGCGGTTCCCGAAGAAACCGCCAAAGGTTCTATCAGACCGGAGTCATGATATACCTACACGCAAGCAGATTATACCATGTACTTCGTCTGACAGACAACAGGAAACTTATGTTTGGAAAAAAAGAAAGGACGATGATATTTATGGCAAGATCAACAAAGAGTTATGAGGAGCGTATGCTCCAGTTGGAAAAGAAAGAACAGGAAAGCCTTGAGAAAGCAAAACAGTATGCAGCACAGAAACGGGAACTGAAGAAACGTCAGAAAGATGTGGAAACCAAAAAACGGACACACAGGCTCTGCCAGATTGGCGGTGCAGTGGAATCGGTACTGGGTTCTGCGATTGAGGAAGATGATATCCCAAAGCTGATCGGCTTCTTAAAAAGGCAGGAAGCAAATGGGAAATTCTTCTCAAAGGCAATGCAGAAAGAGCCAGTTGCAAATACGGAGGAAGTGTAATGCCGGAGGGAGTGGAGTTTCCATTCCCTTCATTGCTTTTTTATGAAGGGCGCACTTATGGACAACCAGAGGTCGTCCGTATAAGTTTGCCACAGGTGGCAACCGGTCTGCGCTTACGCTTGCCGGGCTCGTTCCGTCGGCGGGGCTTTCAGCCAGACCTGCTCATGCCGCAGGAGGCACTCTTCGCCAGAGGGGCACATTCCATGCAGGCTGTTATGCACAGGGCACTCTTACGCAGAGGGTGCTCCGGCAGATACCATTTTCTTTTAGGAAAAACGTTACCTGCCGGAAATCAAAGCCGGATACGGCAGAATGGGGGAAACGGAGCATGGCGATTTTTCATTATACAGTAAAGATTGTTGGACGCAGCAAAGGAAAATCCATCATATCGGCGTCTGCTTATCTCAATGGCGATGTGATGAAAAATGAAGAAACAGGCAGGATCAGCTACTATACTTCAAAAAAAGAAGTCGTTTATACCAGCCTGCTGATGTGTGAAAATGCACCACAGGAATGGCAGAATGTACCTGCTGAAAATATCAGACGGTTCCAGAAATCTGTCCGATATAAAAGGGCAGATAACCAAAATGCTGCACTGGAAAAATTCAAACTTACTTTTCAGAAGCAGCGTTTATGGAATGAAGTCTTGAGGATAGAAAAAAGTTCAGATGCACAACTCGGCAGGTCATTTGAGTTCTCACTTCCGAAAGAATGGAGCCGACAGGAACAGATTGATTATACAACTGAATATATTCAAAAGACCTTTGTAGATAAGGGAATGTGTGCGGATTGGAGTATCCACGATAAAGGAGATGGTAATCCCCATGTGCATTTATTGGTGACGTTGCGACCATTCAATTCAGACCACTCATGGGGTAACAAAGAAATCAAGGATTGGGAGTTTGTCAGAGATGAAAATGGAAATATTGTGGTGGATGAATCCCATCCGGACTGGTGGCAGGATAAAAAGAACCCTGACCGTCATGGAATCCGAATCCCCGTACTTGATGAAAATGGAGTCCAGAAAGTCGGGACAAGGAACCGCAAACAGTGGAAACGTGTATTAACCGATGCTACCGGGTGGAACAATCCGAAAAATTGTGAGCTATGGCGGAGCGAATGGGCAAACGTCTGTAATGCACATTTGAAAACGGAAAATCACATTGACCATCGTTCTTATGCAAGGCAGGGAAAATTAGAGATACCGACGATCCATGAGGGCGCAGATGCCAGAAAAATTGACGAGAAATTTCAAAACGGACAGACATCCTCTACTTCATGGAAAGTAGAGGAAAACCAGATCATAAAAAGACAAAATGCACTGCTGGATAAAATACAGATTTCTTTTGGAAAAGTATCCAGTGCATTAACACAATGGAAGGAGCGATTGCGTGACATTAGAAGAAAGCCGGGAAGTCATTCCCATGATGGAGACAATGATAAACCAGATCGAGGAACAGCAGAATCTTATGGCAGAGATGGTACAGGAATTGCAGGAACGGGACAGGCAGCTCCTGTCTTTTCAGGAGCAGAACCAGAGTTTAAAAAGCTTAAACAGCGAATTATCCAGGCTGCTAAATCTTTTGCCAGATACAGAAGAACTGCTCTCACAGATCGAGCAACAGAAAACCAGAATCGAACAGTTGGAAAACGAGAATCAGCAATGGCAGGAATTAACGCAGAAGCTGAACAACGAGAACAGCTTATTGCAGAAACAGAACAGCGAATTGCTGACCTTAAACAGCAGATAGAGAAAGCGAGGGAGATCGATGAGCGAATGCAGAAACTTAGAGAACGTCGGGCAGGTGGAAGAACTTCTGCTGATGACCGAACAGATGCAGGACGAACTGGATCAGAAAGACCAGACAATCCAGGAACTAAACAGGCAGCTAAGCGAATCGCTGACCTTGAACGAGAAATTGAACAGCGAAAACAGAGCCGAGAATATCGAAGCATTGCGGACAAGATTAAGGCAAACAGAGGAACGATTGACCAGCGAGACAGACAGCAGGAAAAGAGCCGACGCAGAAGCCGTGGCATGGAAATTTAAGTATGAAAAAGCAGAGCAGGAAAAACTTTATGCACAGACACACCAAAAGACGGTAGAGGTAGCTGTTGAGAAAAAAGTGCCTTATGAGAAATGTGAAAAATGTGACCGTACTGCTTACCGGAAAGCAAAAGAAAAATGCGATAGCCGTAAAAGCCAGTTAGAAAAGAAATATAAAAATATGACGATTGGTTATGAAAGTATCTTGTTTCTACTGGCATGGTACAGCATAACAACAACACTGTTTACTGCGATTCTTTCGCCGGTTTTCCTTAACGACTGTATCGTCTTTTTCGGTGCGTTAGGAAAAGGAATGGGAAGTTTATTTCGGGAGTTTGTGACAGGTGCAGACTCTTTCGGACAGTTAAGCAGTGGAATACCTAACAGTATTCTTTCCGGGATTGTGTACTGGCTGATTGCCGGTACTGTCATGGCAATTTTATTCGTAATAACCGGGTGGCTGATAATCGGGATTGGTTATCAGGTAGGAAAAATCTACCGGAAATATTGTTGGGATATCATCAGTATCGTGGTAGCGATAACGAGTACAGCTGTTGTAATTTACTTTGGAGAATGGATTAAAAACGCTAATCCGATAAATCTTATTGTATTGCTATTACTGTCGCATATTATTTATATTGGAATCAGATGTTATGTGAAAGACTGGATGGAAGAACGAGGATATTATTAAAAGAGGACAGGGAAATTTCATAATCTTCCTGTCCTTAGTAAGGGACTATTGATTGTTTATATAAAGAAAAAGTATATAAATAAATCTTGACAATTAGTACGAACTCGGACTATAATACAAAAGTCCGGATTCGTACTAATTTAAGGAGGAAAAAGATGAGAAAAGATAATAATATGATAATACAGTTGCAACGATATTATGCTTTATGGAAAGAATGTACAGCAATGTATGAGGAATGGTCAAAGGATCAGGGACTGTCTTCAAATGGAGTTTTTGCTTTGTATTCATTTTATGAAAGTAATGGAAGATGCACGCAGAAAATGATAAGTGAAAAATGGAATATACCTAAGCAAACGGTAAATACGATACTAAAAGATTTTCAGAAAAAAGGATACATCAATATGGTATCTGATGATTCAGACAAGAGAAATAAGCTGATATGCCTCACAGAATCAGGAATGGAATATACGAAAGATATCATAGAAAAACTGCACTCAAAAGAAATATATGTAATCGAAAAAATGGGATTAGAGAATATAGAAAGTCTTAATGATAATACAGAGCTGTTTATCAGACTTTTCAAGGAAGGAGATTGTAAGAAAAATGAATCATAAATCATTATTTTTTAAATATGTTATTCCATCTATTATAGCATTTGCATTATCAGGAATATATGCGATAGTGGATGGATATTTTGTAGGCAATACCATAGGAGATGCTGGACTTTCGGCTATTAATATTGCATATCCGATTGTGGCTTTGATTCAGGCTCTTGGAACAGGAATTGGTATGGGAGGAGCTGTTTATTACTCAATTAATGCAGCAGAAAAGAAAGGAAAACGGGCAGAAGAATTTATTGCTACAAGCTGGTGGCTTCTTGTAATAGTAAGTGTTATCAGTACCATAATTATTTACTCCTTTTCGTCTAAAATTTTAGGATTGCTTGGAGCAGATGGAATTATATTAACAAATGCGACAGATTATATCAAAATTATAGCACTTGGAGCAATATTGCAGATTCTTGGAACTGGAATGATGCCATTCATTAGAAATTATGGAAACTCTTTCTGGTCAATGTTTGCGATGGTTGGTGGATTCATAACCAATATTGTTCTGGATTTTATCTTTGTATGGATATATGAAATGGGCATGAAAGGTGCAGCCACAGCTACAATAGCCGGACAGGGTGTGACTGCAGCAATTGCAATCATATACGCATTATATAATAAAAAGTTTTATGTGTATGTATCCTTAAAAAATGTAAAAGAAATGTGTGGCGCTATATTCAGAGTAGGTCTTGCACCATTTGGGCTAGCATTGACTCCTAATATTTCATTGGTGTTTATAAACCGATTCTCCGCTTCTTATGGGGGAGAAAAAGCTATTGCAACTTATGCATGTGTATCCTATATTATCTGTATCATATATCTCATATTGCAGGGCGTAGGTGATGGAAGTCAACCTTTAATGAGCCGTTTTTATGGTGAGAAGGATCAAGAAAGCCTGAGAGGAGTTCAGAGAATGGCATACATTTTTGCAATAATTCTTGCTGTTTGTGGTGGAATTATCATGTATGTAAACAGAGCAAATATTGGAGGGGTTTTCGGAGCTTCTTATGAAGTAAGTATTGAGATTTCTAAAATTGTACCTATATTTTTAGTGTCATTACCATTTGTTGCGATTACCAGAATAGCGACAGCTGGATTTTATGCTACTGAAAAAAGTGGATTGTCATACATTCTTACATTCATTGAACCAGTATTGATGCTGATATTTATGCTTGTTTTACCACCTTTATTTGGTGGACAGATTATGATATGGTGGAGTACGGTATTGGCACGTGTTTTTTCAGCGATTCTGGCATTCATACTAATAAAATATTGCGAAAAGGGAGATTTGCAATATGGAATACAGAAAATTTAACAATCAGATAGTAGCAAGAATAATCTAGGTTTATCTATTGTATTTTTAAGGACAGCCTCATAGCAATAGGGCTGTCCTTTTAAAATTATGAAGCTAATTTTTAATAAATTCTAGTAGATTTTGATTGGAATAATCATAACTCTAATGAATCTTCAGCATCTACCCACATCTGTAAATTCCCATCAAGATATAACCTTGCATATTCTAATGGCTCATCGATTGCAAGCGATGTCAAAGCACAATCAGATCCAGGTGTGGTTCTTAAATTTTTTTCTGCTTCCCAACAATCAATACGGAGTATATAGCCCGTATTAGTATATACATCAATGCTGTTGCACTGTGGATTGTATTCTGCAAATATTGTTCTCATCGTATCCCATCTCCTTATCATTTAATCAATCAGTAGTAGCAAAAATTAAGAAGCATTTCAATCAGTTCACCATGTCACTTTTATTTTGTGTTATACTGTCTTATAGATTTTTCTTGCCCTTGTATTTGCCCTTATCAGAGTGCATAAACACTGATGGGACGATATAACACAAGGGAAATAATAAGGGAAAGCTCACCTGCGACAAATCCAGTGTTTTCAAGGGGTTGCGAAGAATTTAATAATAAAATATAACAGTTATTAAATTTCTTAAAACAGGTGAAATCTCAATCGGAATTGACCGAGCGCATTGGGCGAGAGATACTTCTTGTTTGAATGGCAAGAAGATGGAATTGAGAGTTTAGAAAATTGGAATTCAAGGAGCATATAGATGAAATTAGCAGATTTAGCAACAGGTTCTGATTGGATAGTGTGGATTGTCTTTGTAATATTTGCTGCACTTTCTATAACTTTACTTTCTGGACACGGAAGCTGGTTTATTTCTGGATATAATACAGCTACAAAAGAAGAAAAGGAAAAATATGATGAAAAGAAGTTATGCAGAACAATGGGAATTGGAATGTCTATTATAGCAATTCTTGCATTAATTATGGGCGTGCTTGAAAATATTTTGTCTGCATTTTTTGTATATATTGCATTGGGAATTATTTTGATTGATGTCGCGGTAATTATCATTTTGGGAAACACGCTATGCAGAAAGTAATAACTTCCAGTTAGTTGAGATGTTGCAAAATTTGGAATCAGGAGAGAATAAGAATGATTAACAATTTGATGTACATTGAATTAAAAACAGGATATTCTGATGATGGTCCGGCATGGATTGGATATGTCAAAACTTCAAAAAGTAAGAAAACAATCTATTTTAATGACCATGCCTTTCAGAAAAATATTGGTAACTATGCAAATTATATAGATATTGAGAATGGTGATAAATATTGGATTTCCGGACTGAAAAAGGAAGAGAGCAATCGTCATTGGGCAGGACATGGAAAGATTATGATTGATCGTAGAGCTGTTAATGAATACCTTTCCCTGATTGGTGAAAAGGAATTGCCATTAAATCTGTTTGAAGTAGTTGATATTGAAGATAGATTTCCGGTTAAAAGAGTAAAAGAATTATTGAATGAAAAGAAATAGCAATGCCAGCAGTCTTACAATATTGAGTTTAGAAAAATTGTGACATTCTCACATATGACCGAGCGCATTGGGCGAGAGATACTTCTTGTTTGAATGTTGGAATGATTATAGGTATTTGTTTTCGGTATGAAAATACCGTTTATTTATTCCAGACATAAGATGTCCGGTTGAAAATTAACGGATTCTCGTTTTATGTCGTGGTAATTTTGGTGCATATTGGTAAGCTGTAAGTGGAAGAGAGGTAGAGATATGGATACAAAAAAGATTGGAGCTTTTTTAAAGCAATGTCGTAAAGAAAAGAATCTTACGCAAGAACAGCTTGCCGAGAAGTTTGGGGTATCTGCAAGAACAGTTTCCAGATGGGAAACAGGAATAAATATGCCAGATCTCAGTGTACTTGTTCAACTTGCTGAATATTACGATGTTGAGATGAGAGAGCTCCTGGATGGAGAAAGGAGCCAGACTATGAATAAAGATATGAAAGAAACACTGGACAAAGTTGCGGTGTATGAAGAATGGGTGAAACAAAAAGCATTAAAGGCTGGAAATCTTGCATTTGCATCAATGTTTGTGATTGGTGTGTTAGCGATTATTATTCAGATGCTATTAATGGTGGATACTCGTTTGGTTTTGGGAGAGATAGTAACTGTCTTAGTAGGAGGAATCCTATATGTAGCTATTATGGTGTATAATGGAATATGGGATAAATGCCTGCCAAAAAGTGCTGCTATATGGCGAAATTTTCTCACCAGTGTAATATGTGCAGGAATTTTTACAGTCATCTATGGTATATGTTTATTTAGAATGGGAGCTACAGAAACACAGATAACACGATTGGCATTGGGATTTCTGATAGGTATTACTATTGTGTCATTTATTATTCTTAGGACCTTAGCATTTATTAATCGAAAAAGAAATCAGAATTCACCAAATGTTCAGGAGAGAAAAGAAACTTCCCAATCTAAGACAGAATGGACAAAGATTTATAATGCACAGAATATAGTAGAGACAGAACAGCTCGTAGAAATGTTAAAGCAAAGTGAAATAGAAGCTTTTTCCCAGGAAGCAGGTGCGAATGTTGCAATGCATGGAGCACCTGGATTTGGAATATATGGTGTGAATATATTCGTGAAAACCGATGATGCAGAGAAAGCAGTACAGCTGATCAAGGAGATTAATAACCAAGAGAATGAAGAAATTTTTTGACATTGTCACATATGCGTGCTAATATGATTATAGAAAAAGTGTGCTGCCGATAGACGGTTAGTCCACATACTTAATTGATTGAAAATAACCGTTCACTTCACGCTGGAGCGGTTATTTTTTTGTCTTGTTATTATCTTTGCCGAATACCTTTGAGTAACGAAGGAGTGAGATATATGGAGCAATTATTGATTGTTGAAGATGATATTGGTTTGAATCAAGGTTTATGCAAAGCACTGAAAGTAGATGATCGGAAGGTTATTTCCTGCAAAGACCTGAAAACGGCGAAGGAGCAGCTGCTTTGCGGCGGTGTATCCCTGATCCTGTTAGATATCAATCTGCCGGATGGCAGTGGGCTTGAATTGCTACGGGAGGTCAAGGAAACCACACCCGGGATTCCTGTTATTCTGCTGACTGCCAATGATACCGATCTGGACATCGTGGACGGACTGGAGAGGGGCGCTGATGATTACATTACCAAGCCCTTTTCTCTTTCGGTTTTGCGGGCAAGGGTGAATACCCAACTGCGAAAGCAAACGTCAAGCCATAAAAATGCACCGATCCATATTGATCTTTTTCACTTTGACTTTGAAGCAATGACCTTTTATGTGGGAGATTCAAAAGTGGAATTGAGTAAAACAGAACAAAAATTACTGCGTCTGCTTGTTGAAAATCGTGGTCGAACCATGACCCGTGGAGACCTTGTAGACAGGATCTGGACAGATGGTGCTGAATATGTGGATGAAAATGCTTTGTCCGTTACGATCAAGCGACTGAGGGATAAGCTTGGCGCACAGAAATACATTAAAACCGTCTATGGAATCGGTTATAGCTGGGTGACAAAAGATGAATAAAACCGGCATTGTGATCATACTGCTGTGTTTTCTGGCGGCGGCAGCTGTTGTGTTATGGGAGCGGAGGAAGGTCAGAAAAACGATGGAAGAAATCGAAAGGATGCTGGACGCTGCCATGACCGGCTCCTTTTCTGAAACCAATTTTGATGAAAGCCAGCTGTCTGCATTGGAAACGAAGTTTGCGCACTATCTTTCCGCAGCAGAAGCATCTTCTCAAAATATAGCGCAGGAAAAAGACAAAATCAAAACCTTGATTGCGGACATTTCCCACCAGACGAAAACGCCGATTGCAAATCTGCTGTTATACAGCGAGCTTTTGATGGAGGAAACTCTGCCTGCATCGGCGAAGGCAAATGTGGAGGCGCTGTACAAACAATCGGAAAAGCTGCGATTTTTGATCGATTCTCTCGTAAAGCTTTCCAGACTGGAAAATGGGATCATTTCACTCACCCCTCAGCAATCAGCGCTACAGCCGCTGCTTGAAAGCGTAGTAGAACAATATGCCGCCAAGGCTTCTGAAAAAGGATTGTCTTTGCGACTGCAAGATACCGATGCTTTTGCTGTATTCGACTTCAAATGGACAGCGGAAGCGCTGGCGAATATCGTAGACAATGCCATCAAATATACAGAGCATGGCACAATCAGGATTTCTGCCGTAAGTTACGAAATGTTTGCAAGGATCGATATATCGGATACCGGTTCAGGCATACCGGAAACTGAGCAAGCGAAGATATTTGCTCGTTTTTACCGCTCAAAGGCGGTTCAGGAGCAGGAAGGGGTCGGCATCGGCTTATACCTTGCCCGACAGATCATATCCGGCGAGGGAGGTTATATCAAGATTGCTTCCGTTCCGGGAAAAGGAAGTACGTTTTCCATATTTCTGCCGAAATAACAACAATTCTATCAAAACTGTTAGATTTCATTTTCCGCCGGAAAGAATGTGGAAAGATTCCTATGCGATAATCTGTATGTATCAAAGGATCATTTCCTTTCATACATACAGATTTTTTCATGGAGGTACTCATTTATGGAAGTTTTACAGGCAAAAAACCTGAAAAAGATTTATGGCTCCGGCAATAACGCAGTTCATGCGTTGGATGGGGTTGATTTAAGTGTAAAGAAGGGCGAATTTGTTGCAATTGTCGGCACATCCGGCTCCGGCAAATCCACGCTGCTGCACATGCTGGGCGGGCTGGATCGCCCTACAAGTGGCACGGTCATGGTGGACGGACAGGATATTTTCTCCCTGAAGGAGGAAGCGCTGACCATCTTCCGCCGCAGGAAAATCGGCTTTGTGTTCCAAGCATATAATCTTGTTCCGGTGCTGAATGTGTATGAAAATATTGTTCTACCCATTGAGCTGGACGGTGGCAAGGTCAATAAGGATTTCGTACAGCAGATTGTACAGACACTTGGGCTGGATGATCGTCTGGATGCGCTGCCCAATCAGCTCTCCGGCGGTCAGCAGCAGCGTGTGGCAATCGCCCGTGCGCTGGCGGCAGCACCCGCTATCATTCTGGCAGATGAACCCACCGGCAATCTGGATTCCAAAACCAGCCAGGATGTATTGAGCCTTTTGAAAGTCACCAGTCAAAAGTTCGCCCAGACAATCGTAATGATCACTCACAACGAAGAAATTGCGCAGATGGCAGACCGCATTATCCGTATCGAAGATGGTCGGATCGTCTCCCAGAACTAACGGGAGGTGGCTACGATGAATGTCAAAAACAGAAAATGTATTCGAAAGCTCAGCTTAAAATCTCTTTATGCGAACCGTCGCCGCAATCTGATCGCTATTTTTGCCATTGCGCTGACAACGCTGCTATTTACGTCCATGTTCACCATTGCCTTGTCGTTGAACGCCAGCTATGAAACCTACCAGTTTCGGCAGGTAGGCGGCTATGCGCATGGCACCTTTAAGGATGTTTCCCCCGAGCAGGCGGAACGCATCGTTGCCCACCCAAAGGTGAAGGCTGCGGGGGTACGGAAGGTAATCGGTATCACTGCGGAGGGGGTCTTTGCCAAAATACCGGCAGAGATCAGCTACATGGATGCCAACTGCACTAAATGGAGCTATGCCACCCCTACTACCGGACGGATGCCCGAAAGCGGCAAAGAGGTAGCCATGGATACGGCAGCGTTGCAGCTGCTTGGCGTAACGCCGGAGCTGGGCGCCGAGGTCACGGTTTCCTATTCCATTACGGACAAGGATCAAACCGCCTTTACTGTAACAGATACCTTTACGCTGGTGGGCTATTGGGACTATGATGAACTAATGCCTGTTCATTACATCAACATCAGCCGTGATTACGCAGATGACATCGAAGCGCAGGCAGTGAAAACAGGTTTACAGCCTTTCCGCACCGATTTGAATGTCATGCTGGCCTCCGGCACAAACATTCAAGGGCAGATGGAGCAGGTGGATACCGATCTTGGCTACACATGGGACAGCTATACCGATCCCAACAGCGTCCGGATCGGCGTCAACTGGGGATATACCTCATCCCAGCTGGAGTCGAAACTTGATCCGGAACTTGTGATCGCCATAGCAGCTTTTTTGCTGCTGGTGATTTTCACGGGGTATCTTATCATCTATAACATTTTTCAGATCTCTGTTGTAGGGGATATCCGGTTTTACGGACTTCTGAAAACCATTGGCACAACGCCCCGGCAGCTCAAACGTATCATTCGCCAGCAGGCACTTCTGCTTTGTCTGATCGGCATTCCGGCAGGGCTGCTGCTGGGCTACGGCATCGGCGCTGTTCTGGTGCCTGTTGTCTTGCGCTCCACCCAGTTGGATGCAGGCATCACCACTATCAGCACATCGCCTGTGATCTTCCTTGGTTCTATGCTGTTCGCCTTGTTGACGGTGCTTTTGTCCTGTTCCAAGCCCGGAAAAATGGCAGCTAAGGTCTCTCCGGTGGAGGCTACCAAATATACGGATGCAATGCAGACCAAGAAAAAACAGCGCAGCACCCGGGGAGCGAAGCTCCATCAGATGGCCTTTGCCAATTTGGGACGAAACAAGAAAAAGACGGTACTGGTGGTGGTGTCTCTGGCACTGTCGGTGACACTGTTCAATGCACTGTGTACCTTTGTGGGCGGCTTCAGCATGGAGAAGTATGTATCCGCCAAGACCTGCGCCGATTTTATCGTCAGCACGCCCGACTATTTCCGTTACAACTCAGCAGATGAATTCATCACGCCAGAACAGATCGGAGAGATCGCAGCAAACACAAAGGCCAGTCTTTCCGGCACGGGATATGCTGTGCGAAAACCCGCATATCTGTGGATGACGGAGGATGCTCTGCGGCAGGACTATGCATGGTTCGAAAGCGCCGAGCAGTTGGACAGCCATATGAGCCGTCTGGAGCACCGGGGCAATATGGTGATGGGAAAGACCAGAATTGAGGCTCTGGATAACAGTCTGTTTGACAAGCTGCAAGTGTTCGACGGAGATATTTCTCCCATGTTGGAGCCGGACAATAACGCCCTTGCCATTGCGGTTTCCTTAGATGACTACGGTAATCTGCCCAATCTTGAATACTACCCCAAGGTGGGAGACACGATCACCGCTACCTATGCGGACGATATGAAATATATCGACAGCCGCACCGGGGAACTCTGCACCGAAGATACACCGGAGGAGTACCTTCAGGAAAAACTGTATGGAGCCAGAGATGTAGCGTACACGGTCTGCGCCTTGGTAGAGCTTCCGTATTCCATGAGTTATCGTTATGGTGGTATTGGATATGAGACAGTTTTGTCTGTGGATACCGCACAGCGGGACAGCGGTGGTGCGGCCATTCCGCTGCTCTACCTGTTCGACACAGCGGACGAAGCGGACGAGGCCGAAGCAGAGCAATATCTATCGAAGCTCACTGCCGGTGAGTTTTCGCCCTTGATGTATGAAAGCAAGGCCACGGCTCGCTCTGAATTTGCTCAGTTCCGGCAGATGTTCCTTCTGATAGGTGGTATCCTCTGTGCTATCATTGGGCTGGTGGGACTCTTAAATTTCTTCAACGCCATGATGACCGGTATTCTTTCCCGCCGCCGTGAATTTGCTGTGCTTCAGGCTGTAGGAATGACGAACCGGCAGCTCAAAACCATGCTGATCTACGAGGGATTGTTTTACGCAATGTCCTCCGTATCGGCGGCCTTTATTCTGTCGCTGGCGGTGGGACCTCTTGCAGGAAAAATGCTGGGCAGTATGTTCTGGTTCTTTGAGTATCGATTCACCATTCTGCCTGTCCTGCTGACAATTCCGGTATTTCTTCTGCTGGGGTGGCTGATTCCTTGCATGATGTATGATAACGCAGCGAAATGCAGCATTGTAGATCAGTTAAGGGATGCTCAATAATTGTTAAGCCAAAATTAGCCCTCTGTCAATAAAAGGGCTGAGGGCTGGAATTCAAATAATAATCAAAGTGACCATTACACTGGCCAGCGGCAAGAAACAGGTCATTTCCATTACTGTGCAGAAAACAACAGTAAGAACAACAAAGATCACCGGACTGAAATCAAGCGTGACCGTTGCAAGAAATAAAAAACTTACGCTGAAACCGGTCATCAGCCCGATCACTTCCCAGGAGAAGGTTACCTACAGTTCTTCAAATAAGAAAATCGCAACGGTAAATTCCAAGGGTGTGATCACCGGAAAGAAAAAGGGAACAGCCTATATCACAGTGAAATCTGGAAAGATCCGCAAAAAAGTAAAAGCAATTGTTAAATAAAAATGATTCAAGTAGGAGCTGCCTTTCATGAATACACATGGAATGGCAGCTCCTTTTTTCATTTTTTGCATGTAGCTTTATTTGCAGAAGTAGATTACGATATTAATAGTTGACCAAGAGAGAAGAATGTTTAGATAATATGTTATAGTGATAATGGAAGCATGGTAACAAAAAAAAATTATAAAAATAGAAAAAAAGTGCAACCAAACAGAAAAAAATACGTTCTATATAATAGAAAACATTAATATGGCACACTGCAAATAACCTATCTGCATAAAAACACTAATATACAGGGGAGAAATGTGATATGGAAGATATACATATTATAAATTTATTTTTAGAAAGATCAGAAGATGCAATTCGCCAGGTAGAAGTAAAGTATGAAAAATTTTGCTTTAAGATTGCATGGAATATTTTATATAACACAGAAGATTCAGAAGAATGTGTAAATGATACATGGCTGATAACGTGGAATAAGATTCCGCCCAAAACGCCAACAAAATTATCTGCATTTCTTGGAAAAATAACCAGAAATTTGGCATTGGACAATTTCAGAAAGAAAAATGCTTCAAAAAGAGCAGATACACATATGATGGATATTTGTGGTGAAGTGGAAAAACTGGAAAATACAATAAAGGATTATGTGGAAGAGGATATAAAGAAAAAGGAAATTTTGAATATTTTAGAAAAATTTTTAAGTAATTTAAAAGCAGGGGACAGGGATATTTTTGTCAGGCGATATTGGTATATGGATAATATTAAAGACATTGCAAAAAGACATGGATGCTCTGAGACGAAAATTAAATCCAGTCTTTTTCGAAGCAGAAACAAATTATGGGAAGAGGTGAAAGAAATCATATGAAAAAAGAAAACAATTTTTTGGATCTGATGGGAGAAATAGATGAAAAATTTGTTTATGAAGCTTCCTTGCCATGGGAAAAGCGAAATGTTAATTTGAAATTAAAATTAGCAAAGATTGCAGCAGCAGGAGTTGTAATAGCATTGTTGATAGGAGGCTTTGGACATCCGCATGAGATAAAGGCGGCCTGGGAACAGATTACTTCGTGGATTCAAACTGCATTGGGGATTAATGAAAATGTAGAATCATATATAGATAGTGTTGGAAAAACGATTACTAAAAATGGAATTTCTATTACATTAGATGAAATTGCTGCTGATAAGGAGAATTTATGGGTGGCAATATCTGATAATATAAATAATTCAAAAGAAAAAGAGACTATTCTACTAACAGAAGTGGAGATAAATGGAAAAGCGGCACAGTTAGATGGAACATATGCTCTGGAGAAAAAGGAGAACGGAACAGATGGTCAGGTTTGTCATTATAGGTTGGAAGATACAACTATTAAAGATAATACAGCAGATATAAAAATGAAAGTATGGTTATTTGATCCAACAGAAATGGATACTGCAGATACAGAAGATACGGATGACTATATTTTTGAATTTTCATCAAATTGGGAAGAACTGGAGAAGAATACCATAAATGTAAATGTGAATAAAAAAATAAAGATATCTCCAAATCAAAATCTGACGATTTCAAAAATGAGCTTAAACGATTTGGCAAGTACAATTTATGGAAATTTGGATAATAAAGAATATGAAGATTATTATTTAATAGGAACCGACGATAAAGGAAATCAGGGGCTTTATAGAATGACAAATTATGGGGACACAGAGACTGTGTTTGAAGAAAGCAGAAATAATACAAAATACAAAGGAATTTCGCCAGATGCTAAAACGGTGACATTAGAATTATATGTAAATAAAGAAGAAAAAAGCAGCACAACATATAAAAAATATGAAACTGGAATAGAAGATACTTACGGAGAAGGCGAAGGATGTGTTTATGAAAGTGATGAAGATCCTCTGGATTTATATAGCCCAGTGGAAGGAAAAATAAAAATTAAAATCAGATGACAAAAGAATAATTTTATCGAAGAGAGGAACAGCCAATATCATCTGCCTTCAGATATTGGCTGTAATATATATGATACATAAAAAATACAAGCAGCAGATAACGATAAGATTCTTATATCGGTCAAGGAAGCCTGTGAACGCACAGGTCTTTCAGAGAAAACCATGAGAACTCTTATGAAGAATAATACCTTCATGGTACGAATTGGGCGAAGAACCCTGATTGATAAGAAAAAATTTCAGAAATGGATAGATCGGCAGTCTTGAAAGGTTTTTGGGGTTGTGTTAAAATTAAGTCCAGTGCCATGCATGATCATCTATTGTTATTAGAAAAAGGATGGTAATGTTATGGAAAAAATCTAAGAGGAAAAGAAATAGGTAAGGGAATCCGACAAAGAAAAGATGGGCGGTAAGAAGCCAGAATCACAATTAAGGGATCTGGCAACCGCCTTTTTCTATCTATGGAACAAATCTTCAGCAGGTGAAAAAGCAAAGAAACATGTATTTGGCGGAAGTTCTCCCAGGTATTCCAGGCTTTGATTCGAGTATGTCCGTTTCAAAATGGTATGAGAAATGGATGGAACTTTATAAGGTTCGGAATCTTAAAGCAACCACGATAAGAAATTATGAAGAAAAGTATGGAAAAGAAAGCTAATTTTACTGATAAAATGACAATTTAGGAAGAGGTTTAAATATTTGGAAAAAGCAAGAAACACTGAAGAAGAGAAAAAAATGGGTCAAAAGTGGGTCAAAAAAGAATATAAGGCATCTGAAACCCGCATAAACACTGGGTTTCCGGCTGATACCAGTACATTATCACCGATGATGAAAGAATACGTAAAGACCAAAGAAGAATACAGCGACTGTATCCTTTTTTACCGTCTGGGCGATTTTTATGAAATGTTCTTTGATGATGCGCTGACTGCATCCAAGGAACTGGAGATCACACTTACAGGAAAAGACTGCGGACTGGAAGAGAGAGCGCCCATGTGTGGCGTTCCTTTTCATGCTGCGGAAACTTATATCAACCGGCTGATCGAAAAGGGCTATAAGGTTGCCATCTGCGAACAGGTAGAAGATCCGAAAAAAGCCAAGGGTCTTGTTAAACGAGAGGTTGTCCGCATTGTCACACCGGGAACTACTCTGGATACCATGTCACTGGACGAGTCCAAAAACAATTATCTGATGTCCATTGTCTCCATCGGAGATCATTTTGGCTGTGCAATTGCAGATATCACAACCGGTGACTGTTTTCTCACAGAACTGGATAAACCACAGAAGCTTCTGGATGAGATCAATAAATTTACACCTGCAGAGATCATCTGCAACGACGCCTTTCTTTTAAGCGGTGTGGATGTAGCGGATCTGAAGGGGCGTCTTGGGATCTGTGTATTTGCTCTGGATCCCTGGTATTTTGACGACCAGCTGTGCCAGAAAACCCTGAAAGAGCATTTTCACGTAGGAAATCTGGAAGGTCTCGGGATCGGAGATTATGACAGCGGGATCATTGCCTCCGGTGCACTGTTCCTGTATCTGAAGGAAACACAAAAAACAGCACTTTCCCATATGGCAAGCATCCGCCCGTACTCTGCTGAAAAATATATGCTCATCGACAGCTCCAGCCGTCGTAACCTTGAGCTTGTGGAAACCATGCGCGAAAAGCAGAAAAGAGGTTCTCTTCTCTGGGTTCTGGATAAGACCAAAACCGCCATGGGTGCAAGAACCCTTCGTTCTTATGTGGAACAGCCTCTGATCGATGCAGAGGAAATTGAAAAGAGACTTGGTGCCTTGGAAGAACTGAACGCAAAACCTATGGAACGTGATGAGATCCGGGAATACTTAAATCCGATCTACGATCTGGAACGTCTGATAAGCCGTATCAGCTATAAATCCGCCAACCCAAGAGATTTGGTTTCCTTTGCCTCTTCCCTGGAAATGCTGCCGTATATAAAGCAGATCCTTGCAGAATTTAAATCTCCGCTGCTTATGCAGATCAACGAAGACATGGATCCACTGTCAGACATTACCGCTCTGATCCGTAATTCCATTGCTGATGATCCGCCCCTTGCCCAGAAGGACGGCGGTATCATTCGGGAAGGTTATAACGAAGATGTGGATAAATTCCGCCGCTCCCGGACAGATGGAAAGAAGTGGTTATCTGAACTGGAAGCAAGAGAGCGAGAACGCACCGGTATCAAGAGCCTGAAGATCAAATATAACCGTGTATTCGGCTATTCCCTGGAAGTTACCAACACTTTCAAGGATCTCGTGCCGGAGAACTATATCCGCAAACAGACTCTTACCAACGCAGAGCGTTACATCACCCAGGAGCTGAAGGATCTGGAGGATCTGATCCTTGGAGCGGAAGATAAACTTTATGCGCTGGAATTTGAACTGTTTTCAGATATCCGTGATCAGGTTGGAGCTGAGGTTGTCCGTATCCAGCGTACTGCAAAGGCAGTAGCAGCTCTGGATGTTTTTGCTTCCCTTGCACTGGTTGCACAGAGGAATAACTTTGTCCGGCCCAAGATCAATGAAACCGGCCTCATTGATATCCGAAATGGCCGCCACCCGGTTGTGGAACAAATGATCGAAAACGATATGTTCATTCCAAATGATACGTATCTTGACAACCACAAAAAGCGTATCTCCATTATCACAGGACCAAACATGGCCGGAAAATCCACATATATGCGCCAGACAGCCCTGATCGTACTGATGGCACAGATCGGAAGCTTTGTTCCGGCAGACAGTGCAAACATCGGTGTGGTTGACCGGATCTTCACCCGTGTAGGTGCATCTGATGACCTTGCAAGCGGACAAAGTACCTTTATGGTGGAAATGACGGAGGTTGCCAATATTCTTCGCAATGCCACTTCCCGTAGCCTTCTGATCCTGGATGAGATCGGACGTGGAACCAGTACTTTTGACGGTCTCTCCATTGCCTGGGCAGTGATCGAACATATCAGCAACACCAAGCTCTGTGGTGCCAAGACCTTATTTGCGACCCATTATCATGAGCTTACCGAACTGGAGGGAAAACTTTCCGGTGTCAACAATTACTGTATTGCTGTCAAAGAAAAGGGCGACGATATCGTATTTCTTCGTAAGATCGTAAAAGGCGGCGCAGATAAAAGCTATGGTATCCAGGTAGCCAAGCTTGCCGGTGTTCCGGATTCCGTGATCCAGCGTGCCAAGGAGCTGGTAGAGGAGCTCAGTGATGCAGATATCACTGCAGCTGTAAAAGATCTGACTGCTCCAAAGAAAAAGCAGAAGATCACCTATGATCAGTTAGATATGGCACAGATGTCACTGTTTGACACGGTACAGGACAATGATATCATTGAAGAGATCAAAAACCTGGAGATCGGGAATCTGACACCAATGGAAGCTTTGAATATTCTCTATAACCTGCAGAACAAAATTAAGAACCGGTGGTGATCCCTTTGAGAAAAATTGCAGTTTTAGACCAGAATACCATTGATAAGATTGCAGCAGGAGAGGTCGTAGAGCGCCCCTCCTCTGTTGTAAAAGAGCTTGTGGAAAATGCCATTGACGCAGGTGCTACCGCTATTACTGTAGAGATCACAGACGGCGGAAAAAAGCTGATCCGTATCACGGACAATGGCTCCGGAATGGATGCAGAGCAGGTTCCGCTTGCTTTTCTCCGCCATGCCACAAGTAAGATTGAAAAAGTAGAAGACCTGACCCACATTGCCTCTCTTGGCTTCCGTGGTGAAGCACTTTCCAGTATTGCCGCCGTCTCCCAGGTGGAGCTGATCACAAAGACTCCTTCCGGGATCAGTGGTACCCGTTATGTGATCGAAGGCGGAAAAGAACAGTCTCTGGAGGAAATGGGGGCACCGGAGGGAACAACATTTCTAATCCGAAACCTCTTTTACAATACACCTGCAAGGAGCAAATTCCTAAAATCCGATATGACAGAAGCCGGTTACATCAATACTCTGATGGAGCAGCTGGCGCTTTCCCATCCGGAAATCTCCTTTAAATATATCCAGAACCGTCAGGTGAAGCTTTCCAGTTCCGGAAACTACAGCGTAAAAGATGTGATCTACAGTGTCTACGGCCGGGAGATTGCCAAGGCGCTTCTGGATGTTTCCTACGAAAATGATTTCATGAAGATCGAGGGCTTTGTGGGGAAACCGGAAATTTCCAGAGGAAACCGTACTTTTGAGAATTATTATATCAATGGCCGATATGTAAAAAACAAGATCATTACCAAGGCCATTGAGGACGGATATAAAGGACTTGTCATGCAGCATAAATTTCCGTTTGTCTCACTTCGGATTGAAATGGACGGCAATGACCTTGATGTTAATGTGCATCCCGCAAAGAGAGAAGTGCGTTTTGCCAGAGAAACCGAAGTTTATACGGCCATTTATGAAACTGTCCGCAAGGTATTGACCCACAGAGAACTGATCCCGCAGGTATCTGTTAGCAAAGACGAGCCGACATCCCGCACAGAACAGATAAAGCCAGGAAATATTCCGGAGCCTTTTGAAGTAAAACGACGGCAGGAGATGTACGGTCACCCGAATCGGACGGCAAATATAGCTTCCCATGCTGCACCGACAGCTTCTGAAGTACGTAGTACAGCGCCGGTTCCATCGATACCGTATAATAAGCCAACAAATGGTACCGCCTCCTATGGTTCAGCTGAAACAGCTCACAATTCTTCAGCTTCTTCTGCAGATAAATACAAACGTGTGGATTCTCTGCGGGAAAATCCCGTATATGGATCGCAGCCTTTCACAAAAGAAGAAGAGGAAATGTTTTCCGGAACATTAAAAGACGGAAGAAATGAAAATTCCGCTACAGAAACAGCAGATTATGAAGTGATTTCTGAAAAGCCTGCTGAATCGGCACCTCCTGAGGTAGACAACGAGCCGATCAAATCGCAGGAACAGGAACCGCCAAAACAGCTGGAACTGTTCGAAGAACGGCTTCTTGCCCCGGAATCCAGAAGCCGCCACAGGCTGATCGGACAGCTGTTTGACACCTACTGGCTGGTACAGTTCGAAGATAATTTTTATATCATTGACCAGCATGCGGCCCATGAAAAAGTATATTATGAGCGGTTCGTAAAGCTGTTCCAGTCTCAGAACATCCAGTCTCAGTACGTAAGCCCTCCGCTGATCGTTTCACTCAGCCTTGAGGAAGAAAACCTGTTAAAAGCAAACGAAAAATATTTTCGGGATTTCGGTTTTGAGATCGAACCTTTTGGGGGAAGAGAGTACAGTATCAGTGCGGTGCCATCCAGTCTTCTGGGAATGACAGAGGAAGAGCTGTTTCTGGAAATGCTGGACCATCTCACTGCAGACGGCTCCAAAGATGCATTTGAACTGTTTACCGCAAGGCTTGCAACTATGGCCTGCAAAGCTGCTGTAAAAGGCAATCATTCCATGTCACCCCAGGAAGCCGACAAGCTGATCGATGAACTTCTGACACTGGAAAATCCTTATAACTGTCCTCATGGAAGGCCAACCATCATTGCCATGAGTAAGACAGAGATTGAAAAAAAATTTAAACGTATCGTGTAAGATACCTATCATAAACGGAGAAAATCTATGAAAAAACCTCTTATCGTCCTTACCGGACCTACTGCCGTGGGAAAAACAAAGCTTTCCATTGCACTTGCAAAAGCAGTAAACGGAGAGATCATTTCCGCGGATTCCATGCAGGTTTACCGCCATATGGATATCGGTTCCGCCAAGATCACGCCGGAAGAAATGGATGGCGTCCCACATCATCTGGTGGATGTACTGGAGCCAACAGAAGATTTTAACATTGTCCTTTTTCAGCAGATGGCAAAAGATGCCATGGACAAAATTTATGACAAAGGCCGGATTCCGATCCTGGTAGGCGGCACAGGATTTTATATTCAGTCTGTGACCAGAGATATTGATTTTACCAGCTCCGACCAGGATGAACATTACCGCAGGGAGCTGGAAGAGCTGGCAGAGCAGAAGGGGCCTGCATTTCTCCATGACATGCTTGCCAAGGTCGATCCCAAGTCAGCCGAAGATATCCATGAGAACAATGTCAAGCGGGTGATCCGTGCCCTGGAATTTTATAAACAGAACGGTACCAGGATCTCCGAACATAATGAAGAACAGAAGGAGCATACCAGTCCCTATGCACTGGCTTATTTCGTCCTGAACGCACCACGCCCACTTCTCTATGAACGCATTGACACAAGAGTGGACGAAATGCTGAAAAACGGTCTGACAGAAGAAGTTAAAAAGCTTCGGGAGATGGGCTGCCACAGGGGAATGGTTTCCATGCAGGGGCTTGGCTATAAGGAAATCCTGGACTGGATGGACGGAAACTATTCTTATGAGGAAGCCGTAAGGGTCCTGAAACGTGACACCAGACACTTTGCCAAACGTCAGCTTACCTGGTTCCGCAGAGAAGGCGAAGTAACCTGGGTAGATAAAGATAACTTTGATTACGATGACAGCAGGATCCTTTCCTACATGCTTTCTGTATGCAGGGAAAAGGGAATCCTCCCTGCCAAATAAAATAAAAAAGGAAAAATGATCATGAAAGAATTATATGCACAGCTTGGAATCTCTTCTGCAGTTTACGATTTCGGTAAATCTGTGGAAGATTCCCTGAAAGAACGTTTTGAGAAATTTGATAAGACTGCAGAATACAACCAGATGAAGGTTATCCGCGCCATGCAGAAGAACCGTGTCAGTGAGGCCTGTTTCGGAGCTTCCTCCGGTTATGGCTACAACGACCTTGGCCGCGAAACTCTGGAGCAGGTTTATGCCGATACCTTCCACACAGAAGCCTGCCTGGTACGCCCGCAGATCACCTGTGGAACTCATGCACTTGCCATTGCTCTCTTCGGAAACCTGCGCCCCGGTGACGAGCTTCTTTCCCCTGTAGGAAAGCCTTACGATACCCTGGAAGAAGTGATCGGTATCCGCCCGTCCAATGGTTCCCTTGCGGAATATGGCGTAAAATATCGTCAGGTGGATCTTCTCGAGGATGGTACCTTTGATTATGAAAACATCAGAAAAGCAGTCAATGAAAAAACAAAGCTGGTAACCATCCAGCGTTCCAAAGGCTATCAGACTCGTCCTTCCTTCTCTGTAAAACAGATCGGTGAGCTGATCGCTTTTGTAAAGAAGATCAAACCGGATGTGATCTGCATGGTAGATAACTGCTACGGTGAGTTCGTAGATACCATAGAGCCAAGTGATGTAGGTGCAGATATCATGGTGGGTTCCCTGATCAAAAATCCAGGCGGCGGTCTTGCCCCTATCGGCGGATATATCGCCGGAAGAAAAGACTGTGTGGAAAACGCTTCCTACCGTATGACCTGCCCGGGACTGGGCATGGAAGTGGGGGCAACCCTTGGTGTAAACCGTTCTCTGTACCAGGGATTTTTCCTTGCACCGATGGTTACCAAAGGAGCTTTAAAAGGCGCCGTTTTTGCAGCAAACATTTACGAAAAACTTGGTTTCCCGGTGGTACCGAACAGCACAGAACCACGTCAGGATATCATCCAGGCGGTCACTCTCGGAACACCGGAGGGTCTTGTAGCATTCTGCCAGGGTATCCAGGCTGCTGCACCGGTAGACAGCTTTGTAACACCGGAGCCGTGGGATATGCCGGGATATGACAGCCAGGTGATCATGGCAGCAGGGGCTTTCATCCAGGGTTCTTCCATCGAGCTTTCTGCCGATGGTCCTATGAAACCGCCTTATGCAGTTTATTTCCAGGGTGGTCTCACCTGGGAGCATGCAAAGCTGGGAATCCTGAAATCTCTTCAGTATATGGTTGATAAGGAACTTGTGAGATTATGAAAAAATCCGAAGGACCGGACTTAAAAAAACAGATCTTTGTCATAGGAGCCGGGGCTTCCGGTCTTATGGCAGCTATTCAGGCTGCTGTATACGGAGCTGCAGTTACGGTTCTGGAACAAAATGACCGTCCCGGCAAAAAAATCTGTGCTACGGGAAACGGCCGTTGTAATATGACGAACCTGAATCAGGATGAAAACGCTTACCGGGGATCTCATCCTGAATTTGCCAAAGATGCCCTGGCACAGTTTCCTGTGGAAAAAACTCTGAAATTCTTTCAGGAACTGGGAATCTGTACCACAGACCGCAGCGGATGGATCTATCCCCGAAGCAACCAGGCACAGAGTGTGGTAGATGTTCTTGTCATGAAGGCACGCAGCCTGAAGGTAAAGCTGAAAACCAATCAGACCGTTACCGGCGTGTCTTTTGCAGACGGACAGTGGAAGATCCATACGGACGGATGGACCTACAGTGGTGATGCCGTGATCCTTGCAAATGGTTCCCGTGCGTCTTCCGTTGCAGGTTCCT
This sequence comes from Ruminococcus sp. AF17-12, assembly GCF_003479245.1. Lineage (NCBI taxonomy): Bacteria > Bacillati > Bacillota > Clostridia > Eubacteriales > Oscillospiraceae > Ruminococcus > Ruminococcus sp. AF17-12. The sequence continues at coordinate 81,462 of NZ_QUGY01000002.1, forward strand.
GCGAAAGCGGATATGAAATTGCAAAAAGTCTCGGACATCATCTGATCGAACCCCTTCCAGCTTTGACAGCTCTGAAATGTAAGGGAAATTCTTTTTCCGGCTGGAGTGGTGTACGGACAGAAGGTAAGATAACACTTTATATAGACGGCACACCGACAGTTTCCCAGCAGGGAGAACTGCAGCTTACCGATTACGGTGTATCCGGGATCCCGGTATTCCAGATTTCCCGCTATGCTATCCGTGCCGTCCATGAAAACAAAAATGTGGAGCTTTCCATAAATTTTTTTCCGGAACTGAACCGGAAAGAGCTGGAAGAATACCTGGAACAGAGAAAAACAGCCTGTCCTTACAAAACAGAAAAAGAACTTCTCATCGGACTTTTTCCTGAAAAACTGATCCGTGTTTTATGTGCACAGAAGGATCTTATCCGCGGGATCACCGATTTTCGTCTCACGGTAAAAAACGGCCTTTCCTTCGAACAGGCACAGGTTTGTTCCGGCGGCGTGGATACTTCTGAAGTTCAAAGTAAAACCATGGAATCCAGACTTCATAAAGGCCTTTATTTTGCCGGAGAACTCCTTGATATTGACGGCACCTGCGGTGGATACAACCTGCAGTGGGCATGGTCAAGTGGAGCTACCGCCGGTATCTGGGCAGCAAAGGAGGAATAACAATGATCCGGATCACACAGTTGAAGCTTCCCATCACTCATACAGAAGAGCAGCTTCACCGAAAAATAGCAAAAATGCTTCGTCTTGGAAATCAGCCGTTCACCTATGAGATCCGAAAACAATCTCTGGATGCCCGGCACAAAGAGGACAAAAAATTTGTCTACACTGTAGATATTAAACTGGATAACGAATCCCGTGTTCTCAAAAAGGTTCACGATAAAAATATTATGTTAACCTCTGAGAAAAAATATCATTTCTCCTCATCTGGCTCTGAAGCTCTGTCCCATCGTCCTATAGTGATCGGAAGCGGACCTGCAGGATTATTCTGTGCCTGGTACCTGGCCAAAGCCGGGTACTGTCCACTGGTACTGGAACGGGGAGAAGAAGCAGACAAACGCCAGAAAACCGTGGAAAATTTCTGGAAAAACGGCATCTTGGATCCGGATTCCAATGTACAGTTCGGAGAGGGCGGTGCAGGGACTTTTTCCGATGGAAAGCTGAATACTCTGGTAAAAGATACTTTTGGAAGAGGAAGGGAAGTTCTTTCCCGATTTGTGGAGGCAGGAGCTCCCTCTGAGATCCTTTACCAGCAAAAGCCTCATCTTGGCACAGATCAGCTTGTAGGTATCGTTCAGTTTATGCGTCATCAGATTGAAGAAATGGGCGGGGAATTCCGTTTTCGTTCCACAGTAACTGATCTGATGATCCGTGACCGGAAGCTTACTGCAGTCATTGTCAATGCAAAAGAGGAAATACCGGCAGAAATCTGCATTCTTGCTCCCGGCCACAGCGCCAGAGATACGTTTGCCATGCTGGAAAAACACAATATTAACATGGAGCCGAAATCTTTTGCAGTGGGGGTACGTGTGGAACATCCGCAGACCATGATCAACCAGGATCTTTACGGGGAACCGGAAAACGACCGTCTGGGTGCATCCAGCTACAAGGTTACCCATACACTGGAAAACGGACGTGGCGTTTATTCTTTCTGTATGTGTCCCGGCGGATATGTTGTAAATGCATCTTCTGAAGAAGGTATGCTTGCAGTGAATGGTATGAGCTATCAGGCACGTGACAGCCATAATGCCAACAGTGCTATCATCGTTACGGTAAACCCTTCTGATTTTCCTGAAGAGGGAGTTCTCGGCGGAATCGCTCTGCAGCGAAAACTGGAGCGCGCTGCCTGGGAAGCCGGAAAAGGAAAAATTCCGGTACAGCTTTTCAAAGATTACTGTACCCATCAGAAAAGTACCAGGCTTGGAGATGTGATCCCCTGTATCAAAGGAGCTTATACACTTACCGATGTCCGCAGTATTTTCCCAAAAGAGATCGGCGATTCCATTGAAGCAGGAATCCATGCTTTTGGAAAAAAGCTTTCCGGTTTTGACCGACCGGATGCATTGCTGGAAGGAGTAGAAAGCCGTACCTCTTCTCCTGTACGGATCGTTCGGGAACCGAAAAAGCTCACTTCCAATATAGAAGGAATCTACCCCTGCGGAGAGGGCGCCGGTTACGCCGGAGGCATTACATCCGCAGCGATGGACGGGATCAAGGTGGCAGAAGCAGTCGCTTCTGTTTATGCCCTGCCTGTAAACAAAATGTGAAAAAAGTGGAAATTTCCGGGATAGAGTGTACATCCCTGCTTTTTTATGCTAAAATAACTTCTGCAATTTTGCATCCCCTTCTTCGAGAGCGAAAAGGGAAATCATATGAAAGATACTATAATGGAAATGCCAGATTATCAGCGTCCGTATGAAAAATGTCTGCGGGAAGGAGAACAGTCCTTAAGCGATCGAGAGCTTCTTGCCGTGATCCTGCGCTGTGGCGTACAGGGATCCAGTTCCCTGACTCTGGCAGATAAAATCCTGAATTTATCGAAACAGACCGGATACAGTGGCCTGCTTGGACTGTTTCATATTTCCATGCAAGAACTGATGAAGATCCATGGGATCGGTAAGGTAAAAGCCATACAGCTGAAATGTATCGGGGAACTTTCCAAGCGTATGGCAACCGCAGCTGCAAAACCGGAATTATCTTTTCACCATCCGGTAACCATTGCGAAATATTATATGGAGCGGCTCCGGCATGAAGAGCAGGAATTGCTTTACTGCATGATGCTGGACGGACATAACCATTTGTCGGGGGAACAGCTTTTAAGCCGCGGTACAGTCAATGCCACACTGATCACACCAAGAGAAGTCTTTGTAGAAGCTGTAAAGTATCGGGCGGTGAACCTGATCCTGGTCCACAATCATCCAGGAGGCGATCCCTCCCCCAGCCAGGCTGATCTGGATGTTACGGAACGGATCTATCATTGTGGTGAACTCCTCGGCATCCATCTTCTGGATCATATCATCATCGGTGATCACAGGTATGCCAGTTTCCGCGAAAAAGGGATTTTTGATGAATATACTTAAGTGAAGGGACAGATTTATGCTTTTTAGAAATAATTACGGAGTAGACCTTGGAAGCAGCTCTGTAAAAGTCTATTCATTTTTCAGAAACAAAAGTTACATAGAAAAGAACATGGTAGCCTACAGAGGACGCCGGATCCTTGCCATAGGGAACGAAGCTTATGAAATGTTTGAAAAATCACCTGCAGATATTTCCGTAAATTCTCCTATGGCTTTCGGTATGCTGGCAAATCTGGAATTGCAAGAGATCGTCCTTTACAGCATGATAAAAAAAATCGATCATACATCCGGTCTCGGAGCAGACATGTATTTCTCCGTACCACTTGATATGACTGCTATCGAAAAGAGGGCATACTATCATCTGGTCAATGGTCACTGGCTGCGGAAAAACCGTGTTTTTATGGTGGAGTCCCCTATTGCAGATGCCATTGCCATGGGAATCGACCCTGAAAAGAATCAGGGCAGCATGATCGTAAACATCGGTGCACAGAGTACAGAGTTTTCCATCATAACCGACGGCAAGATCATCATCAGCCGTAAGATCCCCATCGGAGGCAGACAGATGAACGAATCTATCTGCAGCGAAATCCGAAAACATTATAATCTTCAGATTGGAACACGAACTGCAAAACGTCTGAAAGTAGTTATGGGAAGACTGAATGATCAGAAAAAAGAAGCCCGAAAAGTAGTCGGGATCGACAGTATTTCCGGACTTCCACGAGAAGAAGTTATTTCTGCCTACGTTGTCAATGAAGGGATCGCCAACTGTGTGAACCAGATCGCAGCAGAAATGAAATCTTTTCTGGAACGTACCCCGCCACAGATCGCTTATCATATCGCAAAAGAGGGCATTTATCTGACCGGCGGCAGCACACGGCTTCCTTATATAGATAACTATCTGGCTAGCTATACCGGATTTGCCTTTAATCTTTCTGATCTGTATGAAACTTCTGCAGCATACGGCCTGGAAAAGATCATCCGCGACAGAAACCTGCGCAAATGGGCCCAGCCGGTAAAGCAGAAAAAACTGTAAAGGGGCATATATAATGAAAAACATCCGAAAAAAAGTGCGTTTTCATTTTAATTTAAAAAGTAAACATCTTCTGGTAATCATGACATTTTTCTGTGGAAGCTGCATCGTAGCTACAGCAGCCTCCGGAACCTCTTCCGCACCACTTCAGGAAGCAGCCGGTTTTCTTATCGTTCCCTTTGAAAAGGGGATCGCCGGTGTCAGCGATATATTTGGAAATGTAAAAAACAATCTTCGTGATAAACAGGACGTGCTTCAGGAAAACGAAGAGCTGAAAAGTCAGATCAACAGTCTTACGGAACAGAATAACATCCTGATCCAGGACCAGACAGAGCTCACACGCCTGAAGGAACTTTACGATCTTGATCAGGAATATACCGACTATCCCAAGGTTGCCGCAAGGATAATCTCCAAAGATCCCGGAAACTGGTATGATACCTTTATGATCAACAAAGGCAGTAATAACGGGATCCGGGTTGATAACAACGTGATCGCCGGAAAGGGTCTTGTGGGTATCGTTACAGAAGTGGGACCTTCCTGGGCTACTGTCCGTTCCATCATCGATGACAGCAGCAATGTCAGTGCCATGGCAGTCAGTACTTCCGACAACTGCGTTGTCACTGGAGATCTGAAACTGATCGATGAAGGCAAATTAAGCTTTGAGCAGCTTTACGATCAGGATAACAAGGTAACAGTCGGAGAACGTATTGTCACCTCGAACATCAGTGAAAAATATGTGGAAGGACTGTTTATTGGTTATGTCAGTGAGATCCAGCAGGATCCCAATAACCTGACAAAAACAGGTACGATCGTTACACCGGTTGATTTCGGTCATCTGAAAGATGTATTTGTGATCACCACCAATAAACAGGACGCGATAGACAAATCGGAGGATGCGTCCAATGAAAAATAGGATTATATTATTTATCACTATCATTGTCTGTTTTCTCCTTCAGTGCACAGTAATGGACCGTATTTCCATTGGATCCATCACTCCAAATCTGCTTTTGATCCTGTGTGTATCCATGGGACTTATGCGTGGAAGAAAAGTCGGTCTGTGGACTGGATTTTTTTCCGGGCTTTTTGTCGATCTCTTTTATGGATCATTGTTTGGATTTTATGCACTGATCTATATGTATATAGGTTTTATCAGCGGCTATGCATTCCGCAGTTTTTATGATGATGATCTGAAAGTTCCGCTTTTTCTTGTAGCAGGAACAGATCTTCTTTATAATCTGGCTGTGTATGGCCTCCAGTTTCTGCTCAGAGGCCGTCTTGGATTCTGGACCTACATATACAGGATCATTATCCCCGAGATTGTATATACGGTTTTTCTCACCATCATCGTATACCGGGTATTTTACTGGATCAACTACCACTTAATGGATACTGTAAGGAAAGAAAGTGAGTCTATTTGGGAATTAAAATAAAAAAAATCATCAAAAAAATCCGTCTGAAACGTACTACAGTTCTTGTGATCGTATTTATTTTTCTGTCATCTGTCCTGGTCCGGCAGCTTTTCAGTCTGCAGATCATACAAGGAGAGGATTACATCAGTAAATTTCAGACACGTACCACCAAAACACGCGTGATCAAAAGCACCCGTGGTAATATTTATGACCGTAACGGCACAGTTGTCGCCTCCAATGTACTTGCATATTCTGTCACATTCGAAGATAGCGGTACATACAACAGCACCAGAGAAAAGAATCTGACTCTGAACGGTATCGCCTACCAGGTATTACAGATCCTTTCCAAAAACGGGGACAGCTTATCTGATAATTTTCATATTACCGTCAATGATCATGGCGACTATGCTTTTGATGTAGATGAAGGATTTACTCTTAACCGTTTCCGTGCGGATATTTACGGAGAAGCACAGATTGATGATCTCAGTGAGGAGCAGAAAAACGCAACCGCAGCCCAGATCATGGATCATCTTACCGGAAGCAGCGGATTTTCTATCGTTCTTTACGGAAAAGATGCCTACACCCCGGAAGAACTTGCCGCACATTCTCTTCCGGAAGAGCTTACCAAACAGGAAATCCTCGAAATTGCGATCATGCGCTATCAGCTGAACACCAACAGTTTCAAGAAATATATGCCGGTGACCATTGCAACAAATGTCAGTGAAAAATCTGTGGCAGCCATAAAAGAAAATCAGGCCGCTCTCCAGGGTATTGACATTGTAGAAGATTCCACCAGAAAATATGTGGACGATGAGAGTATGGCGCCGATCCTCGGTTACACAGGCCAGGCCTCTTCTGAGGAATTGGAAACCCTTCGTAAGGATAATCCTGATTATTCCAATGATGCGGTTGTTGGAAAAGCCGGAATCGAACAGTATATGGAGCTTGAACTTCAGGGAAAAGACGGAGAAGAAACGGTCACAGTTGATAATCTTGGTAAAGTCCTTGACATCGACAATTCTAAAACTGTTGATCCTGTGGCCGGAAACGATGTTTATCTGACCATTGATTCCGACTGGCAGAAGAGTATTTACCAGATCCTGGAACAGCGTGTTGCTGGTATTGTCCTCTCTAAACTGACACCGAATAAAAGCTTTGATTATGAAGCAGAGAAAGATGCAAGTAAGATCACCATCCCAATCTATGATGTATACAATGCACTGATCGCAAACAGTGTGATCGATATCAATAAATTCAGTGATGCAGATGCTTCCGACACAGAAAAAAATTTATACGTCAAATTTCAGCAAAAACAGCAACAGGTTTTTGATACAATAAGTAACAGGCTGACAGGCGACAATCCTCCAGCCTATAAGGATGAAGATACGCAGATGCAGGAATATCTTACCTATATCTGTGATGATCTTCTTACCAATACCTTGAAGGTACTGAAAAGTGATTCCATTGATACCGCGGATGAAACATACAAAGCCTGGAAAAATGATCAGAGTATCAGTCTGAAGGATTATCTGAACTACGCTGCCAGTCAGAACTGGATCGATATTTCCCAGATCTCAACCTCCGGAGAATATCTGGATTCTGAAGAGATCTATCAGGCTCTTACCGCCTATATCATTGATTACCTGAAAACAGATACAGGCTTTTCAAAGCTTCTGTATAAATATATGCTTCAGGAAGACACCATCAGTGGAGAAGATCTGTGTCTTGTTCTCTATGAACAGGGCGTTCTTTCCAAAGAAGACGAGCTGTATCAGACAATGGCCTCCGGTGGTCTTGATGCCTACACCTTCATGTATCGCAAGATCGCAAATCTTGAGATCACACCGGCCCAGCTTGCGTTGGCTCCGTGCTCTGCATCTGCGGTGATCACAGATACTACAACCGGAAATGTTCTCGCATGTGTTTCCTATCCGGGATATGATAATAATCGTCTGACCAACAATATGGATACTGATTATTATGCAAAGCTTTCCACAGATCTTTCCAGCCCGTTCTTCAACAAGGCAACACAGCAGAAGACGGCTCCAGGATCTACCTTAAAGATCTTATCTACTGTTGCCGGCATGTCTGAGGGCGTAATAGATGATGGCACATATATTGAATGTACAGGAAGCTTTGACCTTGTAACACCTCCGATCAACTGCTGGAATAAACAGGGCCACGGTTCTCTTGATATCCGTGAAGCCATTGAGCAGTCCTGTAACGTATTTTTCACTACGATTGGTTTCGAACTTGGTAAAGATTCCGAAGGTAACTTTTCTGAAGCCAGAAGTCTTGGAATGCTTCAGAAATATGCTTCCCTCATGGGATTGGATCAGAAAACCGGCATTGAAATTTCCGAAGCTTCTCCGCAGGTTTCTGACAAAAACGCCGTCCCTTCCTATATTGGACAGGGTACCAATGCGTTTACGACCAGCCAGCTTGCACGTTATGCGTCAACGATCGCCACTTCCGGTACGATCTATAAGCTTTCCCTTCTGGACCGTGTGACGGATTCCAAAGGAAAACTTATAAAGGAATATCCTTCCGAAACAGCTGGACAGCTGGATCTTTCCAGCAATATCTGGGATGACATCCATGACGGTATGTATCGTGTGGTGCAGACTCATGATCAGTTTAACAGACTTGGAGTTGAAGTAGCAGGAAAAACCGGTACTGCCGAGATTGACTATTATCATCCGAACAATGCACTTTTTATCGGATATGCGCCTGTTTCTGATCCCAAGTACGCAATATCTGTACGAATCGCAAACGGATATGCATCCGGTAATGCCTGCCTTGCAGCTAATGATATCTTTAAATACATTTTCGGACTTGCAGATGAAAGCACCATTCTCACTGGCTATGCAGCAAGCGATACCAGTAATGTATCGAATGACTAAACAAACTTTATGAGGATACCAGAAGTGTGGAACATTTTATAGGAGGAATCAGAAAACATGAGTGAAGTCATTGTCATTACATCTGGAAAAGGCGGTGTTGGAAAAACCACCACCGTGGCAAATATCGGGACCGGACTGGCTGCCATGGGAAAAAGGGTTGCAGTTGTAGATACCGATATCGGACTCCGAAATCTGGATGTTGTCATGGGACTGGAGAACCGTATTGTTTATAATCTGGTTGATGTGATCAATGGGAGCTGCCGCCTGAAACAGGCACTGATCCGGGATCGTCGGCATTCAGAACTGTATCTTCTTCCGTCTGCCCAGACCAAGGACAAAACTGCCGTATCTCCGGAACAGATGATCAAGCTTACCGATGATCTCCGGGAAGAATTCGATTATGTCCTTCTGGATTGTCCGGCAGGAATTGAACAGGGATTCAAAAATGCAGTAGCCGGAGCGGACCGTGCACTGGTCGTGACCACACCGGAAGTTTCCGCGATCCGGGATGCAGACCGTATCATCGGGTTGCTGGAGTCCGGAGGGCTCCGTGATATCCGGCTGATCATCAACCGGCTTCGACCGGAAATGATCGCCAGAGGTGATATGATGTCCGTAGAAGATGTGTTGGAAATCCTGGCTGTAGATCTGATCGGTGCGATCCTGGATGATGAACAGATCGTGATCTCCACAAATCAGGGAGAACCTTTATCCGGAAAAAATTCCCAGGCAGAAGAAGAGTATCGCAATATCTGCCGGAGGCTTATGGGCGAAGAGGTCCCTTATGTTACTGTGCGTCGAAAAAATGGTGTATTCCACCGTCTTGGCAGCATTTTTCGAAAATAACAGACGCTTTGCTGTCTGACATTTTTCATCACAGGAGGAATGATTATGGGATTTTTCTCCGGGAAAAACCACTCTGCAGGCTATGCACGCGACAGGATGAAGCTTCTTCTTGTATCGGAACGCATAGACTGTTCTCCACAGATGATGAAGCTTTTACGGAACGATCTGATACATGCCGTAAAAAAATACGTTGTAATTGATGAACCAGGGGTGACCATACAGATCACACAGGAACCACCTGTTCTGCATGCAGTCATACCCGTACTTAAGAAAAGAGATGCATAATTTATGATTAAACAGTATAAGCTGCGGTTTTACAATTTTCGACTGGTGATCTTTCTCCTGGCGATCAGCTTTATTGGAATTCAGCTTGTAGGAACAGCTGCCGACTACCTTCGCACACGTCAGCTTCTGGGTGTGATCATCGGTGTAGTCTTTATGCTGATCCTTTCACTGATGGATTATTCCTGGCTGCTGAATTTTCAATGGATCATGTATGGATTTAATATCGTTATGCTTCTGGCTGTCCGGTTCTTCGGATCCAGCGCCAATGGTGCTGCCAGATGGGTGGATTTAGGTTTTATCCGTTTCCAGCCTACCGAGCTTTCAAAGATCATCATTATCCTGTTTTTTGCCAAATTTTTTATGGATCATGAGGAAGATCTGAATACCTTAAAGACTCTGATACAATCAGCTGTCCTTCTGGTCATCCCACTGATGCTGATCTATGTACAGCCGGATATGAAAAACACCATCACCGTAACAGTCCTGTTCTGTATTCTGATCTACATCGCAGGACTTAGTTATAAGATCATCGGAGGTGTAGCCTTGATCGCGATTCCTCTGGCCATCATCTTTCTGTCCATTATCGTGCAGCCGGATCAGAAACTGATACAGGATTACCAGAGAAACCGTATCATGTCATTCCTGTATCCGGAGAACGAAGAATACGCAGATGATATTGAACAGCAGAACAACTCAAAAACAGCCATCGCCTCCGGAGAGCTTGTGGGACGTGCTTTCAGTAATGACACCAGTGTTACATCCGTAAATGATGGAAACTTTGTTTCTGAGAATCAGACCGACTTTATTTTTGCGGTGGCTGGAGAGCAGTACGGATTTATCGGCTGTACTCTGATCGTACTGCTGCTGTTTCTGATCACCTTTGAATGTATCCGTATGAGCCTGCGGGCCAAGGATCTTGCCGGTAAGATCATATGCTGCGGTGTTGGAAGCATTGTTTCCATACAGAGCTTCATCAACATCTGTGTTGCTACCGGCCTTGCACCAAACACAGGTACTCCGCTTCCTTTTGTAAGCTATGGTCTTACTTCTCTGATCAGTCTGTTTATGGGTATGGGACTTGTTCTCAATGTAGGACTGCAGAGCAGTGCATATAATAAAGAATTACAGAAAAAAGGTCAGAAATCGGATACCTACTTTCGGAAAGAGGAATACTTATGACACGTAAAGAACCTGTAAAAAATCATATACGTTCTGGCAATCCTTCCAGAGGTCAGGCTTCCCGGGCTGCACATACAGCTTCCAAGGGGACAAAAACAACTTCCATGCCGTCTGACAGAACTGTTTCTGCCAGACGTAAAGCTCAAAATACCCGGATGAAACGGATGCGTCGTAAAAGGATCCGCAACACCATTTTTCTCCTTCTTCTGCTGATCGTACTATGCACAGCTGGCGGTTTTGGTGTTTACATGCTGAAGGGCGGAGATTTTTCTACTCCTGCAAATTCTTTCAATGCATTCTCCGAGTTTGATAATACTCTGACTTCCAAAGAAGAGCAGCGCGCGGCAGGTTTCGCCCATGATCTCTGTGTTGTTACAAAAGATGTTGCTCTGGATTCTGTCAGTCTGGATGACAGCCAGTCCGGTGTGCTTCTGAATCTCAGTGATAAAAAGGTACTCTATGCAAAAGGTGCCTACAACAAGGTTTATCCTGCCAGCATCACAAAGATCATGACAGCTATGCTTGCACTGAAATATGGAAACATGGACGATACAGTAACGATCTCACAGGAGAATGTTACCCTGGAATCCGGTTCTCAGGTAGCTGGTTTCCAGGCGGGAGATCAGGTTACCATGGATCAGCTTCTTCATTGTCTTCTTGTTTATTCTGCCAATGATGCAGCATCTGCCATTGCGGAACATATAGGTGGATCAACAGATAAATTTGTAGAGATGATGAACAGCTTTGCTGCAGAACTTGGCTGTACAGGAACTCACTTTACCAATCCCCATGGTCTTCAGGACGAAAATCATTATACAACGCCTTATGACATTTATCTGATGCTGAAAGAAGCCTTGAATTATCCGGAGTTTACAGACATCACACAAATGGCATCTTATACAGTTAGCTATAAGCATTCCGATGGCTCCGATGCAAGTGCTACCTTACCCGCTACAGATCATTATCTTACCGGAGAGGCAGCAACTCCTAAGGATGTCACTATCCTTGGAGGAAAAACAGGAACAACCGATAAAGCCGGTAACTGTCTGGCACTTTTAAGCCAGAATGCTTATGGGAAGCCATTTATTTCCATCGTCATGGGTGCGTCCTCAAAGGATGTTCTTTATCAGGAAATGACATCCTTGCTCCAGAACATCAACTGACAGGATTCCATACAAAAAACAAAAAAGCAGATCTGTTTGAAATTTTATTTCGCAGATCTGCTTTTTTATTCTTTTTTTTACATTCAGTTAATTTCTACTATATCATCAGTGCCATCACTGCCGGTATCTTCGGTCTCACTGCTATCAAGATCCGTATCCGAAGTACCACTGTAATCATTGTCATCGACCACTTCACCGGAGCCACTGTCCGGATTTTCATAATTGCCTGCGTCTTCATCGGTTCCATCTGAAGATGTATCTGAAGTATCTGCTCCATTGGCTTCACTATCCGTATTGCCGTCGTAAGAATTATCACCTGGATCATAAGTCGGCTCTTCCGTGTAGGAATCTCCGTCCCCAGTATCGTCAGAACTCTCGGGCTCACTGCTGTAGCTGTCCTCTGTATAGATTGGAAAATCCGCATCAGCAGTTCCCTCTGATGTAGAATCTGTAACAGGCTCCGCCGCATTATTATCCGGAATAGCAGTAAGATGAGAAACCGTTCCATCCTTTGGGACGACAATATAGATTCCCAGCATCACGATACATAATGCCATGGCTAATCCGGCAATCTTCATTTCTTCCATATGTTTCATCGCTGATGATCTCCCTGTCGTTTTTTTGTATTATAGCACAGAATCACTCATATTTGTAAAACAGCCATGTATTTCTTTTGTTTTTCTGTAACAGTTCCCGAAATTTATTTCGCGATCATATAGACACACTTTCTCTGGGTGTTTATAATAAATAATCATATTTATTCATAACTTAAAGAAAGGCGTAACATTTTATGGGCGACTGCATTACCACATACACTGGAAAACATTTTGATCCGACACATCCGGACGAAGAGCTGATCTGCATTGAGGACATTGCACACGCACTTTCTCTTCTATGCCGCGGAAATGGTCATGTAAGGACTTTTTTCTCTGTAGGGCAGCACTGCATCCTCTGTGCCAAAGAAGCCGAAGCACGTGGCTATTCCGGCCGTCTTATACTGGCGTCCCTTCTTCACGATGCCAGCGAATGTTATATGTCCGATGTTCCAAGACCATTTAAGAAAAGTCTTCCTGAGTATCGGAAACAGGAGGAAGCTCTTTTAAACATTATCTATCAGAAATATCTGGGATCCGGACTTTCTGCCATAGAAGAGCAGAAGCTGAAGGAGATCGACAATGACCTGCTCTGGTATGACCTGAAATATCTTCTGAATGAAACACCGGACACTCCAAAACCGGTTGTCCATGTTCCGATCCAATACCGGCAATACCCTTTTTCACAGGTAGAAGAGGAATATCGAAACCTTTTTGATCAGCTGTCTGCAAAAATCTGTAAATAGATATAACAGACACACTTTATACAATTGAAAGAAGAACCCTATATGGAACGATTGATTTTTCATGTTGATGTAAACAGTGCTTTTCTTTCCTGGGAAGCAGCAAAAAGAGTAAAGATGGGACTTCCGGATCTGAGAGACATCCCTTCTTGTATTGGCGGAGACCCCAGTAAACGTACCGGCATCGTTGTCGCCAAGTCCATTCCTGCAAAAAAATACGGAATCCAGACAGGAGAACCTATGGCTATGGCTTTTCGCAAATGTCCGAATCTTGTGGCCGTTCCATCTGACTTTGAATTATACGATAAATGTTCCAGAGCCTTCAAAAAAATCTGTGGGTCCTATGCACCGGTAATGGAATCCTTTTCCATTGATGAGGTTTTTCTGGATATGACCGGAACCTCCTATATTTACCCGGATCCGGTGGCAACTGCCCATGAGCTGAAGGATAAGATCCGTACAGAACTCGGCTTTACCGTAAATATCGGCATCTCCACCAATAAACTTCTTGCAAAAATGGCCTCTGATTTCGAAAAGCCAGATAAGGTGCATACTTTATTTCCGGAAGAAATCCCTGTAAAAATGTGGCCTCTTCCAGTGAGAGAGCTTCTTTTTCTTGGCAAATCCTCTGAAAAAAAACTGCAGGATGCAGGGATCAGAACCATCGGAGATCTGGCTCATGAAAAAAAAGCAAAGATACAGGCACTTCTCGGTGAAAAAGCAGGACAGCAGTTATATCAGTATGCCCGTGGCCTTGATGACTCCCCTGTGAAAGCAAAACCTGATGAAGCAAAAGGATTCAGTCTGGAAACTACATTTAACGATGATCTGGTCTCACTGGAGCAGGCACTTCCGATCCTGCTGGAACAATGCGATATTCTGGCCGCCCGCATGCGCCGCAAAAAGAAAAAATGCACCTGCATTTCTGTAACCTTCCGTACCCTGGATTTTCGAAACAAATCTCATCAGACTAAACTGCCAAATGCCACCGATATCACAGAAGAGATTTACAGAAATGCCCAAAACCTCTTTCAGGAGTCCTGGATGAGACAGCCACTCCGGCTCCTGGGAGTATCACTGACCGGTCTTACGGATGATTCCTTTGAACAGCTGTCCTTTTTTGAGGATACTCACAAGAAGGAACGCCAGCAGAAACTGGATGCAGCACTGGATTCCATCCGTCTGAAGTACGGAAACGACAAAGTTACCCGGGCCAGTATCATGAACAGCACTGCCCGGATTGGAAGGAAAGCAAAAGCACAAATGGAAAATGAAAGAGAGTAGTAAAGCTTGATTAAAATTACCAGTTTTTTTCAAAAAACCCTTGCAATTTTATTCACAATGCACTATAATTTGAAGCATATCAATAGCAATTTTATTCAAAATTATTATATGTGTCTAAGGAGGAAAACAGGATGGTTGAACTGATCGTAGGAAAGAAAGGCAAAGGAAAAACAAAAGTACTGTTAGACAAAGTAAACGGAGCTGTTAAGGACGCCAACGGTAGTATTGTTTACTTAGACAAGAGCACCAAGCACATGTATGAGCTGAACAACAAGGTCCGCCTTATCGATGTTTCCGGATTTCCGGTTAAAAATGCGGACGAATTTGTAGGATTTATCTGTGGTATCCTCTCTCAGGATCATGATCTGGAGCAGGTATATCTGGACAGCTTCCTTACAACAGCCAAGCTTGAAGGAAAGGATGCAACCGAAACACTGGATCAGTTAAGTGCCATCGGTAAAACCTTCAAAGTTTCCTTTATTATCAGTATGTCTCTGGATAAAGAAGAAGTTCCGGAAGCATATCAGGATAAAATTATCTGCGCATTATAATAAAATTGAATATGAACGTCCTATTTTGTACATAAAGCATAAAAGAACGTAAATTTTTAAAGGGATCTGTCCTCAGGACGGATCCCTTTTTAACTGTAGGAAACTTTGTTTATTCTTCATTTCTGTGGTATACTGAAGAGCAGAATAAACACACAGGAGCGTTTCATATGAATCATTTACTGGAAAAAATCAAACAAAAAAATGCATCCGCATTCACCCACAGCGGAAAATTTCACGCAGACGATGTTTTTTCTGCCGCTCTGCTTTTATATCTGAATCCCGAGATTACCATCACACGTGGAAACCAGGTTCCTGAAAACTATGAAGGTCTTGTTTTTGATATTGGCAGAGGACAGTATGATCATCATCAGAAAGACAGCCGTATCCGCGATAATGGCGTCCCATATGCGGCCTTCGGCCTTCTCTGGGAAAAGCTTGGACCGGAAATCCTAGGTGAGGAGCTGGCACTAAAATTCGATGAATCCTTTGTCCAGCCTCTGGATATCAATGATAATACCGGTGAAAAAAATGAACTTGCCACACTGATCGGCAATTTTAATCCGGGATGGGATTCCAAAAGCAGCAATGACGAAGCCTTTTTCCAGGCAGTCAGTGTGGCAGGTATGATCCTGGAAAATAAATTCGAGCGTTACCTTGGAAATGAACGTGCAGACAGACGGGTGGAAGAAGTTCTTACAGAACATGCTGCTTCCCTGGCTTCGGGCGATACCCCGGCAGAAAATACCAATATCCTTATACTTCCGGAATTTATTCCCTGCCAAAAACGCCTTTCGGAAACTAACATTGCTTTTGTGATCTTTCCGTCCAACCGGGGCGGTTACTGTATCCAGCCACAGAAAAAAGAATATTCCATGAATTACAAATGCAGTTTTCCTTCTTCCTGGCTTGGCCTGGAAGGCGAAGAGTTATCTTTGGTAACCGGTCTTAAAAGTGCAGCCTTTTGTCATAAAGGAGGATTTCTCATGACCTGCGGAACCCTTGAGGATTCTGTTCTTGCCTGCAGGAGCAGTCTTGCCGCCTTCCATGAAGAAGCTGTGATCGTAAGCCTTGGCGGAAATAAAGAAACAGACATGCTGCTTCAAAAGCTTCCGGATCTTTCTTCTGCCAGGATCGTACATCTGCCGGTTCCCCAATTACCGGAGCTGACTCTGAACGGAATCTACGGAGAACTCTCCATGGAAAAGACAGAATGGAAAAGCTTTATAAAAGACAGGATTAAAGAAATCCTCCGCTACAAACCGGAAGCAGTTTTTGCAGATAATGCCATGTTTTCCCTGTATCCCATCGTTCATGCTCTGCGAAAAAAACATATTCCCGTTCTTACAGCAGTAGAAAAAGACGGACAGAAGCTTCTGGTACGGATCCCATCCGGTTCTTAAAGATCTTAAACATGTAATTAATTGTATTTACAGATATATTCACATTGCGTATTTATACAGAAAGAAGGCATGTTTATGCGAGAAGAAAAATTTAAAATGGAAAGACAGGGGCTGATACAGGTGGGAGATAAAGTAAAGATCTCCGAATTTCTCTCTGCCACAAACTACAGCTATATCATTGAGCCTGCAGTAGCCATGTCTGGCTGCTACAGAAACGCAGACCGCATCAGATCCAAAGAGGGGATCATCAAAAGCATTGAGCATACGCCACGCGGCTTTATAGTTACTGCAGAATTTGACGAATAAACATATGTCCATCAGGTAAGATCCGGCAATTAGCAATATGCCGGATTTTTCGCTGAAAAACTGGCTGATTTATTCTGGATTATATTATAGGAATCTGGTATTATAGAGAAGATATTTGTGTAATTTCTCTAATTATCAGGAAATTGCAAATTTTTAGAACAGAGGTGTAATATTATGAGCTGGTACAACGAAGCAATCTTCTACCATATTTATCCACTTGGACTTACAGGCGCTCCAAAAGAAAATGATTACGGAACTCCTGTACATCGACTGAACACACTGCTGCCGTGGATTGACCACATCAAAGAGATCGGATGTACTGCCTTATATATAGGGCCGCTTTTTGAAAGTGTCGGACATGGCTATGAGACAACCGATTACAAAAAACTGGATTCCCGTCTTGGAACCAATAAAGATCTCACCAATTTTGTAAAAGCCTGCCATGAAAAAGGCATCCGCGTGATCTTTGATGGTGTATTTAACCATACAGGCCGTGATTTCTTCGCTTTTAAGGATATCCAGAAAAACCGTGAGCATTCCCCTTACGTTAACTGGTACTGCAATGTAAATTTCGGCGGAAATACCGAATATAATGACGGTTTTTCCTATGAAAACTGGGGTGGATACAATCTTCTTGTAAAGCTGAACCAGCGCAATCCGGAAGTACAGAACTATATCTGTGATGTGATCCGTTTCTGGGTTTCCGAATTTGATATTGATGGAATCCGCCTGGATGCCGCTGATGTTCTGGATTTTGATTTCATGCGTATTCTACGTCATACCGCAGATGAGGTTAAGAAAGACTTCTGGCTTATGGGAGAGGTCATTCACGGAGATTACAGCCGCTGGGTAAACGGACAGACTCTTCACAGTGTAACCAACTATGCCCTTCACAAGGCACTTTACAGCGGACATAATGACCACAACTATTTTGAAATTGCTCATACAGTAAAATATCTTCAGAATATGGGAGATCTGGACCTCTACAATTTCGTGGACAACCATGACGTAGAGCGAATTCATACCAAATTGCAGAACAAAGCACATTTTGCTCCTGTACATGTACTTCTTTATACTTTACCTGGCGTTCCAAGCATTTATTACGGCTCAGAATTTGGTATTGACGGAAAAAAAGAAAAATTTTCCGATGCCAGCTTACGTCCGGCACTTGATCTTAACGATTATGCGGATGCTGCAACAAAGAACCCATGTACTGCACTGATCGCAGCCCTCGGAAAGGTCCGCCAGGGAACTCCTGCATTAAGCTATGGTTCCTACGCAGAACTGGCTCTTACAAACCGTCAGTTTGCCTTTGCAAGAGATCTGGAAGGCATACGAGTGATCGTTACTGTGAATAATGATGACAGTGATTCAGAGATGAACCTTCCAACAGGAAGTGCTCCGGAATACGTAGGTGCCCTCACAGGTCAGAAGGTTTCCGCACAGGGCGGACGGATCCGTGTCCGTGTTGCAGCAAACAGCGGTGAGATCTGGCTTCCTGCAGGAGATATGCCGGAATATAAGCCGGTTCAGACTAATGTTCTGGAAACTGCCGTAGCAAAAGAGAACGAAAACGCTGCATCTGAGGCAGAAGAGGAGCAGGCGGCTGAAAACAGCACTGTAACAGAAGCTGCCCCGGAAAAAGAAGCTTCAAACGCTGAAAATACAGATAAAGCTTCTGACAATACAGCAAACGCAGCGGATATTCCGTCAACTCCTGAAGCAGAATCCTCCAATACACAGGAAACGGAAACGGTCACTGCGCCAAATCCGCACAAAACACCAGAAGAAATGACAGTAGGCGAACTTCAGGCTGCTATCCTTGCAAAAATGGCAGGAAACGGACCCGTAGATGACCAGATGAAAAAGACCGTATACGACAACATCTGGCATGATTCTCTTGTAAACTGGCTGAAGAGCTTCCGATAGGAAAGGAATAATAAAGTAAGATTCCATAAAAAACAAGGCAATCCGATCATATCTTATGCGGTGAGCCTTGTTTTTTTGTGAAAACAGATATTTATTTTACATAATATATATTATGTATAGTTATGATTCTGTTTTTCTGTAATTTAGGAGAACAAAAAAACAGCAGAGATTTCCAACTTAAATAGGTCAGAAATCCCCACTGCTTTTATCATTCTGTTTATTATCTCTCATCAAAAGGTACAAAATCTGCATGATGCCCCACATACTTATAAGCAGGACGGATGATCTTATTGGCACTGATCAGCTCTTCCAGACGATGTGCACTCCAGCCAGGCATACGTGCGATGGCAAAGATCGGAGTAAAAAGTTCTTCCGGAATACCAAGCATTGAGTAAACGAAGCCACTGTAGAAGTCAACATTTGCGCAAACATTTTTGAACAGCTTTCTGTGTTCCATGACCAGTTTTCCGGCAATACCCTCAACCTTATCATAGAGTTTAAATTCATCTATCATTCCTTTTTCCTCTGCAAGAGCCTGTGCAAAACGTTTCAGGATCACTTCTCGCGGATCGGAGAGTGTATAAACTGCATGTCCCATACCATAGATCAGACCTGCATGATCAAATGCTTCTTTATTCAGTATTTTCTGCAGATATGCCGTGATCTCCTCATCACTTTCCCAGTCCTTTACATTGGCCTTCAGATCTGTAAACATGTTCTGGACCTTCAGGTTGGCACCACCATGACGCGGTCCCTTCAGTGAACCGATGGATGCAGAGGTAGAAGAGTAGCTGTCTGTTCCGGAAGATGTTACTACATGTGTGGTAAAAGTAGAGTTATTACCACCGCCGTGCTCTGCATGAAGTACAAGTGCGATATCAAGGACCTTGGCCTCAAGCTCTGTATAATTGCCATCCGGACGAAGCATCAGAAGGATATTCTCGGCAAGTGAAAGCCCCTTCTGCGGATTGCGGATAAAAAGTGTCTCGTCTTTACGGAAATGACGGTATGCGTGATAGGAGTAAACCGCGATTTCAGGAAGCTTAGCGATCAGTTCCAGAGACTGGCGGAGTACATTCTCCACAGAAATATCTTCCGGGTTATCATCATATGTATAGAGAGCAAGTACGCAGCGCTCCATAGCATTCATAATATTGGCATTGGTTCCCTTCATGACAACGTCACGGACAAAACGTCCTCCCAGATCCTCCATGTCAGAAAGAAGCTCAAGAAATCTGGAAAGCTCTTCCTTGCTGGGAAGCTTACCGAAAATCAGAAGATAGATCGTCTCCTCAAAACCAAAACGTCTGTCCTTCAGTCCGTTTACGATATCCTGCACATCGATTCCCCGGTAATACAATGCACCGTCTGCAGGAATACGTCTGCCATTGACCAGCTTATAGCCGGTAACATCGGAAATCTCAGTAAGACCTGTGAGAACACCTTTACCTGCGGAATCACGAAGTCCTCTTTTTACATCGTATTCCACATAAAGGTTGGGATCGATGTGATGATTCTCTACCAGTTCCTTTTCAAAGAATTTCATTCTGCCTTTCAGCTGTTCGGAGTCCTCCAGACTCATCATTTCATGCTTTTTTTCCATAATCTTTTTCCTCGTTTCCCCATTGTATATTAAAAAACACTGATACAGTTAAGATTGGTTACATCTTTGTAATCAGTGTTCGGGTATGGCATACATTTGTGTTTACCTGGTTAATAATTCTACAGTAAAAGTTTCGAAAATGCAAGAGGGTATTTCTTTTTTTCGTGTATAAATATTCATAATATGACCTAATTCATCTATTATTACATTTATTCATCAAAATCCGTCTGGTTTCCACAACGAATCTATGTTATGATTATTCCGTAATTTTTCTTATAATAGTAGTTTGTTTCACATCGGACTGCTGCCGCCTATCTCTTTCTCTTGCTGTCGGAATCGGATTCACCACAGCAAGTGAGAGCGGGATCTGGGATATTTTCCCGTCGATCATACAGTCCGTTTTTGCGTAAAATGTAGTTGCTGTTGTATTTATCATATCCATTGTTTTAAGCTGTATCCTGCCTGAAAACATGGACATTGAAAAGATCAAGGAATAGGGATGTAAAAATGTTTAAAATTCTCATTGCGGAAGATGACCTGGAACTCCGCCAGCTTTTCCGGCATGTCCTCTTAAAAAACGGTTATACAGTAAAAGGGGTCTCTGACGGGCAGGAAGCGCTGGATGTCCTGGAAAAAGATTATTACGATCTGATCATTTCGGACATAATGATGCCCAACATGGATGGCTATGAACTGGTCCGCTCACTCAGAGATGCCGGAGATTCCATTCCTGTACTTATGGTCACTGCCAAAGATGCTTTTGATGATATGCGTATGGGATTTCTGTCCGGTACCGATGATTATATGGTGAAACCGGTCAATATCAATGAACTGGTTTTGCGGGTAGGTGCACTTCTCCGCAGAGCACAGATGATCAATGAGCGGAAACAGCGAATCGGAGATACCATTTTGGAGTGCGATTCCCTGACGGTCTCCACCTCCTCGGAAAGTATGGTACTTCCTCAGAAAGAATTCATGCTCTTATATAAGATGGTTTCTTTTCCGGGAAAAATCTTTACCCGGCAACAGCTTATGGATGATATCTGGGGATATGATTCCGCAAGCGATGCCCACACAGTAGATGTCCACATTGGAAGGCTTCGGGAACGCTTTCGCGATAATCCGGATTTTAAGATCGTGACGATCCGTGGAGTTGGATATAAGGTGGTAAAGGCATGAAAAAGAAACTCTTCATAAATTTAAGCATTCGTTTACGTTTTATCTTTATGATCATGTTGGAGCTTGTCTGTGTATCTCTGATATCCTGGCTTGTTATGGATGTACTGCATATTTCAGCTGTTCCGAACATCGTATGGATCATCCTGGCCAGCGTGACCGCAGGGGGTGTCCTTAACAACTTTCTCAGTATCCGGTATTTCGGTCCTGTACTAAAGCTGAAAAAAGCCATGCAACAGGTTGCTGAAGGCGATTTTTCCGTCCGACTGGAAACGGAAAAGCAAATGAAGGAAATCCGGGATATTTATTCTAATTTCAACCTGATGGTCCAGGAACTGGAAGCAACGGAGATTCTGCAGACAGACTTTGTTTCCAATGTTTCCCACGAATTCAAAACTCCCATCAGTGCTATTGAGGGTTATGCAACTCTGCTGCAGGATGATGACATGCCTATATCAGAAGAGCAGGAGCAGTACATCAGCAAAATCCTTTTTAACACCAGAAGGCTTTCCCACCTGGCAGGAAATATCCTGTTGCTGTCCAAGATCGAACACCAGTCGATCCAGACCCGTCAGAACTGGTACCGTCTGGATGAGCAGATCCGACAATCCATTGTTATGATGGAACCGAAATGGTCAGAAAAAGAAATTGAATTTGATGTGGACATGATGGATGTGGAGTATCTTGGAAACGAAAATCTCATCTGTCATGTATGGGACAATCTGCTTTCCAATGCTATCAAATTCAGTCCCTGTGGTGGTACGATCTATATCCGGATGATGCCGGAAGGAGAAAAGATTCGTTTTTCCATAGAAAACGAAGGCCCCCAGATCAGTGAATACTCCATGAAACATATCTTTGACAAATTTTACCAGGGCGACAGTTCCCATAAACAGGAGGGAAACGGTCTTGGACTTGCCCTTGTAAAACAGATCCTGAACCTGTGTAAGGGAACCGTTTCCGTGGAAAATATTCCCGGAAGCGGCTGTCGTTTTACTGTTATACTGTAAAACAAATATTTTACACATATCCATAAAACCAAAAAACAGCGGACACCTTATTTTTCATGAGGTTCTTCCGTTGTTTTTTATTTTATATAAACTTTTTCATAAACTTCAACAATTGTTGAGAAACAGTTGATGTTAAGTTGCAGATCATCTTTTAAAGTATAGGATAGTTATTTATGAAAAAATACAGGAGATATGGACTATGTTATTAAAAAAAGCACCTGCCTACCGGAAAGCAGAAAAGGAAGATTTTTCAATAATCCGGGAATTTATCCGAAGAAATTATAAAGACCGCTGGGAGTTTGAGGAAACACATACCGAAAAACATCTGACCAGACTTTTCTTTTACACCTATATGATATACAGAGATAGCGTTACCGTGGCAACCTACCGTGATCAGGTAGTTGGGGTGCTCATTACCGGTAAAGAATCTCATGGCCATTTTGCCCCGGTTTTCCGTTTGAAAAAAGGCTATCATTTCCTGCGCCTGAAGTTTACTAAGGAAGGCCGGAAGAATCTGGAGCATTTTAACAAACTTCAGGATATGAAAAAACAATTGACTGTTTCCCCGGAGAAACCGACTCCCGGAAATATCCTCTTTCTTTATGTAAGCAAAGATTACCGTAGAAACGGAATCGGTACCGGGCTTCTCAAACAGATTTCAATAGAGAAGGATACGGATTATTCCATATATATGGACCAGCTGGATCAAAGAACCTTTATGGAAAGTCATGGTTTCGTAAAGAAAAACGAGGTTTCCCAGATGCGGGAGCTGAACAAAAAACGCTTCCGTGAAAGTGTAGCTCTTTATAAAAAAGAACCGCGTTGCGAAACACATTCATAAATTACGCAGGAGATAAATGGAAAATGAAAAAAATTGGAATCATGGCTGACAGCCACAGTGGCATTTTAAAACAAGAAGCAGAGGAACTGGATATTCATGTCCTTCCCATGCCTTTTTATCTGAATGGAGAACTGTTTCATGAAGACCTGGATTTTTCCAGAACAGGATTTTATGAGAAGCTGCGTGAAGGAGCAGATGTTTCAACTTCACAGCCTTCCCCACAGGAAGTTATGGAAATGTGGGACGAAATGCTTTTATCTTATGATCAGATCCTCTACATTCCGTTGAGCAGTAGTTTAAGCGGTTCCTGCATGACTGCTGCCGCCTTGTCTCAGGAACCCAAATACGAAAACAAAGTGTATGTGGTAGATAACGGGCGTGTTTCCACACCCCTTCACCGTTCCATTCTGGATGCGATAGACCTGGTGGAAGATGGATATACAGCACCGCAGATCAAGGATATTCTGGAAGCTTCCCGTGAAAAAACCGTGATCTATGTCGGATTAAGCACACTGGAATATCTGAAAAAGGGAGGCCGTATCAATACCACCACAGCACTGGCCGCAAATCTTCTCAATATCAAACCGGTTATGAAATTTGGAACCGGTAAACTGGATGTTTTCCAGAAATGCAGAGGCATGAAAAAATCAAGAAAAGCCATGATCGATGCTATGCACAGAGAATTGGAAACAACTTTCAAAAAAGAATATGATGCCGGAAAAGTATATCTTATGGCTGCCTCCAGCAGCACTGCGGAAGTTACCGCAGACTGGATCTCACAGATCCGGGAAAGCTTTCCGGGAATGGATGTGATGTGTGATGATCTTTCCCTTGGACTTTCCTGCCATATTGGCCCGGACGGACTGGGAATCGGATGTTCCTGTATGCCTTTATAAAAAACGTCTCAATATTTTCTGCAAATAATCCAGGGTTGTGGTATGATATTGTTATCAATACATAACAGGCAGATTTTATCTGTTATTATAGCACTTCCAACCATTCATGTTCTGCACAGCTGAACTTGATGCAGTAATTTCTGGGAGTGCTATGATCAGAAGGGAGAAATTATCATGGCAAAAACAATTAAAGAATTAACACAGGATCTTCTTCAGGCACCATCTGCATGCAAAGAAGTAAAAGAAGCGGCACAGAATTATCTGGATGCGGCAGGAACTGAGAAAGAAGCAGATGCAGCAACTGCTTACGTAAAAGAGCTGGAAGCAGATATCATGCCCATCGACGGACTGATCTCTTTTGCAGGTTCTGACATGGGCGCACAGGTATTTGGCGCAGATGACGCAAAAAAGATCCTGGCTCATGCTGAGGAGATCAAAGCTTCCGGTGCAAAATACTGTGACTGCCCAGCATGTGCAGCCTGCGAAGCACTTCTGAACAAAAAAGCAGAAATTCTGAAGTAATCACATGGCCCAGTTTGAAATTGAGATCAAGCTTCCATTAAAGAATCTTAAGGAAACCCTGAAATTTCTGACAGATCAGGGATTTCAGGAGACAGCACAGATCCAGGAAGAAGATACCTATTTTAACAGTGTCTATCATGATGTAAAAAAACGTGATGAAGCACTGCGTATCCGAACAAGCACAGACTGCAGATCCGGTATTTCTAAGACTCAGATTAATTTTAAGGGGCCCAAACTGGATAAAATCTCCATGTCCCGAATGGAACTGGAAACAGAAGTATCCGATGCAGAAGTGCTTAAAAATATTCTCATCCATCTGGATTTTTCTCCGGTAGCGTCTGTCATGAAAATGCGAAAGTATATGAAATGTGGCAGATTTACCGCCTGTCTGGATCAGGTAGAGGGGCTTGGAGACTTTCTGGAGCTTGAGGTGATCGCAGAGCAGGAAAGTGAGCGGAAAGAAATTTTATCCAAAATGGAAGATCTGCTTGCCATATTGGGATATCACATGTCGGACACTGTACAGACTTCTTATCTCAGTATGCTTCCGAAAAAATTAAATAAAAATCTTTTTTAAACCAGCAGGAATATTTTCGTGTGAGTATCTAAGGTACAGAATACGGAAATGTTCCTGTTTTTTCTTTTCTTACAATTCTTCGGCGTTCCAAGTTTATCTACCATACTATAAATCCCACATCGCAAAGCAACATCAAACCACATTCAATGTACATGTCATTACTATTGACCACTCGTGCTTTTTGTTGCTTTATGTTTATTTTTATGTGGTTTATTGAATGTTTACAAGATTTTTTGTATTTTACATGTGGATTTATTGATATTTTTTCAAAAAAGCCCTTTACAAATCCACATAATCGGGCATATAATAAAGTCACAAACAACAAGAAAGCATATTGAAGCAATCGCAAACCCAACAATAAACCACATTTAAACACGGAGGAAATATATTATGAAAATTCTTGAATCTAAATTCGTACAGGGCTTTATCAAAATGGCAGACGATGGATATCAGCAGGGATGGCACGAGAGAAACGGTGGAAACTTAAGTTATCGTCTGAAAGCAGAAGAAGTAGAGATGATCCGTCCACGACTGAACGCGCCAGGAGAATGGACCCCTATCGGTGTTGAGGTTCCGGGACTTGCCAGAGAGTTTTTCCTGGTAACAGGAAGCGGAAAATACTTCCGTAATATCATCGTTGACCCGGAAGTATGTCTTGCGATCATTGAGCTTGACGAGACAGGAACAAATTACCGTATCCGCTGGGGTCTTGTAGAGGGAGGAAGACCGACCAGCGAGCTCCCAACTCATCTGATGAACCATGAAGTAAAGAAAAAGCTTACCAACGGTAAACATCGTGTTATTTACCATGCACATACCACCAATACCATTGCACTTACCTTTGTTCTTCCTCTGGATGACAAAGTATTCACCCGTGAACTCTGGGAATCTGCAACAGAGTGTCCGGTAGTATTTCCGGATGGTGTGGGAGTTATCGGATGGATGGTTCCAGGTGGAAGAGAAATCGCGATCAAAACCGCTGAACTGATGAAAAAATATGATGTGGTTATCTGGGCGCATCATGGTATGTTCTGCTCAGGCGAGGATTTTGACCTGACCTTCGGACTTCTTCATACCGTTGAAAAATCCGCAGAGATCCTGGTTAAGATCTTATCCATGGCTCCGCAGAAACTGCAGACCATCACACCGAATGACTTCCGTGCTCTTGCAAAAGATTTCAAAGTAACTTTGCCGGAAGAATTCCTTTACGAAAAGAAATAAAATCCTTCATATGCAGCAAATCCTATAATCGGTATCTCTATCTGAAACTTTATCAGAAACAACCAAATATTTGCTGATTTTTGCCGATAAATCTGGTATGATAAAAACATATCTGGTTTATCAGCAAATTAATATCAGAAAGGATATGGGATAAAGTATGGAAGAATTATATAAAGCGATCGAAGAGAAGATCAAAGCAAGCGGATACCCGCGAAAGATTTCCGGAGAGGACGTTTACGACGACATCTGCGATCAGATCGATGGGAAAGAGAATGGAAGCTATGTGCTGCTTTCCAAATTTGATGATGATGTGATCTTTGAATATCATATCTCAATTATGGACAGTGAATTTAATCTGGGTGTTCTTACCATGCGTACTCCGGAGGGTGTATTCGAGACAGATTTTGATAAATAAGTTAAGTACGGATTTTGATTTTGGGTCATGGATATAATACAGATGTCCATAATCACTGCTTAAGGTTTTTTGAACCCTACAGGGAATTTGAGATTTTCTTGATCTGATTAAATATATAGAGGCAGTTGATTTACATAATTTATATTATGTGAACTAACTGTCTCTATATTTATATGCAATGCATGTCAAACGAATCAGTTGCTCCGCAGTCCCATTATTCATCAGTCCTCGCGAAGACGTACCGCCTTGGCCGCCTGACGCCGTCTAGCATCATCCAGAGCCGCATAATGCTTCTTAGTAGTATTGACATCCTTATGACCCAAAACATCCGCTACAAGGTAAATATCACCGGTTTCCTGGTACAGGGCAGTACCATAGGTGCTGCGAAGCTTATGCGGGGTGATCTTTTTTGTAGTTGTGATCTCCCTGGCATATTTTTTAACCAGATTCTCGATAGCCTGAACACCGATCCGGCGGCGTTGGGTAGAATAGAAGAGAGCGTGCTCATGGCCTGCCAGAGGCGTAATATTCTCCCTGACTTCCAGATATTTCTTCAACGCTTTTTCTACTTCAGGACCAAAGTATACAACCATTTCATTTCCGCCTTTTCGGGTAACTTTGATTCCATTGTTTTTGAAGTCTACATCCTCAACATCCAGTCCGACACATTCCGATACTCGAATCCCGGTACCAAGAAGGAGAGTAACAATAGCAAGATCTCTGTCCTTCGTTTTTTCATGGTACATCCGTTTCTGCCCGGTCAGCGTATCTCCGCAATGCTCAATATAATCCAGCAGCATGGCAACCTCATCTGTATCCAGACGAATAATATTCTTATCATGGATCTTGGGCACATCGATCAGAACAGACGGATTGGTGGTAATCATTTCATGTTTATAATAATAAGCATAAAAACTTCTTAAAGCAGAAATTTTACGTTTGACGCCACGTTCACCATTTGTTTCCGTTTTGGAAGAGTCCGCGGATTTATAAACTTTGAGAAATTCTTCATATTCCTCAAGATCAACAGCTTTGACCTGATCCAGAACATCAACTGTAAAATCCGACATGGTTTTGTCTTTGAACATTGGATTTTGCTCCAGTAAAAACTGGAAAAATATACGAATGTCATATGCATAGGAAATTCTGGTCTTGGTTGTAGTCGTTGCATCGATAGCCCGGAAATAATCCCTGCAAAATGGCGGAAGCGTTTTTAAAACCTCACGGAGTTTTAAAGTATTGTCAATGTCATTTTGTTCGTGGTAAGTAATTTTGTTATCCATAAAAACTCCTTAATATATAAATTTTACATAATTTGCAGGAAATACCTGAAACACCTGTTAAAAGAAGTGGTTTTACACTCATCTATATCTATACGACAAACCCGAGTTTTTCAAATAGATGGGTAGTATAAACAGCTACTTCCTACAAAATTGCCTGTTTTTGATAAATTTTCAAGTAAATAAAGTGCCTCCTTATGGAAGCACTTTTTATTATTATTTGTCGTTACCCTCTGAGGCTTTCATCAAAAATAACGGTAAACGGTCCGTCATTTTCCAAAGATACTTTCATATCTGCACCAAAAATTCCATGTTCTACAACCGGAACCTGTTTACTGGCTTCCGAAATAATATATTCATATAATTTATTTGCTTCATCCGGTGCACCGGCTTCTATAAAGCTTGGACGGTTTCCCTTACGGCAGTTTGCATATAAGGTAAACTGTGAAACCAAAAGCAATTCCCCGTTTACATCCGCCAAGGACAAATTGGTCTTTCCATTTTCATCCTCAAAAATACGAAGTCCCAGAAGCTTTTTCAGATACCAGTCTGCATCCTCTTTGGTGTCCTCACGGCCAACGCCGATCAGAACAAGAAACCCTTTTCCGATTTTTCCGACAATTTCTCCGTCCACTTTGACTTCTGCATGATTTACACGCTGAATTACAAATTTCATAACCTGTTCTTCCTCCGTCTCCGTCTGTTTTTCTGCTTCAATCGAAAGCCTATATATTTCGCCTGAATAAATTTAACTAAAAATGTAAACATTCGTTTAATTTCATCCCAAGCCCCGGACCAGATTCTGTTTTTTTCCGCTTTTACTGTAACTTCCTGTGCTTTTGATACGGATTTTTTCACCGGCATTGGCAGGACCTTTCCGGAAACGGGGTCTACACAATCAATATCTCTATAAAACTCAGCATCTGCAGACATATCTTTTTCATCAAGACTACGTCCGATCAGCTTCCATACAGCAGCATTCAGCACAGCAAATACCGGAACTCCAACGATCATTCCCGGAACTCCAAATAAACCACCACCGACCATGATTGCAACAATAACCATAAAGCTGGACAGTCCGGTCGACTCACCCAGGATCTTTGGTCCAAGGATATTTCCGTCAAACTGCTGAAGGATCAAAATAAAGATCAGGAAATACAAGCTCTGAATGGGATCTACCAGCAAAATAAGAAGAAAACACGGAACTGCTCCCAGATATGGCCCGAAAAACGGAATAACATTTGTAACACCGACGATCACACTGACCAGAATCGCATATGGGGTTCCGATGATCGATGTTCCAACATAACACAATACACCGATAATTGCGGAATCCAGGATCTTTCCGCTGATAAATCCACCAAAGGTTTTATGCGTAAAACGCATGGAATGAACAAGAAAAGTTGCCCATTTGGTTGGAAGAACTGCATAAACAGCCATTTTTGCCTTGGCAACAAATCCCTCTTTATCCGCCAGTATATAAAGAGATACGATCGCTCCAATAAGGAAATTCTTCAGAAAAACAAGAAGATCCAGAAAGCTTGCGGATATATTTTTCATCATAAACTGCATCTGGGGAAGGATCGTATTTGTCAGATACTCCTGTAATCTGCTGGAATACTGATTGATCTGGCTGATCATATCCGGATTCAGTTTCCATCCCTTTTCCACGACGGAATTTAACCAGTTTTCCACTACACTTACATAATGAGGAAAACTGTAGATAATATTCATGATGCTTCGAATCAATTGAGGAAGGATCATCATGACAAGGGCATAAATGACCAGAAACATAAGAAATACAGAAAGGATCACACAGATCCAGCGTACTACTTTCCTCCCCTTTTTCTGAAGTGTTTTATTCCTTTTTTCAAAAATCGGAAAAATGATCTTCCGCTCCAGAAAATTAACAATGGGGGTTAGCAGATATGCTATGGCAGCTCCATAAATGATCGGCGCCATAATACCGAAAAATGTTTTAATTCCGGTGATCAGAGATTTCATATGGAAAATCCCGTAATAAAATAAAATACTGGCAGCAATAACCAGAAATGCAGTCACACCTAACTGCACATAACGATGGTTCCAACGAATTTTCATAGTAATTTCCTCCACCAGGTGATTATAACATAGCATCTCTGGTTTGTGTCTAAAAAAAACATAAACATTATTTTCCAATAACCTGCAAAGATAAATTCCGACTTCAGGGTATTGCGCTGATACAGAAAACACCCCGCCATAAAATGGCAGGGTGCCTAAAAATCTGATGTTTATTTTTTCAGGCTGTCATAAATGTGAATGGCTTCGATAATTGCCTTCGCAGTTCCATCAATGCCAAGCTTGCTGCTATCCAGACAAAGATTATAGCTGTCCGCAGATCCCCATTTCTTGTTGGTATAATAATTATAGTAGCTGGAACGGCTTTTGTCTGTTTTGTTGATCATGTCCTTAGCCTCTTTGGCATTTTTATTGTATTTCTGAGCAATACGGTTGATACGCCAGTCAAGGTTTGCATGAACAAATACACTGAAACAATCCGGATTATCTGCAAGTGCATAATCCGCACATCTGCCGACCATTACACAGGGACCTTCTGAAGCCAGCTTCTTGATTGCCTCAAACTGTGCAAGAAAAATCTTATGGTTCATAGGCATGTCTGTAAATCCGGCTGAGGAATACCCAAATGAATAAGTATCCATTACAAGAGAATAAAGAAAACTGTTTGTTGGCTTCTCATCATGATGCTCAAACAGCTCCTTGCAGATCCCACTGTCATTGGCTGCGTGCTCCAGCAGCTCTTTATCATAGCATTTGATTCCAAAATATTTAGCAACTTCCTGGCCGATCTGTCTTCCGGCGCTGCCATATTTACGACCGATAGTAATAATAGAACTTGTTGTATTGTTACTCATAACAGCCACATCCTTTCTGCTCAGATTCAGCGAATTTGCAAATATTAACTCCGCTTCCTCTTTAATATAGTTATTATACACTATATTCCACAAGTTTTCCAGCTATTTTCGCAATTTTGTCAGCAATTTAACAAAATATTCCGGAAGTGGGGCTGTAAATTCCATATATTCCCCGGTACGTGGATGAACAAATCCAAGGATCATTGCATGAAGTGCCTGTCCCTCCAGATGATAGGGATTTCTGGATGAACCATACACCGTGTCCCCAAGAAGCGGATGTCCGATACTGGCCATGTGCACACGGATCTGGTGGGTACGACCTGTTTCAAGACGACATTCCACATACGTGGCCTCGCCAAAACGTTCCAGCACTTTGTAATGTGTTATTGCATCTTTACCATTTTTATGATTGATGGCCATTTTTTTACGATCTGTCGGATGCCGTCCAATAGGTCCCTCTATGGTTCCCTCATCCTCTTTCAGATTTCCCTGCACAACTGCCCGGTAGCGTCTGCGGATACTGTGACATTTCAGCTGTTCTGCCAGATCCCGGTGAGCAATATCATTTTTGCATACCAACAGTGCCCCGGTGGTATCCTTATCAATTCTGTGGACAATTCCAGGCCGCATCACTCCGTTAATACCGGAAAGGCTGTCACCACAATGTGCCATAACTGCATTGACCAGTGTTCCCTGATAATGCCCGGCTGCAGGATGTACAACCATCCCTTTGGGCTTATTAACGATCAGTACATCTTCATCCTCGTAAAGAATATCCAGCGGAATATCCTCCGGAACGATATCCAGCTCACTGGAATCCGGGATCTCCAGATGGATCCTGTCATTTTCACGGACCTTATAATTAGATTTGGCAGCCTTCTCTCCCACGGTAATCTGTCCTTCTTTCAGAAGTTTCTGAAGGAAAGACCTGGAAAGACCGCTGTCTTTCTCAGCAAGATAGCGGTCGATTCGTATACCTGATTCTTCTTTTTCTACTGTATAATCATATATTTCCATTTATATCTCCTACAAGAACAGACAAATGCATTATATCTCTGCCCGGATCACTGTTTGATATTCAGAAACGCAAAATCATCATCTCTGTATTTCGTGCATACAAACAGGATCAGAAAAATTCCACTTACAACCACATAAACATCCGCAAGATTAAATACCGGAAAATCGATCAGGGAGAAATAGATAAAATCGATCACATATCCTCTGAAAAAACGATCGATAAAATTTCCCAGTGCACCAGCTGCAAGTACTGTAGCAATGGTGAGCAACGGCAGATAAAACCGCTCTTTCGGAATACGGATCCATGCATAGAGGATCACTCCCAGAAACAGTAAACTCACAATGGCAAAAAAGAGTACACTTCCCTGAAACATTCCAAACGCAATTCCCCTGTTTTCCGGATAGAGATAATGAAGTTCAAGTACGCCGGGAATCAGCGAAACCGATGGTTGTCCTTTCAGATACAGATATGACAGCCATTTTGCTCCCTGATCCGCAGCCACGAGTAAGATCAGCAAAAAAATGTCCCCCGACATACACTTACTAAAAGACATTTTCTGATGATGGTTAACACGACTGATCATAGAGTTATCTCCTGAATACAGGAAAGCATTTCTTCATCGGTAACTGTTTTGTCGATAAAGCTTTTTCCGATACCATCCATCAGGATAAACCTGATATGTCCCTGTTCCATTTTTTTGTCTTTCTTTGTTGCGGAAAGAACTTCTTCCGGGATAAGACCATCTACATGCACCGGAAGATCGTAATCCGAACATCCCTGGCAGATTTCCTGATATTCTTCTTTGGTCAGAAGTCCTCGTTTCATGGAAAGATATGCCGCAGCTACCAGTCCGACTCCCACACACTGTCCGTGGAGCAGGGTGAAATTCTTAAGTTTTTCTACTGCATGCCCCACAGTATGTCCCAGGTTAAGAAGCGCACGCTCTCCCTGTTCCTTAGGATCACGCTCCACAACGCCTGCTTTGATCTCACAGCATCTGCGTACCATTCTGGCAATCTGTTCCATATCCAGCTTTTTGATCCCTTTCTGCTCACAGCATACATAGCGGAAAAAATCTCCATCACAGATCAATCCTGTTTTTAAAATCTCACCCATTCCGCAGGCAAACTGTTCTGCCGGAAGCGAAGAAAGAGTGCTTAGATTCATATATACAAGACGTGGCTGGTGAAAAGCTCCTACCATGTTTTTGTACTGCTGAAAATCTACGCCGGTTTTTCCGCCAACGCTGCTGTCTACCTGTGCAAGCAGTGTTGTCGGTACCTGAATGAAGTCAATCCCCCTGAGATAAGTTGCCGCGCCAAATCCGGTAAGGTCCCCTACCACACCACCGCCTAATGCAACAAGCAGACTTTTTCGGTCAAGACCATTTTGGATCAGGGCCTGATACAATGCCAAAACGGTATTAAGGTTTTTGTTTTTTTCTCCTGCCTCAAAGGTGAACACAGAAATATCGGAACTTACCTCACTTAAAACCTGTTTTACAGATTCTTCATACAGTGGTCCCACATTAGAATCTGTTACAATGCAGATTTTTCTGTCAACAAGTCCTTCTTCCTTCATAACCTGTGCCAGATTAGAAAAATCTTCTTCAAAACAGATGGGATAATGAAAATCACCTTCTCGTTTTACAAGTAATTTTGATGCTGTCATTGCGTTTTCCTCCTAGCTGTTCAGATATAAAGCAGAATCCGTACCCCAAGACGTCCTTTTTTTGTCTGACGGGATACCCCATCATAAATAAAACGTCCCTTTTTCCGAACGGATATGATGTCTCCCTCTTTGGGCTCATAACCATTGGATGTGATCAGTTTTCCATTTACAAAAACAAGCCCTTCTTCAATACAATGCACAATACTGCTTCTGGAAGTCCCAAAAGCCAGTGCGATCAGAGAATCCAGGCGTACGGACGCACAGGTTCCACTAACTGGTTTCAGTTCCGGCCTCGGAAGATCACCCGGATCTTCTATCTTCGACGCCACAACTGTGGTATGTCTTACACGACACAGATTCTCCAGAAAAAAATCTGTCATCTGACGCAGACAGAAAAAGCTCGCAGTATGATCTTCTATAAGAATATCCCCAACAACACTCCTGTCAACCCCAAGATTCAGGATCGCTCCCAAATAATCCCGATGTGTCAGATCTTCTGAAAATTTCACTGCTTTTGGCTCAAGCCGGATACAATCAATGGGATAATCCCATGTAAAAGCAAGAGCATCAGGGTGAAAGGCTACCATCTGACG
This sequence comes from Ruminococcus sp. AF17-12, assembly GCF_003479245.1. NCBI lineage: Bacteria > Bacillati > Bacillota > Clostridia > Eubacteriales > Oscillospiraceae > Ruminococcus > Ruminococcus sp. AF17-12. The sequence continues at coordinate 115,903 of NZ_QUGY01000002.1, forward strand.
CTCTGCATTCTCATATCCGCCAAAACCTTCCGCTGTAACACCCAGCTTATGAAAATTCTGACTGTTTAAAATATTCCGTTCATTTAAATTAAGAAAATCCGTAAATGTGGTAATATCTCTCTGATAGGCCAGATTTGCCAGTTCACGGATTCTCTTAACATAAAGTTCTTCTTTATCCATGAGGTTAATAACCCACTCTAACAGACGGCACAGAACCGCCAAGGATATTCTGAAGATCACCTGTAATATCTACATTATATGGTCCAAGTACAAAAATATAGCTGGATACCTGCTGAAGGCTTCCTCCAAGTGAATAACATGCACCGGAAGTAAAATCGATGATCCTCTGTGCAAGCTCCACATCGATTCCTTCAAGATTCAGGATCACGGTAGAATTATCGACCAGTGTATCCGCAATTTCTCTTGCTTCCTCCATGGTTGTAGGCTTGATCACACAAACTTCCATATTTGCAGCCTGGGAAGAACGCTTGCTTGTACGCATTGGGGTGATCTTGGAAGAAGGTGCCGGTCTGGAAATACGTTCCTGCCTTGCCGGGGCCTTGGCTGCAGCTGTCTTTGCAGATGACTTAGCAACAGGTGCCTTAACCGTTTCATCTTCCGGCTCATCCTCCAGAAAATCCTCTTCCTCGTCATTTTTTTTCTTGGAAAATTTCTCAAAAAATTTCTTCTTTGGTTTCTCTTCCATATCATCATCTTCATCGAGGAAATCGTCATCATAATCGTCCTCATCCTCAAGAAGGCTATCATCTAACAATTCGTCATCGTCATAATCGTCGTTCAGTTTGATGGCATCTAAAAACTTGTCTAAAACGCCCATTTTAAATCTCCAATCTTATTAGTCTTATAATGCGTAATTTCTTGCACCAAAAATACCAGTGCCTACACGCACCATCGTAGCGCCCTCCTGCACGGCAACCATGTAATCTCCGGTCATTCCCATACTCAGAACACTCATAGTAACATTATTAATGTTTTTAGCAGCAATGTCAACACTTAATTTCTTAAGTTCACGGAAAATTTCGCGATTTTCCTCTGCATTATCAACATAGGGAGCAATTGTCATGAGCCCCTTTATCCGAATGTGTGAAAAATCTGCGATCTGTTCTATAAGCGGTAAAACTTCTTCCGGTTTCAGACCAAATTTACTTTCTTCCTGCGCTACATTTACTTCTATAAGGATCGGAACAATAACCGCTTTTTTCGCTGCTTCTTTTTCAATCGTCTCGGCCAAGCGAAGCGAATCTACAGAATGGATCATTGCAACTTTATCCACAATATATTTTACTTTATTACGCTGAAGATGTCCGATCATATGCCATTTGACATCTGAAGGCATCTGATCATATTTATCCACGATCTCCTGCACTTTGTTCTCTCCAAAGACACGTGCTCCGGCATCATAAGCCTCCTTCAGCATTTCCACCGGTTTGGTTTTGCTTACTGCGATCAGTGTGACTTCATTCGGATCTCTGTTAATTTTATTGCAGGATTCATTAATATTTTTCTGCACCTGTGCCAAATTTTCCGCTACCATGATATAAATCCTCCTTTAATTAGTAAAGTATATCCTGTTCACTTACTTTATCTGCATTTTTCACAATACGGTCATATCGGACAAGCCCATTATAGGTTTCCTTTGATACAACCGCATATTCCTCATTTTCATCCAGGATCTCGATCCGGCGGAATACCGCATATCCCTGATTGACACAGAAAACTCCCTCCAGAACTTCTGTATCTCCGATGATAAACTTCTCTCCACTATCCGGATCAACAAGAGCATCGCCTTCTTTAAATTTATTCTTGTCTACGTAATAAATATAGCTTGTTTCCTGTGTTTCTTTGTCTGTGATCTCATCACGGCCATAGATACCGGCATTGACAAAGGTTGTCGTACTGTCGCCTTTTTTATTTCTGCCGGAAAGCATAAATCCGGATTGCTGTGTTTCATCATCCGTCGTAAGATATTTGGAAGGTATTGCATAAAACTCCTTCGTTACGATAGAAGATAACGGGATCTTTAAACCTGTCACATTGTTCGTGACAAGTTCTATTTCCAGAAACCGGTCTGACGCATATCGGATCAGTCCCTTATTAAAATCAATCTTACCGTATTTAGCCCCATCGATCTCCATGATCGAAAAGTCTCCTGTCTGCGTCAGATCATCTTTCAGGAACTTGACGCGGATCGATGTACGCTCCTTCAGATTAGCAGCCTGCTTCTCACTTAAAGGGATCAAAAGACTCCAGCGTTCATCTGTAATGATCGTATAAATATCATCTCCGGCCTTTATCTGTCCATCTGTTTTCAGATCCGTTTCCTGATAGGAATTCTGATCAAAATCAGCAGCTGTGACATTATCAACGGTTTTGGTTTCGTAGCCATCTGTAGAATACAGGATGATCCCGTCTGTCTGCGCACGGCGGATATTTGGATCACTGGAAACTATAGTTGTAACTGTGGCTTCCTCTCCATCTTCAGACGTCGTGCTTGCAGAAGAAGCTCCCGAACTGTCTGAAGCATACTGAAGGATGCTTCCATTGAGCTGATATTTAAAACTATAGGCACTGTTGAATTTGCTGGGATCAAATCCTTTGGAAAAGCTTTGCATATTACTGCGTATATCCGCCAGTTCCTCTCTGCTCAGAGAGGTTACATTGTCTGCAGATCTTGAACTGTTCAGGCTGTAGACAGCACCGTTGGCATTGATCTTGGTACCTTCCCTTGCGTAATATGTAACGTAACCGCCCGCATCTGCCTGCACTACGTTCTCTGTCATGATCGCCAGCCCTGTGTATGTCTCATTCATGGATAACGGACCGGAGGGAACCTGATAAGATTCCATATGAGAAGCTGTAAGATAAAGAATCACACTAAAGATCATATAGATAAAAATTGCTCCGAACATTACAGTTCCAATGTTCAGACCAAAAATTTTACGAAGCTTTGCTAAGAATCCCGGAGTTTTTCCGGAATGTACTTTATTATCCGGCAAATGAATGCCTCCTTTACATCGTTCATCTCTTAAAGTTCGTTTTATTGTAACATTTTATTTAAATGAATACAAGCTTTAAAACGTGCGAACATACTTTCCGAATATCCGTTTGCCATTTTTTCAAAAGTATGTTATACTATTCAAAATATAATTTCGTGATGCTGTCATATTATGGTCGACAGCAGATAAAATCAACCCAGGGAGGTAAGTACACATGACATATGGCAGAATCAGTAAAAAGCAGCAGGAAATACTGGATTATATGAAAAATGAGATCCTTAACAGAGGTTTTCCGCCCTCCGTCCGTGAAATCTGTGAAGCAGTAAACCTGAAATCCACATCTTCCGTTCACTCCCATCTGGAAGCTCTGGAAAAAAACGGATATATCCGCAGAGATGCCACCAAGCCCCGTGCGATCGAGATCATTGATGATAATTTCAATCTGGTCCGCCGCGAGGTTGTCAATGTTCCTCTTGTAGGCACTGTTGCTGCCGGACAGCCGATCCTGGCAGTGGAAAATATCGATGCTTACTTTCCGATCCCGGCTGAATATATGCCCAATGAACAAAGTTTCATGCTGACTGTCAAAGGCGACAGTATGATCAATGCAGGTATTTTTGATGGAGATCAGGTTCTTGTAAAGCAGCAGGCAACAGCAGAAAACGGCGACATGGTAGTTGCTCTGATCGATGATTCTGCAACAGTTAAGACTTTCTACAAAGAAAATGGTTATTATCGACTTCAGCCGGAGAACGACAATATGGAACCGATCATCATCACCGGTAATCTGCAGATCCTCGGCAAAGTATTTGGTGTATTTCGTTTCTTTTCATGATAATATAAACAACAGATCCCACCCAATGTAATGTGATTTAAAAAGAGAGATATCTTTAAGGTAGCTGTACAGCCCCACAAAGATATCTCTCTTTTTTTTCAGCAGAAAACTTCTGCTTTTTGATTTCTTCTTATTTAGTTCACATAATATTTTTACAGTAAACTAATATAACAAATTTTACTCATTCTCACCAAGAAATTCTTCCGCATCAAGAATCTTGCCGTCTCTCCAAATCCTCTCAAGATCGTAGAAAAGTCTGTTTTCCTCATCAAAGATATGGATGATCATATCACCGTAATCCATGAGGACCCAGCTGGAGTTTCTGGTTCCCTCGATCTGTTTTGCTTCATATCCGGCACGGCCAAGCATTTCATCTGCATTGTCAACCATTGCCTGTACCTGATTCTGGTTGGAAGCACTTGCGATCACAAAATAATCTGCGATCACGGAAACCTCATGGATATCAATGATCTTGATATCCTTTGCTTTTTTATCATCCAGTGCCTTGCAGGCGATCCGGACCATCTCTTTTTCGATACTCATAGAATTTTAATCCTCCTGTCTGTTGGCTGCATCCTGCATTTTTCTGTCATGGAGTTCTTTATAATAAACATAAGCATCCCTGGTCGTACTGTCGATTTCCTTGGGATTTTCCTCCAGATATTCCAGTGTATCCTTTAAAATCTCATACATACACTCATCCAGATCTTCAAAAGCAATCTTTCGCACCTTCGCAAGATTCGGAGCTTTGTCACGCATTGGTTCAATATAGTCTGAAATATATACGATCTTCTCAAGAAGGCTCATTCCCGGTCTTCCTGTTGTATGATAAGTGATCGCTGTCAGGATCTCTTCGTCTTTAATATCATATTTACTGCTGGCCACATAAGCCCCCAGTTTGGCATGAAGAAGAAACGGATGATCCTTTTCAAAATCTGATACCGGAATATCATGCTGGCTGCACAGCTTCAGTTTCTTTTTATTAGGAATACACTTTGCACTGTCATGAAGAAGTCCTGCAGCCTGTGCATCCTCCAGATCATAATCATAAACCATGGCAAGCGCAGCACAAGTGTACATAACCCCCATTGTATGCTCAAATCTGGCCTCATCCAGATATTTGGAAAGTTTCTTTTTTATCTTGATAAAATCATATTTTCCCATCTGAATCATTTCCTTTATAGATATCGTTTTTCTCAATATAGGAAATCACAGGCTTGGGAACATAATAGCGGAGACTCTGCCCGCTTTCATGCCAGGAACGGAGCAGCTCACTGGAAACATCAATATTCATGGTATCCAGTCGAATAAAATTCCCGTTATACTTCTGTGACAGAAGTTGCATCTGCTGATCAAGTTCCTTCAATGGAGTATGATCTCTGGTTGCCACTACCAGTACTGCTTCCTGACAAATGCGTTCCGGTTCCATCCAGGTATCAAAATTAAAAAGCGAATCTGCACCGATGATAAAATAATACTCTGTGTCCGGATTCGCTTTATTCAGCTGTTCCAGAGTCCGGTAAGTATACGTATAGCCTTCCTCATGCATCTCGATCAGAGACAGCTCAAAGTGAGGATTATCCTCTATGGCAAGACGGACCATTTCCGCACGCTGTTCATCAGTCGCTCTGCCCTTACGGTTCCGTTTATGAGGTGGATTTCCGCAGGGCATGAACAAAACTTTATCAAGCTCAAGCTGTTCATAGGCTTTTTCTCCCAGGATCAAATGCCCCATATGAATGGGATCAAAAGTACCACCCATGATTCCTATTTTTTTTGTTGCTTTGCTCATTTATAACCTCCCGAGATTACGGAAGAATGATTTTTTTCTTGTCCTTTTTACCTTCTCTGTAGAGAACGATCTTTTTACCGATCACCTGTACTACCTGAGATCTTGTTCTCTCTGCAAGAACCTGTGCCATTTCACGTGGATCCTCCAGACAGTTCTGAAGAACGCTGATCTTGATCAGCTCTCTTGCTGCAAGAGCTTCCTCAACAGCAGCGGTATTTTCAGGAGTAAGACCACCCTTGCCAAGCTGAAGGATCGGATCCATTGTCATGGCAAGGCCTTTTAAATATGCTCTCTGCTTACTTGTCATTGTCATACCTCTTATTTATAATAATCAAAATCAAAGCCATACATACGAACCGTATCGCCTTCCTGGATACCGGCTTTTTCCAGTTCCTCCAGGATACCGCCCTCTTTCAGGAATTTCTGGAAGAAGGCAAATCCCTTCTCAGAATCCAGATTTGTATAGCCAAGCATTTTTTCAATCTTAGGACCTTCCACAAGGAATACTTCCGGATCTTCCTCGCTGCGCTCCACAGTAAACGGAAGATTTTCATTTACAAGAACATCTTCCGGGAAGAATTCCTGTTCAAACACTACCGGTTTCATCGGGCTCTTATCCAGAAGCTCTTTCACATGGAAAAGGAGTTCTCTGACACCCTGCCCGGTAACGGCTGAAATTGGATAAACCGGAATACCCTGTGGCTCAAATTCTGCTTTCAGTTGATCAATAGGGCTTTCTTCGCCATCATCAAAAATACAGTCAATCTTGTTGGCTGCGATCACCTGCGGTCTTGCTGCAATTTCCGGATTGTAGGCCTCCAGTTCTTTATTGATCTTGTGGATATCCTCCACTGGATCACGACCTTCTACGGAAGCGGCATCTACAATGTGGATGATAACTCGTGTACGCTCAATATGACGGAGGAATTCATGTCCAAGCCCCACACCTTCCGATGCACCTTCGATCAGTCCCGGGATATCAGCGATAACAAAGCCGCCGTTATCAGTATCTACAACGCCAAGATTAGGGCTCAACGTTGTAAAATGATAGTTAGCGATCTTCGGCTGTGCATTTGTCACACGGGAAAGGAAGGTAGATTTACCTACATTCGGAAAGCCTACCAGACCAACATCTGCGATCACTTTAAGCTCAAGGAGAACCTCAAGCTCCTGAGCCGGCTGTCCAGGCTGGGCATATTTCGGTACCTGCATGGTAGCTGTTGCATAGTGCTGATTGCCTTTTCCACCACGACCGCCTTTTAATACGACCTGTCTACGATTCTCACCGGACATATCCGCGATGACCTTGCCGGATTCCGCATCCATGATCACCGTACCTTCCGGAACCTTCAGGACCACATCCTTACCGTCTGCACCATGGCAGCGTTTTTTACCGCCTTCCTGGCCATCCTCAGCTTTATATTTTCTTCTGTGTCTGTAGTCTCCGAGAGTATTCTGGCCCTCGTCGATCTCAAAAATCACATCACCGCCACGGCCACCATCGCCGCCATCCGGCCCGCCATTAGGTACATACAGCTCACGTCGGAAGCTTACATGTCCGTCGCCGCCTTTACCGGAGCGGATAATGATCCTTGCTCTATCTGCAAACATATTACACCTCTATTCCAAAAAAAGGCTCCAAACCGGATCGATTTGAAGCCTTTTACCTATTTCATTACTCTGCGTCTACAGGAACGATAGAAACCTGTTTCTTATCGCGACCTTTTCTTGTGAATCTTACGACTCCGTCTGTAAGTGCAAATAAAGTATAGTCTTTACCGCAGCCTACGTTTTCACCTGGGTGAATCTTGGTTCCGCGCTGTCTGTAAAGAATGTTTCCGGCTTTTACAAACTGTCCGTCTGCTCTTTTCGCACCTAATCTCTTAGACTCGGAATCACGACCGTTCTTTGTAGAACCAACTCCCTTTTTATGTGCGAATAACTGAAGGTTCATCTTCATCATTGTTGTTACACCTCCTTGACTTTTACTGTCAAATATCGATTGTTATAACTACCAGCAATTTCCGTCAGACCGAGAAGTAAGGAATCCATAAGGAGCATCCCCCGTTCAGAAAGATCATTTCTGAAATGAATGGAAACAAATCCATCCTTTTCCTGCACATCAAATTTATCATCTGTGAATTTCTCAAGAGAATTCACCGTGGTAATGATCAGTGCAGATACCGCAGCACAGACAATATCCTGTCCGGCTTCTGCATAACCGGCATGTCCCTTCGAAATAAATTCTTCATAAGATCCGTTTTTCTTTCTGACTTTAATTGTAATCATGATGACACCAGATTAACCGTTAATCTTTTCGATCTTAACTTTGGTGTACTGCTGTCTATGTCCGTTTTTCTTGTGATATCCAGTTTTGCGTTTGTATTTGTAAACGATGACCTTGCGATTCTTACCGTTTTCAACTACAGAAGCGGTAACACTGGCATCTTTTACATCCTCGCCAACCTTTAATCCGTCATTGCTGACTGCGATCACGTTGTCAAATGTTACGGTTTCACCAGCTTCTACACCGAGCTTTTCAACTTTAATTACGTCACCCTCGGCAACCTTGTACTGTTTACCACCTGTTGCAATAATTGCGTACATCTGTGGCACCTCCTAATTATTTACTCGCCAAATTCGGTGGCTCCTGTTCTGAAACTGAAGCTCTTTAACCTCTTTGTGCGGCATACTCAATTATCATAACAGTGACATACTGTTATGTCAATAGTTTTTTTGATATTTTTATTATTTTTTTGTAAGCTCACGAATGTCCTCGATCACCGGACGTCTTACTTTCTTTCTGGTCATTTCCAGGATATGCAATGGTGTGATATCAATGGCCCTGCTCTTTATCGGATCCTTTCTGAGAAGCTTCTGTAAAACATGAAAGAGTTCATCTCTGTGATCCGGATTTTCCATGTTGATAAAATCGATCAGGATAATACCTGAAAGATTACGCAGCCGCAACTGCCGGCCGATCTCCGCTGCCGCTTCCAGATTGATCTTACGGAAGGTTTCTTCCATTTTCTTCTTTCCGATATATTTTCCACTGTTTACATCAATGGATACAAAGGCCTCCGTCTGCTGGATCACCAGAAATCCGCCGCTGTTCAACCATACTTTTTCTTTCTGGATCGCATCCAGTGCGGTTTCCACGCGATACAGCTTATAAAGCGGAAGAAGTTTGTCCTGATAAAAACGAAGCTTTTCTTTAAGCTCCGGGCTGATCTCTTCCAGATATCCTAGGATCATTTCTCTGATTTCCGGCACATCGGTAATGATCTCATCCAAGTCACGACCATAAGCATCCCTTACAGCAGCCACATAAAATGGTTCTGTCTCCAGTACAAGACTGAAACAGGTACGGTTCCGTCCCTGAACTACGGCTTTATGGTAGCGGCCCTTCAGCCACTCCAGTTCCTTCAGGATCTCTTCTTTGGAAGCGTCTGCGGCATTGGTCCGGACAATGATACCGAATTCCTTATCCGGACGCTCTGCTTCCTCTTTCAGCCATCCGCTGAGGCGATGGCGATCTTCCAGTGCCAGCTTGGAAGACAGACCAAACTTTTTATCTCCTGTAGTGAGAACAAGATATCTTCCCGTAAAATTCAGATTGGATGTCAGTGCCGGAAGTTTTCCCTTCATGGCATCCCTGCTCACCTGTACCAGGAGCTCATCTCCAGGCCGCAATGGTCCGTTTCCTTTTCTTCCTGCGGAAAAAACAGCTCTCTGTGCCTCTGCAAGAGAATAGTAGCATCTCTTTCCAGGCTCGATCTGCACAAAAGCCGCCTGGATATTGGATGCGATATTTTCGACCTGTCCGGTGTATATATTTCCAAGAATGGATTTTTCCTGATCGGATTCCAGTCGGATCTCAACGATCCGTTCCTCCTCCGAAAGAGCCGCTACTGTACAGGGCACACCATGGATCTCCATTCTTGTTATGATCAGTTTACTCAATTTCCTCACCTAATGATTCCAGAGTCACAAAACGTGGGCTTGCATTTTCTCCTTTATCGGCATACATTTCCAGACGTTTCACTGTGAAGGCAAATTCCGGAAGTTCTTCTCCAATCCAGTGGAAAAAGGTGTTTGTTACCATCTCCGGCTTCGTATAATTAGAGCTTGCAGATGCCAGCATATAAAAGAACCCATTCTCTCTTACTTCCATTTTATAGATATTCGGACGAAGATCGATCTCCTTTTCGCTACGCTTGGTCTGCTTGGTCACTTTGATCTCCGGCTGTGCCAGAAATTCTTTCACACGGCTTTTCCAGTCAATAGAAGGCTCTTTGCCCGGACGGAACTCCACAAGATAATCTGCTGCTGCCACCAGTGCCATCGCTTTACCCGCTTTTCCATCCTCTACCTTGCGGACGCTAACGATATGCATCCCCTCTGCCATCTGTTCCTCCAGACGGGCTGCGATCTCTGCAGTAGGCATATCTTCTGCCATTTCCAGGTCAAAATAATCTCCGAGACTCTCCATCCCCACTCCAAGTGGAACCGCAAAAGACATGATCATATGCGGGCTGTATCCACCGGAAAACGCTACCGGGAGCTCTGCACGACGAAGCGCTTTCTGGAAATAACGCATGGTATCCAGATGTCCCACAAACTTCATAGGACCCTCTTTGCTGAATTTAATTCTTACCTTCAAGGCAGACACCTCCTTTAAATTTCATAGCTCCACATGCGGAACATTTCTGACGGCAGTTTTCCGTCACAATACCCTCTTTTGCACGCTGCCATTCACGCTCCAGGAATCTGCGGCTGACACCGGTATCAATGAAATCCCATGGAAGGATCTCATCCAGGCTTCTTTCACGAAGTGTGTAGAATGTCATATCCACTCCGCATTCAGCCATAGCTTCCTTCCAGATATCATAATCAAAATTTTCTGTCCAGGCATCGTAAAGGGCACCTTTTTCATAAGCCTTCAGGATCACATCCGCGCATCGTCTGTCCCCGCGTGCGAGAAATCCTTCCAGAGCTGTTACATCCGGTTCATGCCAGTTATAACGGATACTCCTCTGATTCAGCTGGGCGCGGACTTCATTTTTAACCACCTTGGCTTTTTCCACAAAATCCTGCTCTGTATACATTGGTGCCCACTGAAATGGGGTAAACGGCTTCGGCACAAAGAAAGATGTGCTGACGTTGATCTGTACCTTACCTTTACGCTGTTCTTTCGGAACTACCTCATAATAGGTCTCTGCGATCTTCTGTGCCAGATGAGCAATCCCCTTCATATCGTCTTCTGTTTCTGTGGGAAGACCGAGCATAAAGTAAAGCTTCACCTGATTCCAGCCACCCTTGAATGCTTCGCCCGCACCATGGAGGATCACTTCCTCTGTCAGACCTTTGTTGATAACGTCACGAAGTCGCTGAGAACCGGCCTCCGGAGCAAAAGTCAGGCTGCTTTTCTTTACATCCTGCACTTTACTCATAACATCCAGTGCAAACGCATCGATCCTGAGAGATGGTAAGGAAATATTAACAGCCTTTCCATGAAACTCTTCGATCAGGAAGTTCACCAGTTCTTTCAGCTGGGAATAGTCACTGGAGCTTAAGGAACTAAGGGAAATCTCTTCGTGTCCTGTATTTTTCAGCATGATACGCGCCGATTCCTTCAAAGTCTCCACATCACGTTCACGGGTCGGACGATAGATCATACCTGCCTGGCAGAAACGACAGCCTCGAATGCATCCTCTCTGGATCTCAAGAGTTACACGATCCTGTGTTGCCTTAATGTGAGGAACGACCGGTGCCTCCACAGCACGATATTCCTTTTCCATATCAATGATCAGCTGTTTCTGGACCTTCTCAGGAACACCATCCGCCGTCGGTGCAAAGGATGCGATCGTACCATCTTCTTTATAGGTAACTTCATAGAGAGACGGAACATAAATTCCAGGAATCTTAGCTGCTGCCAGAAGGAAATCTCTCCTGCTGCCGCCAGCCTTTTTATTGGCCTTGTATGCATCAAAAAGTGCATCATAAACAGTTTCCCCTTCTCCGATATAAAACATATCAAAAAAAGGTGCCAACGGCTCCGGATTATACGCACAGGCACCGCCACCGATCACAATAGGGAAATCCTCACCACGGTCTGCGCTCTTCAACGGGATACCACTGAGATCCAGTACCTGCAGAATATTGGTGTAGCACATTTCGTACCCAATCGTAATTCCAAGAAAATCAAAATCCCGGATCGGTTCCTGGGACTCCAGTGCAAACAACGGAATCTTCTTCTCCCTCATCACCTTATCCAGATCCGGCCATGGAGAAAAGAGACGCTCACACCATACATCCTCACGCTGGTTGAACATGTTATAGAGGATCATCATGCCCAGGTTTGACATGCCGATCTCGTAGACATCCGGGAAGCACATTGCAAAACGGATATCTACCGCATTTTTATCTTTCATTACAGAGTTGACTTCACCGCCAATATAGCGGGCAGCTTTATCAACTTTGAGCAAAATTTCATCACTTAATGCTAATTTTCTCATTCTATCCCTTTCTAAAATTAGTAATATTTCACAAAGAATTTAAAGATATAAAATTCAGTGAAACATCAAAAATGTTTATATTTGTAAGCCAATTCTTGTGTAAAAAGTTGCTATAAAATGGTGCCTAAAACCCCGTTTGGTCAAAAATAGGCATTTTTTCGACTTGCCGACACTGATTATCATTACCCGCAAACAGCTAGTATCCTGCGGATTTTTATGAACTTATCGTAAAGAAAAATGGGCATTTTGTACCTTTAAATACAATGCAATACCAAATGTCACTAATAGCACAAAATTGACATACCTTTCTCCTATTATAATCATCTATGGCTAGGATTTCAAGAAAATTGTGTTCTTAACTGCATATGGCAATACCTTTAGATGGACTCGTGAAATTAACTCGATAGAGCAGCCAGTCCAAAATACACACTTACATCTGAAATATCAATCGCTAGAGGTTTTGGGGCTCAGAAACAAGAACCCTACTCATATAAGGTTCTATCAAGCTGGCAACATCAATTACTTTCATTTGTGATTTCACGTAGACATCTTTTGTAAAATCTGCGCTATAGTGCCCCAGACTCATTGAAATAGCTTTCATACTCACATTATATTCAGAAAGAATAGATGCATAGGTTGTCCTGAGTTTTCTCCATTCAATATATTTAAATCCACATTTATTAACAACCCTTTTGTAGGCTTTATCCTTAAAACTTCTGTTCCATGGCAGACCATTGTCCTGGCATATAATATATCCCAGATCATGGAAATCATCTCCCAGACATTGTTTTAATGTATTGTAATGCTGTCTTTGAAGAATAACTTCGTCAATTACAAAATCTGCCAAAGGTACTTCTCTCACACTGTTGTGCGTTTTGGTCCGTTTTTCTTGTATTAGCAGGTTTTCACCAGGAATTCCTTCGTTCGTAATAGTACGTCCTAACTGGCTTTCGACAGAAAGTTTGTTATTAAGAAAATCAATATTACTGTATTTTATAGCAATTGTTTCTGATATACGTAAGCCTGCTGTAACAGCAAATAGCATAGCAAGAAAAATGGATGGTTCTTCTTTTTTACAGGTATATAATAATTGAGATACTTGTTCTACCGTGTATACATTGGCCTGGTCTGCTAGTTTTTTCTTAAATATCTTTGTTTGTTGTTTGGCAAAATTACCTTTGTTTTTCTTTTGTTTAATTTTATGAAAAGATATTGCTGCTTGGGACAGGTCACGGGAAATATAGCCATTTAAATAGGCAAATTTGAAAGCACCTGACAAAACGCCATAAGCTATCCTCAAAACAGTCGGAGAGCTTATGGCATCAAGGCAGCTGACCAGATCTTCTTTGGTAATGCTCTGCAAATATTTTTTCCCAATTATATCGAAAAAGTAATTATAAAGAATATTTCGATAGGACGTAAAAGTATTATAGGCAATATCTTTTTCATCAATCATATAATAATACAGCCAGTAATCGAAAAATTCTCCAGCAGTATAATCATACGGAACAAAAATGTGGTTATGTAATTGAGAAATTGCAACTTCCTGTGCTTTTATAGCGTCTTCCTTTGATGTAAACCCTCCCTTTTGATAAGGAATTTGTTCACCAGATGAAAAAGTGAGCAAAACACGATAACAGTATTTCTTTCTCGCTTTAATATACACAATGCTGTTGTTAAATTTCCAGGAAAGAATTCTTCCGTAAAAAAATGTTTCGCGGACTTCCGGCTGGATAATTTCTTTTACATTCATATCACTGGTCTCCTTTCAATGCACTGTTTTTCAATGCAATAGCAGGATCCATAGTATTAGACACTGTATTTTTAATTTGTTCGGCTGCGTCCATAATGCCACAATAAATCTCAAACGTGGTATTGACATTTTTATGTCCGAGTGCCGCTGAAATTGTTTCCAGTGGTACATTTAATTCAATAAGTGCTGTGGCAAACATGTGACGTAATCCATGCATGGATATTTTTGGCAAATTACAGGAGTTTGTAATTGCTTTAAGACCAACATTGAGTGTGGAATCACTTTTAATAGTTCCACGTGTTCCGAGACATATATAGTCAGCGAATTCTGTTTTACCTGTTTTTTCTATGATTTTCCGATTTTCTTTCTCACGTTTAGTTCCTTAAAAATAACGTCTGGAATTTTCAGACAACGATTGCTATTTAAAGTTTTTGGCGGTTTGAACGATCTTTCGGAAGAGAATACCTTTAATGTAGCTTCCTTACTATCAGTTTCATCTTCATAAATGTAATCTCTGGTATACTGACGTTCGATTACCAATGTTTTTGATACTTTATGAAAATCAGAATATTTTAGAGCTAGAATTTCACCGGTTCTAAGTCCACAAAATAAAGCCAGCATGATTTCAAGATAGCATCCATGATATATTTTAGAAACTTTTAGAAAAATGGTTGCCTGTTCTTTGTTATATAATACAAATTTTTTTCTTTTACAATAGCATGGCTTTATGCCGCAAGAACTTTTTCGGATATATAATCGTTTTTTTCAGCTTCCTGCAAAATGACACGTAACACTTTATATGTCATTTCTCCTGCACTTGGGCAGTAACTTTTACATTCTGATATCAGATCATTCACGAATACATCCGTCAACATACTTAACAAAACATCTTTTTGTATTTTGGGCATGATAATTTTGTAAATGACCCAGAAGTACTGCAGCTGACTGCTGCTGTTGGTATATTTTGCAATATAATTTTTATGCCAGTATTCAAGATATTCCGTAAAGGTATAGTTGCTTTGAGTGATTTTTTTAATGCGTGAAATGGCTGTTTTATAATTTTCTAATGATATTTGATAGCTTTCAAAAGCTTTTTCTTTACTTATAAAGCCACTTTGTATTTCATATTCAATCGCATATGTTTTTGCGTTAATTTTTTTAACTATATGGCCCCATGTACCATTCCGTTCGAAAACGGCATAATCTGTCAATGATACTTGCATTGTGATTCTCCTTTAAAATAACACAGAATGCCCCCTTCATTGACAAGATGACTTTATCATGATGTAACATTCTGTGTCAATATGATGCATTTGTAATATCAACACATCAGGTATTGCCTTCCAGCCAGTCATCAAATGGCTTTTTAGGAATACGGTAAAGTTTTCCCAGCTTGATAACTTTGAAAGGCTGTTGCGTCTTATAGGCTTCTTTTACCAGTTCATAGGCTCTGGTTCGTCCGATTCCAAGAAGTTCCTGTAAGTCTTCGATATCATACAGTTTTGCTCCTTTCAATTATGAGGACCTCCTTTCCGGTGATATAAATGATATGTTCAGAAAAGATCATTTTTCCTGAAGACATACGAAAATTACGTAGTTCATCATAGAGAGGTCCAATCTATATATTTCAATAAGTACATTTCTATATGTAATATGTATCATTTTGAGATTATTGGCTGATTCTTATAAGAAAACTCTGTAGACTCACAAAATAGACAGGCTAAATATTGTTGCCTTTAGTTGTACAGAATAGTCAGTTGCAACATATCTGACAGACAATTTTTGCAAATATGAACAAAATTTTCTTAGATTACATATTAATAGCGACAAAACAATTTTGAGAAAAGGAGTGATAAAATTATGGCTTATAAAAAACTGAAGATAATATGTGACGCAGATGATGTGTTAATTTCCTGCAATGCCTATGCCTTACAATTATTGTCACAGACGAAAGGACAGTATTTTGACATATCTGGTATTACAGCATGGGGATCTATGGGAAATGAGCTGGATGAAAGGATGCAGTTTTTTGAATATGAGGAGTTTTATGAGAATCAGCCTGCTCTTCCGGGGGCAAGGAAATTTCTGATCTCTCTAATGGAAAAAGCAAATGTCTTTATAGCAACTGCAGTATATCCGGAATTTATGGGGGAACACATCCAGCGAATTCAAAAGTTGCTCCCAGAATTCCCTTTGGACCACATTATTATGGGTAAAAGAAAAGATTTGTTTCATGCAGATATCATGTTGGATGATGGAATACATAATTTATTGGAATCAAACTGTACTTTGCCAGTTCTATTTCGGCAGCCATGGAACCAGAATGCTTCCGGTATCTGTTGTGTAGATGATTATGCAGATTTTTTAACACTGGTAGATTTTATGAATGGGAATAAATGCAATATATCAAGGATTCCTAAAATTCTCTGTATAGTTGGACCTTCGGGCAGCAGAAAGCGTGACCTTGCAGAAACACTTTGTAGAAATGATTTAAGGTTTGAATTAATCAAAACCTGTACAACTGCCAAAGGACATAAAGGTAATGCAGAAATGATTTCTCCTTCTTTTTTTGATATCCTATTTCGAAAAATGGAATTTATTGAAACTACATGGTATTGTGGAGAAAGATATGGTACTAGGAAGAGGGATATTGACAATGCCTTAAATAAAGGAAAAAGTCCAGTAATTGTGATGGATATATCAGGTTGCTTGAGTATTTACAATACTTATCCTGGACAATGTGAGATTATTTATGCAGATCGTAATAAACGGGATTGTATTATGTCTATTATCCAGAAGCCTGCCTTGAGACGAGAACAGATTGCAGACAGAATTGTCTCATTTGAATTCGAAGAAAAAAATAAGGCTCTTGCAGACCACATTGTTTCTGTTGGAAACGGTTCATTAGAAAAGGAAGTAAACAATATTATTTCGTATTTAAAGCTGTGATTTGGAAAAGGCCGGGAAGCCGGTCTTTTCTATTTTTGACAAAAAATGTTTTTTATTACATATTAAAAGTAAGATATCTAATTACTGGAGGATCTTTATGAAATGGAAACTGGCAGCCTGCCGTATTAATAAAGGATTAAAACAGAAAGATGTTGCAGAACTTATGCATACTTCTAATACGACTATCGTAAATCATGAAACCGGAAAAGTAAAACCCACTATTGCACAGCTAAAAATGTATTCGCAGATTTATGGTATACCTGAAAATGACATTGACTGTGAAATCCGAAAATAGGAATAGCCGAAGGAACATTTGCCTCCGGCTATGTCTTATTTTGAGTGTTTGTTTGCGAGTAGTATATCATCTATTGAGGAACTGTTGACTGGAATCAAATAATAATCAATCCCATCTATCACTCTTCTTTCAATTCGTGAAAGCTTTTCGATTTCAGTTTTTATTGAAATACCTGCAGTATCTATATTAACTTTTGAGGGTACAAGATTGCTTACCGAAAAAGAACATCCTTCATAGTCCGATGCAGTTTCTTTCAACTGTTCCAGTTTTTCCTTTGACACATCTCCGTATTCCATAATGGTATTAACCAGTTCGGTGTTGGAAAGTTTCACATCTTCTCCAGACAGCTGCATGTCAATCAGAGTTTCCTGCAGGTGTTCATAAATTCCACATACGGATTCATAAGGGACATTTTTATCATAAGCATTCTGTAAAAGATCATGGAATCCTTCTATTTGGCTGCTTGGGCTTAACGGGATTTCTGTTCCAAACAATGCTGATACGATTTGTCCTGCTTTTCCAGAAACTTTTTCGTTTTTACTGTAAAATACTGCTTTGCTTACATCCGTATGTAATGAATCAAGTGCAGGATACAAAAACGTATATATTGGTGGATTCAACATTGGCTCGACCATACGATTGGTGAATTCATTCTTTGGAGAATCATATTTTATGCCAGGTTTACTCAAGCAGCATGGCCGAATAAGAATCAGAAGAAAAGGATATACTTCTTCGCTGTCGTTTCCTTTTGATTCTGGAAGATCATAGGATCCATAGGCAAAGAAAATACAATAATTTCCTTCTGCAGCGTAATTATCCCGGATTGTCATTGCCACACGTTTGATTTCTTCTAAATCTGATAGACTTACATCTCTAAGAAATTCCACCAGATTTTCTTTGACGTCTAATTCAACAGCTGTCAAACCTAATTTACCAGAAACTCCTTTTTTGAAAAACTGACAGTACTGTACGAGTTCAGACTCATCAAGGCGTAAAAATGTCTGTGGTTCCTGAAAACGGATGTCGTTCTGGTCTATATTTACATAACATGACACAATTCTCATAACGGGGGTATATTCTGAGTTACCAATAATCTTTTTTATAAAAGCAATATCTTTTTTGGTCATAATGTCTTCCTTTCTGCTAAAATAGCGTTCTTTGAACATAACTTCCAATACGGTAGTTCATCCAGATAATTTCGGTAGTTGCGCTTCCAGAGGTAGACTGATTTTTAAGCTCAATTCGCTTCCATTCTTTTAGCTTCTCATCATATAAAGGATGCCGATATCCACTTAACATGATCTTTGCTTTAGAATTCAGCAATGTGTCAAGAAACTCCATATGATCTTTATCAGTCATCTCATGTTTATACTGTTTTCCGGTTCTTGTGCTAAGCAAATAGGGTGGATCGATGTACATGAATACATTTTCATAATCAAAGCGTCTGATAAGGTCCGTTGCTGGCATACATTCAATCTATGTCTGCTTCAGCCTTTCTGCTGCCTGCAATACCCAGACAGGAAGTTTCTGCTAATTGAGTAGTGAATAAGCATGTTCTCTTCCCTGCACATCGTTTTTCCAGCCGACTTTATAGCCATTCGTACGGTAGCCATGTCCCATCCAGCACTTGATAAGAAAACTTAGGGCTTTTTCATACGGATTCTGGCCTGGCTGTTCAGTAAATTGCTGGTCATAAATAAATATACCTGGAATAGGGTGTAGCATAAATCATAGATGCTAATTTGTTTGGGTCATTTCTGAGACAGGAAAACAGATTTACAACATCCAAATCCAGATCATTAATAGTTTCAATGGCAGATGGAGGCTTTGTGAAGAATACGGCTCCACTTCCAAAATATGGTTCCAGATAAGAATGATGTTCTGGAATATATTCACACAGATGCTTTGCAAGTCTCCATTTACTGCCGGGATACCGAAGTACAGCCCGGCAGGGATTTGTATTGCTCATGATGTGTACCTCTAATAATTAGGATTATTATACTGATATTGTGGCTCTGAGTACTGATACTGACTTTGACCATAATTATCACTTGGTCTTTGCTCATACTGATCACCGGTATATGCAGGGTTTTCTTGAGGATACCCCGGAGCCTGTCTTTGCTGGTTTTGCTGTCTTACTGTGCTTAAATACTGTGCATATGCCTGCTGCCCCTGTAAGATAGTCTGGTAGGCATTGACCATTTCCCAGTTACGGATATAAGCATCTGTTCTTTTCAGTAATCCATATAAATCCATGTCATTCAAATTAATGAAAGCAGATTTCTCCTGCTGATAGGAGCCGCCTTTCATGTAGTAGCCTTTCATGTAGTAGCCTCCCGTGTGGTTCTGAACCCGGATACCGTGTCCATTGGAAATAGAGATATACCATGGATTATTTAAAACAGTACCATCCTGTTTAAAAGAATGCCTGGTAATGACAAATTTCTGTGCAATGGAATATCCATTGGCATCAGGAGTACCGAAAATCTTATCAGAACTCCATTCAAAGTCCTGAAATCCGACTTCAATACGCGTCAGAAGGAACTGCACCTGTTCTGGTGCAAGATTGAACTGTGTGATTATGTTATTCTGTCCTGTGCCATTGGAATAATCCTGAATGGAAATACCAATAAGGGAACTGACCTTTCCATTCGTTTGATCAGTTTCTCCCTTTGCATGAATCTGCGCATAATGTTCAATCGGGGCAATATGAAGTTTATCATAAAATGCAATCAGTTTTTTATTGGTCTGTATTTTTGCAATCTGGTTTGTTGGAATGATATTAGATGCCATGCAAATGCCTCCATTTCATATAAAATATAGTTTTATTTGTAATATGTCATTTCTGGCATTTGCTGGCGAATTTTTATAAGAAAATTTCAAAAAGAGAGAACCCGATAATCAGGATCCCTCTACAGAAAGAAAAATAAATTTTAAGCTGAAAGAATGGTATGGACGAGCGTCGTTTCTTCAATGCTCAGATCTGTTCCGTTCCACAAATTTGTTACAGCAGAAACAAATAATGAATCCTGCTGTGTGGAAAGATATTTTCCAAGGACAGACCAGGTATGTTTCATGGTATAGCTGTCGGTACAGATTGGATTATCATTTTTGTTTGCACAAAGGTCGGAAATAAGAACTGCTGCATACTGTGAAGTATCATTTTCGCCTGAGATAGCCAATCCAGGAGTAATTGTCTTGATAAATTTAACCAGACATTTTTGGTTCTCTTTGGTAGTTTCCATGCCAAAACGGTTTGCCATAAGAGCAGCAATCCATTTATTAAAATCGGATAAATGGAAAAACTTATTCAGGAAATCCGCTACCTTTTTGTCATCTTTTTCGTATCGGATTACGAGCTGAAGAATAACATTTTTAAACTGCGTACTGTCACCATATACCCTGCCCATGTATTCTGTACAGAAGTCAGCAAAATTATCATCAAACAGACCGATTACTTCCAATGCCCTTCTTAATACATAATAATTCTGTTTGATGGCAGATGCATACGGGGTAAAATGCTGCCTGGCATAAGAAAGCACCTGTTTCTTCTGGCTGTCCGTCCATCCATCTTTAAACATACCTGCTATCATATAGATATATGCAAACATAAGATCAGACTGCTTACAGGATCTTGCGATATCCATGCAGGGTGCAAAGAAATCCTCAGGATTAGCTGCCTGACCAATCGTTTCAAGTCTTCTGGACAGTTCCGGATTTAATTCATGTCCCAGTTTGTTTCTGTTTCTGTCAGACATTGCTTTTAATTCATTAAGCTCACTTTTTGCATTAAGCTTCATTTTTTCAACAGTACTGATATTCTTGGTTGTTTTTGCAGTACGTTTTAAGGAAGCCATATCCATTTCCATGGTCTTCTTGGTCTCCGGTCTTCCAGTAATCCATGCTGCCATAGTCATCATTCGCATAGAATTGATGTAAATCTGGAAACTGATGGGAGTATCTGCCGGATAGTTCTTATCGAATTTTACAGTTCGGGTAGCAATACGGCGGTTTGGAAGATTTTTGGTACTTCCCCGTCCAAGAAACAGTTCGATGCCAAGAGAATTGGTTGCTTTATCCAGTTTATATTTATCACGGATTTCCTCAGATTTATATGGAAGTTCTGTACCGGCTGGAATCAGCTGGCTTACATATTCACCTCTTAGTCCAAGATTAATAGTATCATTTAAAATAGTACTGGTATTAAAGGCAATGCCAGAGGCTGGGCGGCTGACAGGTGCATCAGCAACTTCCGGATTGCCTGGTTCTTCCAGTTTTCTTACATTGTACCTATGAAGGCAGTAATGATAATATACGGCACCTCTTGCAACGGATAAATCCGGATCACTGGTTGTCAGGGGCTCAAAACCGAAAAATTCTCTCAGCCGCTTTTGGATAAGATAAAATTTGGTCATACCGCCATTTAAAATAACGGCATCGATTTTTACATCTTTGCCACATTTATCCATAACATCAAGAATGGGGTAAATGATGTTATTTACTTCTTTTTCATCCATATGCTGGATTTTTGAAACATCACTTATTTTGTATTTTCCTCCCATAAGTGGGGATACAATTCTTTCTACATCAGATTTTGTATAGGTATCCGCATAAGCGTAGGAATCATAAAGGTCAATATCCATAACTTCCAGCTCATAATCTTCTGGAAGTTCAATATCGGACATTCTGGCACTGTCATAAGCCTGTGATAAATCTACTTTCAGCTTTTCTGCCAGCTTTCTTAATTTACACATGACTTCTTCTTTTCGTTTAATGCTGACTTTTATGCCATTAATCTCTTCAAAACGTTTTAACATATCTGCTGCCAGCAGTTCATCAAAATTGTCACCGCCAAGTAAAGTGTATCTGCTGATAGCAAGGTCTTTAATATTCAGGATCCCGGTATTGGTATATCCTACTTTATGAATAGTAACATCCAGAGTTCCACCGCCAAGATCAAACACTAGAACATTCTTCTCAGTATCCAGAGATAACAGATCAGAAGGGATTTCACCACATTCCTGCATCCGCATGAAGTCATAAATAACTGCTTTCGGCTCGTAAAGCAGGACATCGTGCATATTTTCGACATTGATTCCTGCCTTTCGTGCAGCATCAATGGTTGCCTGGCACTGATCAGAATCAAAAGAAGCCGGCACAGTGATAATAACATCACTTAATTCATTCTGAAACAGTCGTTTCTTAGCAGAGTTGACCATAAAAGAAAGAATTTGAGCAGAAACGTCAGAAGGTGTCTTATCTGGAATTTCTTCTACCAGAGGAACCTGATCTGTTGTTCCCATTAAGGATTTTACAGATTTGCAGACATAGCCGGCACGTGTTCCGTATCTGCTTTTGGCATAATCACCAATATCTGTCACAATTTTGCCTTCATTGTTTTTGTAATAGAATACAACGGAAGGCAGCAGGGGATTTCTGGACTTGCTGCCCATATCATTTTTTCTGTCAAGTTCCAGTACGATAGGACGCATCACATTGTTCTGGATGTTTCCATAAGCAATAACAGAGTTAGTGGTTCCGAGGTCAATTGCGGTATAATACTGTTTTTCGGACATTTTCAGTTCTCTCCTATTCTTCTTTTTCTCTTACAGTTGGAAGTGAAATAATGGTATCTTCATATTTCCATCCAGGTTTTTCAACAACTACATCTTTCTTCTCATCGGCATAATGGAATGATTCCCCAATATAGGTGTATTCGGCCAGGTTTTCTGCCTCTGTAGAGAATTGCCTTCCGGTGGTATCAATCGGTTCGATTCCGCTGTCTTTAATGAAATTCAATAACTGCTTGAATACAATGGTTAAAGGAAGAAGCTGTGGTGGAATTTTAACTTTATTTTCTTTCAGGGCAGCAAGTCTTCTGTCAACCAGCTCAATACTGTCCAAAAGATGTCCGTAAGCATCAGAATTCATACTGGTATAGAAAGAAGCAATTGCTTTATTTTTGGCTTCTGCGGCAGTTTCATCAATGGTCTCATTTAGTTCATCCAGGGTAGCCTGTACCAGTTCCAATGAATTTTTACAGTTGTTGTACTTGAACATGAGCTGTTCATATTCATTACCGGATGCCATTCTCTCTGCTTTTGCAGATTCAGAGAGGATATTTTCGGTTTCTAATAACACATCTCTGGCAGATTTCCGTTTCCGTGTCAGGCCGTTTTCTTTTAAAAGCCTGTCTCGAAGATTTCTCAAAAGTTTATCACAGTAACGTGCTCCGAAAGTAAAAGCAATTGGCTGATAAGTATCGTTCTTCAAATCTGGATCAATAAGAATCATAAATATAACCATACATTTGCCAATAAAATAAATTCTGCCATTTTTTCGATCTCGCGGATTCAGGTTTTCTGTAAATTCGGAAAAATGGGAAATAGCTTCAGTATCTCCATCCAGCGCACTCTTTAATAATGTCACATCATTTTCAATAATATTAAGGACATACCGCCTCCTATCTTCGTTGTCAAGGTTACTGCTGTGCAGAACTGATCGGTAATCATCATAGGAAATTCCTGCTTCTTTGATAAAAGTTTTCTGAAGCTTGTCATAAGTTTCATGTGGATGCAGGCTCGGATAAAGCAGACTTCCATAAATGGCAATCCATTCATAAGTGGATTTATGCCGGCCTTTTCCATATTCTGGCATTTGTCCTTCTGCAATTTTGAGTTCTTCCTCCATTACGGATTGATAAATCAAATCATATTTCATTGTTTTGGTCCTCTTTAAATAATATTTTTCACTGTTAACAGTCTGTGTAACAGAGACATCCGGAAGCAGTCTGTCAGCAACGTAATTAAGTGATAACTTGCCTTTGATAGGATGAACGTGTAATAGATATAAGGAATCTGGCATAAGCTGCCTGATCAGTGTGAGTGTTTCGGGTATGGATGCATGAAGACTGTATGCATCAAACAGAATAGAAACACATCCCTGCCGGTTCTGTTCCTGTCCAATAATAATGCACGCTTTTTCCGGTATTGTTTCACTAATATGGATGTTGGGAGTGTACACCTGGTATCCCATGTCAGAAAGCGTATCTGCCACTCTCTGGCTTTTGGGATCCAAGTAAACTGGAATATCTGGAAATGTAGAATTCAGGAAATAAAACAGATCCAGATGCTTGGGAATGCTTCGTGAGACCAGGTAAACACTGTGATCCTGTTCCAGTTGCTTAGAAATCATATCTTTTAGTCTGGAATAAGGATCCTGCGTGGTAAAATTACCAGTTCCGGATAAAAGGTCATCCCAGACTTGCTTTTCCTGATAAGCGTTTGGGATATTCATAAGAACGGTATCTGGATGGATATCTTCTGGTAACCGCAGTCCGTTCACTCCAAACATCGAGGTGATACTGAAATCTCCGGTGTAAAGGATATTGTGGTGCAGGGTATTGATATGGATCATGACTGCTCCTGGCATATGCCCGGCCGGCAATAGAGTAAAAGTACATCCATGGATAAAAAATGGTTTTATAACAGATCTGGTATGAATCCTTTCCATAAGAATCTGTGCTTTCCGGTAACGCTCATTTCTGATAATGTCAGATTCCCCGCGTCCAGATATACGACCAAAATCAAGGAGTTGTGTGTAAATCAGTTTCTTAGTTGCTTCAGTTGCAATAATTTCAGCATCCGGTGCCAGAGAAGCGATTCTTGCCAGAGATCCGATATGGTCATAATGCGCATGACTGATCAAAATCAGATTAAGGTCTAAATAATCATTCAATTCATATAAGAGCCTTTCATAATCAGGATATAACTCTTCGCCTTTTAATCTGGCTCCACAATCAAAAAGGACATGTATACCTTCTAAGGAAAGATAGTATGCAGAACCACCTATCTCATTTCCACCACCCAGGGGAATTAAAAAGTCGCTCATAGTTCACCTTTCTTTTTTAACAAAACATTACAGAACAGCATATACTGTTCGATAATATTTGATTTTTTGTTGAAATATATCTGGAAACAATTTTGTTATGCAGATAATGAAATTGCAGAAAAATCGAACAGATCTCCAATAGAGAAATTATTTTGGGGTTGCAGTGCTTCAATAACATGTTGCAGTGCTTTTTGACATTTATTTTCATCGCGGACAATACCAAATAAGTCCGCTGTATTTCTTGCATCCACGAGTGCATCATGCTGACGTCCGCAAAAATCCTCTCCTGCATACATGACAGCATCTTTTAAGGAAATATTGTGCTCAAGTCCAAGTGTATGTCCATACTCTGCCTGGAAATCCAGCCAAGGCTCAATCATATACTTTTGGTTCTGGCTGGATAGCATAATTTTTTTCATTTGGATTTCTTTTGAAAATTGAGCAAAATCATTTTCACTCCACTGGATAATCTGAATTTCGTCAGGGATACTGTTACACCAGTTAAAAAACATATCCAATGCATCTTCAAAACAAGGAGCTGATTCAATCATCTCCGTTTTGATTCCCGTAAGTTTTTCATATCTTTTTTCAATACGGGAATTAAAACGAGGTTTCACAAGAGTTACAAAACTTCCAATTTCCTGGTATTTTTCATCCAGTAAAACAGCTCCAATCTCAATTACTTCGAGCTTACAATATTCTCGCTCTGCTGTATGTACAGTAGCGATAGGATTCATTTCAAGATCAATAACAACATATTTCATGGCAGTTTCCTCCTGAGTTTATTTGGGTACAGCTCTTATTTGAAGCTTTACCAATGCTTTGATGATGTAAGCATAACACGGCATTATCTGGACAGCAACGTCAATACAGTACGAAATGGTAAGCCTTAAACAGGTGTCAAAGGAGTACGAAAGGCCGCATTTTCAGAAGATTATATATATGATATAAAAATAATAGATACAAATTAATATGCACAAAAATGAGGAGGAAATTGAAATGCAAAAGAAAAGAAACATTATTAAACTGAATGATACTTATAATGAAGCAGATACCATAAAGTACATCAAATCCTATATGTTCATTAAAGGATTTGCCGTCGCAAAGAATCTGAAACAGACATTGATTGCACTGGCAGTTGCCCGTCATTTCCATGATGGACAGTATCGTAAAGATGGTATGCCTTATATTGTGCACCCACTGAAAGTCTGCACAACACTGATGAATTATGGCATAGATGATGATGTCACCCTTGCTGCTGCCCTTCTGCATGATCTTCTGGAGGATTGTAGCGATAAACTTCCATTAAAGGGACGAGAATTGATTACGGAATATCATCTTTCACAAGAGGTTCTGGATATTATTACTCTTCTTACCAAAGAATCAGGACTGGACGATTATGAATTAAGCGTATATTTTAAAAAGATTGAGAGAAATTGTCAGGCAGCTCTTATTAAGCTCAGTGACCGGTTGCATAATAGTACCAGCCTTTATACATTTACCTTTGACCGGATGAGAAAATACATAAAGGAAACAGATGATTTCCTTTTGCC
Source organism: Ruminococcus sp. AF17-12 (assembly GCF_003479245.1). Classification (NCBI taxonomy): domain Bacteria; kingdom Bacillati; phylum Bacillota; class Clostridia; order Eubacteriales; family Oscillospiraceae; genus Ruminococcus; species Ruminococcus sp. AF17-12. Next base: position 142,505 of record NZ_QUGY01000002.1, read on the forward strand.
GATGGCTTCTTACTGTAAAAACTATTATCCAGATTATACAAATTCATTCTCTATCTTAAAAAGCAACATCTATTCCCTGAATAACAGTATGAGAATTATGATGGAGAAGTTTGATCATCCAGAAAAATTTATGGCAGAAGGTGCTCAAATTAAAGAAGCACAGGAGGGGTAAGACTATGTACGAGCAAAAATGTCCAAATTGCGGTGCAAATAAAATCGTTTTCGAAAACGGACATTTTAAATGCGTGTTTTGTGATGCAGTCTTTACTGATAGCACAGCAGATAGGGCAGCTTTTCAATATGCCTCACAGATTTCCCAGGCAAATGAACATCTTAGAATAGGAAATCTGGATCGTGCATACGAAATCGCAATGAAAGCAAGTGATATGCATCCTGCTGATTCACAACCCTATTACATTATTTTATTTGCAATCACTTCAAATTTAACCGCATACAAGTTATCCGATGGAAAAAGAAAAGAAGCTGTTGATATATGGACTAAGTTGGAACAGTTAAATGCGATTGCACAGCCATTGGCTGTATATTCTCAGAACATGTCACAGAAAAAATTAAACGTCTTAAAGGAAAATATTATCCGGGATCTTTTATTTATGAGTTTAGGAATTGTCATGCTTATAGCTGCTTCTTTTCAGTATCCGGAATGGACGCAGTTTTTTATCATTCTTGATATCATTTATACTTGCTATTATTGCTGGATAAGTCATTTCTCTAATACATTGTCCATGTATCGGACAGAAAAACAACAATTTGATCAAGTGCACAATCCATTTTTATCACCATTATATGATGGAGTTTTAGAAACGTTAACAGATACTTTCTAAAAACAAAAACATATCCCCCGCCAGTTTTGTGGTGGGGGATATAAATTATTATAATATTGCACCGTAAGTTTTTAATGACTCAAGTTCTTTGTCTGTTAAATTTGAACTGCTATGTAAGTTTTGAATTACAGCTCCTTTCACTTTAAGGCCTGGAATAAATTCGATAGAGTACAGGCAATGTGGCGAAATGTTATACTGATCCCTTGAAGCATCCGACAAATCCCATATTTTTACAGATCTGTCATAAGCAGTTGTTAGTAGTTGCTTTTTATCTGGGCTAAATTCCATGCCTGCAATTGGCTGTTTATGTCCTTCTTGAGTTTTGTAGATGAAATGATAAAGTTTGTTTGCACTTTTACGAACTTGAAATCTCCATTCTCCTCTTATATTGTATTTGCATTTCCAATCCGTGATATTATCAGAATAACATAAATCAAAGGAATCCGTTGTATGTATATCACACATGCGGTATATTTTTATGTTTGGACCACACGTGGAAAAAGCAATATAATCTCCGTCATCAGAAACAGCCAGTTTTTTGGCATCAGCGTTGAAAGCCTTTAAAATAGCAAGACATTTACCTGTAAAAGTACTCCATATTTCTACCCGGCCTCCATGACGGGTAATAAATAAGTAGGTTCCATCTCTGTTATACGCAATGGAATCAACTTGTCTCATGCCTATACTCCATGGAAAGTCTTGAGATTTTTTATAGAGCTTATGCATAATATTTTTTCTATAAGGCTCATAATATGCGTGATTAATTCCTTTAAATTTTCCTGTGGCTGAATCAAAATATCCTATTGAATCAGCGTTTTGAAAACTTGCCAGAACGGTATCTCCATCAGGATAAGAAAAGGTGCCATTTCCCCGGAACGTATAATTTCTTGATGTCTGCACGGCTTTTCCCGGAGCGGTGGTTACTTCCACAACTGTATCGTCATAGTTCGGAGGGGTACCGCTTGTATCCGTATCGAGATACGCAAAAGCATCTGATTTATGAATGGAATTTACTTTATCTAATGTGATCAGCTTTTCTGACAGAATATTATAGATACATAAAATATTGCCAATATAAGAAATGGTTAAAAGCTTATCACCTTTGGGGCTAAACTTAAGTTCCCCGATATATTCATCCATCATTTTTACTGTTTTTTGATGAACAAAAGTATTGTTTTGATAGCGATACAGTGCAACAGATCCATTATCCAATACAACTGCAAGCTGTTTTGTTTCTGCATGATAAGATACTTTCCAAGTATATTTCCAGGTATAATTATCCGTAGTGCCGATTCTGTCAACATATTTTCCAGTCAATGGATCAAAAATCAACAGTTCTCTGCTATTTCCGGAGACAACAATATATTTACCATTTAAAATGTAGCATGCTGATAAAGTCGAGCTTATGTTTCCTTTATGTAACAAAGAGATGCACTTTTTAGTTTGGAGATTCCAGATCTTAACTTTACAGTCACTGGAACTTGTTATCGCATAGTGCGCATCATTGTAAATATACTCGGAAATACTGTTTATAGAATCATGATGCCCACTTAAAATCCAGCAATGCTTTTCAATATTTTTTGGAGAAGTCAGTATTGTTTCAAAGTCGCACAGGAATAGATTTCCATAATTGTCTCCCATTAATACATATTTTCCATTACATACAAATTGAATGCAGGTCATAGTTGGAATCTCATAATTTAAAATGTGCTTAATCTCCGTATCATGAATTAATGATGTGCTTCCAGTTACTTTATCAAATGCAAAGAGTTTTAACTGACACAAAGAATCAATTGTCAGTATATATTTTTCATCCGGGCTGAATGCAACATGATTGCTATAATCGTATCCAACAATTTTTTTTATGAATTTACAGGTATCCGTTGACCATAATTCTATATGGCATCGGGATGATAATGCAAATGGCTTAAATATAAAATATCTGCTGTCCGGAGAGAACATGTAGCTTCCAAATCTTGGAATTCCGTCTGTATAGGTACAGCGGTCTGCACGCGGCAATTTTCCAATTAAAGAGAAAAGTCCATCCGCTGCATTTATTAATTGGGCCTTTTTCATATGGAACAATAACAAAAGATATTTTCCATTAGGACTGAAGACTCCATAATACGCATTATATCTTTTTTTCATTTCATAAGTGTTGAGATCAAGAATTTCTACAAATGAAGTGGTTGAAACTGCGATATAATCCTGTGAAATCGAAATACCAATAATAGGATAGTCATATTTTTTTATATCCTTTATGCATTTTGTTGTTTTTAAATGCCATAATTTTAATTTCCCGTCATAGCCACCGGTGAAAACATACTTTCCTGATGGTGAAACGACAGCTTTTGTGATAACGTCATTATGCCCGCTTGGGAAAATATTTTCATGGTAAATCAACGAACCTGATAAATCTGCGTCATATAATTCCAGATTGTTAAGAGAACAGCCTCGCAGATCAAGATTCTTTAAGTTCATAGCTGCCAGGGTTTTTCTTGCTGTGTAGATAATTTTTAAAAGATTCCATACCCCATAATCAATATTGTTTTCTTCCGGAAAATAATTTTGGAATAATTTTAATGCATCCGTTATTAAAAAACGACTGTTTACGTTAAGAACAGAACTTTTTATTTCGTTTGTCTTACAACTCTCCCATTTTCCATCAACGTAAACAGGTACATTTTGATACTCGCCTAGTATTTCGCCAATAAAACGGACAATGTCTTCACTTAGTAATTCACTGGTTAAGCAGGTCAGACAATGTCTTCCAAGTTCGTTATCGCTACTGCTGGTTGCAATATACGTGGCCAGTTTCATGTTTGTAATAATTTTCATAGAAGCAAAAAAATCACGAATATGCTGATGAATAAAGCTGTAATGCTGATTATTCACACAAAGAATTCCGAAAGAATAAACACAGTAGTCGATTATCTCCTGTATATAACTTTTCCCATCTATATGCAGACTTACCAAGTAATCTGCATATGTTTTGACATTGATAGTTCCATCATTTCCTTTATGGTAATCCTTAAAAAGGGAAATGCCATATTTTCCGCATATATCTGTCAAGTCAGTTCCGGTTAAAATTGGATCAATAATAGATTTTATTGTCTGCTGGTCAATGGTAAATAAACCGTTTTTTTCCATATACCAGCCGATTTCAGGTAACAGGAAATCAAGGATGAACCACTGTGTTTTTTCATTAATTATATTTGAAGTATATGGCATGCCTGTTGCAGTACGATCTTTCTTGATTTCCTGTATTCGCTTTCTGGCAGTATACATAGTACTTCGTTCACTGAAGTAAGTATATAAAATTTCGCCAGGAGTGGATACTTCATTTACTGAATATAACTGGCAGTACAACTTTAAAAATAACGGCACTCGTAATGTATCCAACAGCCTGGAATTATTTTTTATATTCTCAACTGGAACATGATTTCGACCTAAATATGAGTAAATAGTATTATTATCTATTCCCGTCAGATAGTATTTTTCAAAAGAATTTTCCATTTCGTCCAGGTATTCGTCTGAACGGCTTGTGATAATAATTCTGATATTTTGATGAGCTAATAATTCCTGGATTTCAGCGGTAATCATTTCAACCGGACTTTCAGAAATATTTGCTGAGCCATTCATATAAACAGGTTTTCTGGAAACTTCATTTAGCCCGTCTAGTAACAACAGATATTCAATATTATCTGGAGTATTTTTTAAGATGGTATTTACCTGACATACAGCTTCTTCACTGCTATTCTGCATGATATGGAGCATTTCGGCATTATCTTCTAATATCAACTGCTTATTTGATAATGAACGAATAAGCATATATACATAGCAGTGTATAAAAGAGGAACGCATTGAGGTATATACTGGTCCATATTCCAGAGGAGCTTTTGAAAGTTCAATAAATAACGGGATGATTGTTTTTTTAGTATCCGATGGATGGTACTGCATGTTCTTATAAGCGTTCTCCATAATGGAATAAAGGGCTGTGGTTTTACCAATACCACCCTCTCCTATCAGATACATATTATGTATATGTTCGGTGTCTTCAATTATCTCAGACAAAGGTTTAACCTGTCCTTGTTTTTTAGAATGCACATATACATTGACAGGTAAATCAGTGCCACTGCCGCCCGAATGTACAGATGATGGCATGATTTGTCTGTCGATATTAAGAAATTCAAAACGGGATCCATGTTCGGAGCTTTTATCATACCAGAATTTGCCTGCGTACCACATAGTTTCTGGAATTGATAAATCGTGTACAGCGTGTCTGGATTGTATTTTTTTCCGTTTATAAGGACTACCTTTTTGACCGGATGAATAGGCTGTATTATTCGAAACTCCTTTTTTATGATTTTCTATTTGGAAATCTCCTTCATGGCTTTGCACAGTAGGAAAATCCGGAACATAGCCAGGATCTTTTTGCAGCAAATTCAGATCTCTCTTAAAAGCCGACGCATTTTGATAGCGGTCGCCTGGATCAAATTGACATGCTTTGTGTATGATGGCATTCAATCCTTGTGAGACAGATTTTCCGAGATCAGGAAGGTATTGATTATAAATTCGGTCATTATAACGTAATGCGACAGGTATAGTATCAGCCAGTTCATATAACACGAGTCCTAAAGAATAGATATCCACTCGATGATCGTATTTATCGGTAAAAATATCCAGCGCCTGTTCCGGAGCATAATAACTTTGTGTTCCGGAATGCAGATCCTGAGTGTTCTGGTTCTCAATAGCAATACCAAAGTCACCAACACAGTAATGCTTTTCGTACAAGAAGATATTGTCAGGCTTAATATCTCTATGAATGATTCCAGTTGAATGTAAATCTTCCAGTGCCAGGCAAATATCCAGACCAATTTTTATAATAAGACCCTCATCCTCTGGTAACTCCGTAGATGGAACATTGTTTTGACAAAGAAGATGTTTTTTCCTTAACACATATTTTGAGATGGTATTGCTTATGCATTTAGCTAAAGGCATTTTCAGTATGTAGTCTATTCCAACCCGATTGTATGCCGGACATTGCCAAATAAGTGTATCAAATCCGGACAGTGGAATCACATTACGACAATCCTGCGTTTTTAAACAGTTTTGTATCTCCTGTATAATTCGGTTTCCCTTACAAGTGTCATTCTTTAGAGCTTTAATTGCTTCATAAAATTTTAAATTAGGGTAAGCAATCGTAACATACGATATAATTTTTAAGGCAAGCATGTCTCCTGGAATCTCTGGATTGGGAATACAAAAAACAGTAGTTTTGTTTGATGAACCTGTGCCAATTTCTTCTATGTAGGAGGAAATATATTTTTCAGAAATTGCTTTTTTCTTTGCTTCCCGAATAGCATCCAGTTCATTTTTATCAAAATTGTTTGACGCGTAAAAATGGATAATATTATGTTTCATATGTATCTCTCCTATTTTTTATGTACATATAGGTTTTGAGCGTATTTATAAGTAGATTATTCCAATTTGCTGCCATACATTTCAAGTACTTTAAGTGAAAATTCATCAAAATCATGCGATGCAGAAGTTGCGGTAAAAATAGCATCTTTAACGTATAAATTGGGAAAAAATGGTATGGTGATATATTTTTTTGTCTGTATATTATAGACCGTTATGGATGTTTTGTTTTTTCGCAATAAATTTTTTTGTACATCTTTAACATCTTCAATATTATATGTAGGTTTTAAGTTTTTTATTTTTATTTGCTTCAAATTATGCAAATCTATAAGTGTCATAGAAGTATTTGCTTCTTTCTCAATAAAAGTATAAAATTTCTTATCAGTTTCAGAAAATACGTAAGAACCATCCGATAAAATTAGCTTTTCGCATTTTTTAGTGTCCATATTCCAAAGAGTAAAAATGGATCTTCTTGAATAGGTAAGCTTAAAATATATAATAAGCTTATTTGAATCAGGAAGGTATCTTAAATCTACAACAAAAAAATAAGTTACATTTTCAACAATAAATCCCTTATCCCGTAACATTTCTATTATAATATCTTCTGTAATGATATTGACTATTTCAAAAGTATAAATATATTTATCTGAAACAGTGGTTATATCTAATGTCCATTCTGTAAGAATTGTATGATCCGTTATCCTCTCCTCTCTAAATTTGGTATAGTTGTGTCCAATGATAATTCGTGTTTCTGAATCATTAAATGCAAAGAAATCACCGTTAAAAGATCGTATATATTCGAAACTGTGTATATCATATAATTCAAAATCTCCTGTATAATTTTGTGCAATTAGAAATTTCTGCTTTGGACTTATGAAAAATCGCTGTTTCCTCAAATTCGTATTTTCATATAAAAGCTTCCAGCTGTTGAGTTCAAAAACACGAAAATATCCATTTAAAAAAGCAATGTATAATTTTTGTGAAGTACATAAAACAGACTGAATTGCTTCGTCAAAATGTAGTTCATGCATTAGATATAAATTTGTAGAATTCCATATTTGTATGTATGCTCTGGAGTATATAATCAAATATGCTTTATTCGATGAATATCTTGCTTTTCTTATATTTGAGATTCCATATTGCTCTTTATTAAACAAAAATGCTCCACTATTTTCATTTAATTTATCTGTTAGTTGAAACCCGGAAGAAGAATCAAAGAGTATTGAATTTTCTAAGCAATCACAAATTTTGCTATAAATTGTATCTTTCATTTGGAATACATCTGTATTTTGGGTAAATGACCATACAATAATATTTTGCTCCTTATCGTCACTAAAATAATAAGGATTAGCACCATTCCTACCAGTTTCATATTTTAGTAACATACATGTTTCTGAATTAAAATTTATAAATTTACAAGACGTTGGATTTAATTTACCAGTCTTCCTGTCCCATGTACGAGTTCTGAAAATCATTCTCTTCTGAATGTCCAGAATATATATATTAAAATCCATAAATACTGCAAGAAATCGCCCTGACGGACAAATACATAAACGTTTTGAAAAATATTTTTTTTCTGGAAGTGAAATTTTAAATTCCTCTTCTAGTGTATCTGCACTATAAAATACAATATTGTCGTTATATGGAAATGCTGCAACAATATACTGCTTCAGCGGATCTGCCAATATTTGTGGACTCAAATCCAAACTAACAGTGGATAGGAATTGTTTTTTTAGCGAATATACTAATATTCGTAAAGCTTGATTCAAATTTGTTCTGAAGGAATGAATATACCTTTTGTTATTTTCATCTTTCTGAATCGGATCCAATAAAATTGTATTGAAAATATCGCCAATAATCAAATATTTATCATCTGGGCTTATTTCCACAAAGTTAAAATGTTCCCCTTTCTCGACACTCATACCTACTTCGCTATTATGAGTTGTATACAGAATTTTTTTCTGTTTAATGCATTTCATACTTCCGGAATCATAGACATAAATCGTGTAATTTCTGGTAACTCCCTCTATGAAATAGATGACAAAAAATAATTTACCAGAAACACTGTATTTTGCTGCCATCGGACGCATGATAGCTTCTCTTGAAAAGATGTTTTCTTCAGCTAAAGCATGAGTGTTCCATGTCCGTAATGTATCATCATATTCAATTGAGAAAATATGTTTTCCATCGGGAGAAAAACCGGCATTACGAATACTGCTATTATGACCTTTAAAAAATAAAGTATTTTTTGATAATTTAGCTTCAGCAAAAGAGGATCTTTCAAGATTAATTCCATATAACTGGCATTTTCTTAAATCGAGATTAGAAAAATTCATATCTGCTAAATTACCTTTTACTTTATATAGGATTTCTATTATATTTTTCACCCCAATACCACTGCTTGTATCAAAAACGTTTCGATAAATATTCAAAGCATTACTGTAAAAATCAGATTTGCTTTTAGAACTAAGAGGTATAGATAAATCACTCAAGAACTGTGAAACGGATGCGCTTAACATATTATTATTTAATTCAGATAAACGATGAATAGCAGTGATTTTATCTGTATGCAATATGGAATTTGCGAATTTGATATCCGTAATGATCTTCAGAGCAGCGAAAAAATCCCTAATATGCTGATGAATAAAACCATAATTTTGATTATTCACATAAAGAATCCCAAAAGAATATACACAATAATCAACAATTGTCTGTATGTAGCTTTGTCTGCTGAGATTCAAATGAAGTAATTGGTCAGCATATGTTCGAGTATTTACGCTGCCATCTTTCCCATTATGATAGTCGCAAAACATTGCTTTGCCATATTTTCCACAAATATCAGTCTCGCTAGTTCCTTTTAAAACAGAATCTACAACTTGCTTTATTGTTTCCAGATTAACGGTATATAAATCTTTTTTTTCCATGTACCAGCCAAGTTCAGGCAGCAGGAAATCAAGGATAAACCATTGCAATTTTTCATCAATACGATTCGAAGCAGGATTTTCTCCTGACATTCTGTGATCGGCTTTAATTTCGCTAATTCTGTTTCTGATAGTGTATTTGGCGCTACGTTCGCTGAAAAAAGCATACAAAATTTCTCCTGGAGTAGATACTTCAGAAGTCGAATATAACTGGCTGTAAAGTTTTAAAAATAATGGTATTCTTAAAGTTTCTATAAGTCGTTTATTTTCCTTGACTCTTTTGTAAGAGATTTCATGCTGTGTCAAATATTTTTTTATGGCCCTCTTACTGACACCAGTCAGATACAGTCGATCAAAAATATTTTTCGAATCGCCTAATGTTTCATCTGCACGGCTGGTAATTATTACAGAAACGTTCGAATGTTTCAAAAGTTCATGGATTTCGCTAACAATAAATTCCAATGGACTTCCCATATAATCGTTACCAGGGATAGAAAGTTGTTTCCTTGCTACTTCATTTAGACCATCCAATAATAATAAGTATTGAACATTATTTGGGCTCTTACGCAAAAGCGCATCAATTTTTTGAACAGAGAAAATCATATCCATTTGCATAATCCGCGTCATTTCCACAGCACTTTCTGAAATAAGGTGCTGAGAATGGAAGGAATTAATCAACATAAACAGGTACCTTCTGATAAAAGTAGAGTGTGAAGATTCATAGACACTGCAATACTCCGCCGGGGCTTTGGATAATTCTATAAACAAAGGGATAATTTGTTTCTCGTTTTCGGATTTCGAAGGAAGCTTCTCCCGATAAGCATCCTTCATAATGGAATACAACGCTGTGGTTTTTCCGATACCACCCTCTCCAATCAAATACATATTGTGGAGTTTTTCGATGTTAGAAATGATTTCGGACAGTGGTTTTTGATTCTTAACAGTCTCCTGATCAGTAACTACATTAACCGGAAGATCTATCACATGATTTGACGTGACGGATAAAGGCATAATTCGCCTATCAATATCAAATCCAGAAAAGCGATTTCCCCGTTTGCAGCTCTCATCATACCAGAATTTTCCGGCATTCCAAACTGTTTCTGGAGAGATGATGAAATCTTCCAATTTTTTCCTAGCTTGTTTTCTTCCATAAGGATTTCTTTTCTGACTAGATGAATATGCAGTATTGCTTGGGGTTCCCGCACTTTTATTTTTGGATGTGGCATATTCATGGGATTCTTCGGGGGCCTGATAAACTGGAATATAGTCATGCTTATTTTGCAGTAAATGCAAATCAGCCCAAAAAGCTTCTGCATTTTGATAGCGGTTGTCTGGATCAAATTGACATGCTTTATGTAGGATTTTATTTAATCCTTTTGATACCGAGGACAAATCTGGCAGAGATTGTCCTTTCATTCTGTCACGGTAATGCATAGAAACAGACATAGTATCTGCCAGTTCATATAAAACAAGTCCAAGAGAATAGATATCCATCCGATGATCGTATTTATCTGAAAACATATCTCCTGCCTGTTCTGGGGCCCAATAGTCTTGTGTTCCTACCCGAAAATCCTGTGAGCTTGGATTTTCAACAGCAATTCCGAAATCGCCAAGGCAGTAATGTTCCTTATACAGGAAAATATTACCAGGTTTAATGTCACGGTGAATAATTCCATGTGCATGTAAATCTTGTAATGCAATGCATAAATCAATCCCAATTTCTAGAATTGTTTTTTCAGTTTCTGGTTTTTCTTCGGTTAGCAAAGCATTGGTACCAGTATTATGTCTGACAACATATTTGGAAATTGTATCATTTATACATGCTGCCAAAGGCATTTTTAATGCATAATCTATACCTATTCTGTTGTATTTTGGACACTTCCATATAATAGTATCATGACCAGATAATGGGATTACATTTCGGCAATCTTTTGTTTTTAAGCTGTTTATGATTTCGTCGATGACTCTGTTGCTCTTAGGAGTATTATTTACAAGATCTCGAACTGCTTCATCGGCTTCATATTCCGGAGGATAAGTTGTTGTGATATAAGAAACAAGTTTTAAAGCAAGTTTCTCTCCAGAAATATCTGGATTTGGAATACAAAAAACAGAAGTATTGTTTGCAGAACCATTTCCTATTTCTTTCACTTGACAGGATGCATTTTTCAGTGATATTGCTTCCACTTTTGCATTCCGTATACACTCTTGCAAGTCTTCATCCATTGCAAAATCATCTAAAGAATATAAAATAAGCTTATCATGTTCTATAACTGATACATTGTTTATCATAATCCATCTCACTTTCTGAAGAAAATGCAATTTCTTATTTGAAAATTCCAACTTGGACAACAGACATGTCATCCTGAGAATTTTGATTAAGCGCAGCGTTTATTAAAAGTTCACAAGCATTCTTTTTTTCTTTTATTAATAAAGATTGTAATTCACATTCTTCAAGGCAGGTGTAGATACCATCTGTTAACAGCACTATCCGATCATTATCCAGTATTTTAATCCAGGAAGATTCTAAAGGTCTGAAGTTATAGCCGTATGCGTCACGCCCGATGTATCCGGTAAGGCGTTTTTGATCATAGATATACTGAGCGTCAGATTTTGTATAAAGCCCCTGTTTAATTGATGATTCAGCCACCGATTGGTCCTGAGTGATTTGTAAAAGACGATTATTTCTGAACAAATACCCCCTGGAATCGCCAGCCCAGAAAAATTTAATCGCAGCACTTTTTCGATCCAGTATGCAAGTTACACCTGTAGTTCCAAGTATTCCTAATGGACTTCGAATAATGCGGTTGTTTGTAGATTGAAAAGCATTTTTAACAATACATACTACCTCTTCCGACGGCAGGGTATTGGACAATTTCATGTGCGCAGAGAAAAATTCTTCTGCAGCGTAAAGAGAAGCATACTCTCCTGCTTCGCCGCCACCCATGCCATCAAATACAGAAAAAAGGACATAGCGGCAGGCAGCAGTATTTTCTAAAACAAAAGAATCATTATTTTTCTTACAATTTTTCTTATAATAAGAACCAATCTGCAAATTGTCCTCGTTATTGGCGCGTCCTGCACCAATGTGTGTGTTGCCAGATGCAGAAAAATTGAGTTTATATCTTTCCATACAAAAGAATATCTCCTCCTATTACAAACATGTACTCTTCCCGGTACAGGAACCGGTAAGTCTTAGTTGGATCCAACCGTATATTTTCAGTAAGAGTTTTTATGTTATTATCATCATCAATGATGAAAAAAAATGGAGTGGCTTCTTCTGATACCTGCAGAAAATAATGCTCATCTATAAAAGAAAGATTCAATAACCTTTCAGGTGTATGCTCCAGTACAATCGTGTCTGTATCTTCAAATTGAAAAATCTCTTCATGCGGTTCATTACCAATGATTACATCAGTACCATCCAATTGATGAAAATTCCAATTCTTATTTTCAACCAGAAACATAAAAGCGATAGGAGATCCATCCTGATGCATAAAGGTAAAAACATTATAAATACTTCCAGAATTAGAAATTGGAAAGGTTTCATCGGAAAAACCGTAATTATTAAATCTGGTCGGAAAATGATTTGAAGATTCTGTATAATATAAATGACCGTATTTACTTTGGATATATCCCTGTTTTCTTCCGATAGAGATTAATTCTGGACTGAAATGAACATCTGGTTGAATTCCTGTCTCAGTATCAATACGTCCAACGGAATGGAGTTTTCCATCAAGGAATTTTGATGTGTCCAGATAACGGATTGTATAATTGTCAAAAATCAAAAGATAGCTCATATTATAATTCTCCTCTTTTTATATCTGCGGCAGCGCAGGAAATAAGATATTCGAAAAGCACTTTTTCAGGAAACCAGTCTATAAGACTGACTTGCTTTTTTTTATCTACATGCATATATGGCTCCAGTTTTGAGTACATGTTTTTTATCCACTGGAATGTGCGTAAGGAAACCAGTGCATTGATAGCGGGTGCATTACAGCTGTAGAAACCTTCTACCTCTGCTTTTTGTTCTGGATCATAGTTAGAACGGTTTTTATATTCTATATAAATATCATCATATATACTAAATTGAGATTTCACTTTATCTGGTGTAACTTTATAGTATTCAATTAAATCTTCATCATATAAATCATCTACAATTTTTTCATAAGAAACTTTCTTTGCACGGTTTCGTACAAGTGCATTGATAACAATACTTTCTGTATAGTCTCTTCCATATAAAGGTGGTTCTTTACACATGCTAAGTAATTCATTGATACCTTTACAGCTTTTGTTAAGGATCAGACCAAGTACAATAATATCTCTTCGTTGAAAACAACGTTCTAAATGTCCTGTTTCATTTTTTTCATTTTTCTTCTTTTCAGTTTTTTTTCCGGTAGAATCATTTGTACGGAAATTCCTGTTCGGTTTTTCAGGACTATATGCTGCATACAGAGTGTTTTTCAAACTTTCTTTCCATCTGCGGTCGGATTGAATGGGCTGTTTATTTTTTTTCAAAGATATATTTAATCTACTGGTAGTTAAGGCTCTGATAGAAGCTGGGCCTTCACCAGAAGAATCTTCTCCGTAGTATTGTTCAGGTCCTTTTTGAACATCATATTTTTTTGTAAATTCAGTAGAAATTTCTCCATATAAAGCACGGTAATCGTGAATAAGTAAACGAACATGGCTTTCAAATTCCGTTTTAAGGTCTTCAATATTTCCCTGTGATTTGTGGAAAATCCAATCCTCCCAATATTTAGTACTTGAATTTAAGTTATCACAGGATAAGGATTTTTCTAAATACTCATGTAAATTTTTATCACAGTAGGATATTAAATCCTGAGCTTCGGCAAAAGAATATCTTTCATGACGGAGCATATAGATATAAATGAGATCTCGTATGGATGATTTTGTATTTTTAGAGTTTCCAGTGCCTTTAATGTATAATTCGTGCATTCCTGCACATTCTAATAACTTGTTTGTTTCCTCGATATTATATTTGGCCCAAAATGCTAATTTCAAGACATATTCTCTGTCCTGCGGACTGGTAGTTCCATTTATCCAGCTCTTGATGGTATTAATTGTAAAATCATTGTTTCCTAATCGTGCCAGGGCATTAGCATTAACTGAAAACTTAGATAAACTTTTATTTTTGAAATACTGTTCGTAAACAGTCTTTTCACTTGAAGATAAACTGGTACCAAACTCTTGGTCAACCATCTGTTTTATCTGAGCCGGGTCAGTAAGTGTACATATATCTGTAATAATACCTTTTTTTATAGTTTTAAATGGTACTGAAAGATCTTCGTTCATAAGTTCTTTCATTTTTTCAGACCATCTTTGAGAAATGGTTTTGCAATAAGGAAAAATCAAATTAATAAAATCAACAGGTTCCTCACAGCGTTCTACGTTAACTGTGTTACAGTTAGCCGTCTGACTCATATCCATATCTTCCACATATTTTTCCATAGAATTGCCTCCATCTTCCGAATTTATGATACTAATTATACCAGAAATAAGCATGCTTTCAACGTCAATAGGCTGAGAAATGCTCTCTTTACAACTTTTTTATTTTATGCTTCAATACTGCAAAAGGAGGAATGTCAAAATGATTGAGAAACTTTTAAAAGCAGTTAGCCTTAATGATGGCGAAGAGGTGGAATTATCTCTTAAAGAAGAGATTATTTGTACAATCATCAGTTTTTTGATAATTGGCCTGCTGTTATATTTTGCAGCTACTTCATCAGAATCCTTAAGTGCTAATAATGAAAAGACGGCAGAAGACTCTACATATACAGAAAGTACCCTTCCACACGCCTGGGGTATCATCAGATATGGAGATACAGGTGCGTATCTGGAAAAAGATGGAAAACTTATATCCGGCTATTATAAAGTGATTGAGGAAGATTATGACTATGACACACTTCGTGTAATAGGGATGAACGGTTTATACGGCTTTATTTCTAAATATACCGGTACGGAGCAGATTAAACCATGTTTTAAGGAAGCTTCTCAGATGAACTATAACTCTGCTTGTGTAAGTGCAGATGGAAAAAACTATTATTTTATTGATGAAAATGGAAACAAGATGACTGGTGACTATGAAGAAGCTTATCCCTGGGAATGTCAGGGACAGTATGCCAGAGTTAAAACAGCGGATGGTTGGGCCATCATCAATAGAAAAGGAAAGACTCTTTTTGATAAATGTACTATGATTAATCCATTACCGGATGTAACAACAACAATAGGGACGGCATTCCGTAATGATAAAGGTTTATTATTTTGTATTGATATAGATAAAAATCCGACCGAAATATCAGTTATAGCAGAAATTCCAAATATTTTTGATATTTCGGAACTGCATTATGATAATTTTGCAGTAATACAAGGAGAAAAAGGATACGGTGTAGTCTCGGCAACAGGAAATATCATTATTGATCCGGTATACAAAAAAGTTGACTGGGAGGCATTTCCGTTTGAAGATGACAGGTATGGACGTAAAATGATTTTCAAGTGTCAAGCAGATGATGGACATTATGAAGTTATAAAATGGGATCCACGAGAAAATTGAATATAAAAGAGACAGGCAGTCCAAAAGGGCTGCCTGTTGTATTAGTGGGAGTTTAGATCAACGTCCGAATTGTATACTACTGCTCCATCAAGCCAACGATTTGGCTGGGAGAAGGTTCCTGGTTCTGTGTTTTTCATCACATCTTCATAAACCCACAGTTTACTGTCAAGCTCATCAAGAATGTGAAGTACATAGGCTTCCCTGGTAGCAGGTGATTTAACTGCACCATATTCCATTTTTCCATGATGAGATAAGATCATATGTATGAGCAGTTGGATATTTTGGGAAGTTTCATTTACCATACAGGCTCTGCAGGCCTCTTTTACCATAATGGCACCCAGGTATAAATGCCCGTACAAATTTCCCTCAACTGTATCTGAAATTTCATTTAACTCGTCATTCAGTGCAGCTTTTGCTTCTTTCAATTTTTCCTGCTCTTTTATTTTTTTCTTTTCCGCTTCCAGTTTCTCTTTCTTCTGGACAAATGCCGCATACACTTCTTCAGGAAGATAATCCTGCCGTAGTGAATTCATAGCTTTGTAGCTTCTTGCTTCCAAAAACTGATACCACTGTTCACTAAGCTCGGCTCCAAGAATTTTACGGGTTTCCGTTGAGGAAATAATTCCCGCCATGAAATCATCCAGATCACAAATATCAGGAATACGTGTTATAAGCTCACACATCAGTCCTAAAAGCATTTCCTGCTCTTCTTCTGAAAATACGGATAAATAATTTACTGTCTGTTTTTTATAATATGCAAGGCCAATAACCCAGCTGTCTTTAAATGAATTTTCCAGGAAATTGGCTTCATTGTCTGTAAAAATCCAGTTTCTGCTCTCACAGAAAGTCTTCAGGAAAGTAAGTAAATAAGGTTTGTCCATCTTTTTCAGGTATTCTTTGGAATATTTCTTATTAATTCTCATAAATTCCGAGAAGTCCAGATATCCCGACTCAAATAAAAGATGTATTTGATCAGTGGTAAAATAAGATACCTGCTGGTACAGAAATTCTTTTACATCCTGATTAAAAATCTCTTCTAAGATGGGAGCCTTTTCTTCCAGCTTCTTCTGGTCCGCAATATATGCCCGAAGTATATGTGCATAACTAAATGCCAGGACCTGGTATAACAGGATCAGATTCTGTTCTTTTACTGCTTTTTCCTTTGCCCGTTTCAGGAAATCTTCCAGCTGGGATCCAATAAAAGTCCCGTCTGTATGATATTTTCCTATTCTGGAAAGACCTTTCATAACAGAGATGTAATCACTGATAGATGTAAATCCCTGCTCTTCCATTCTTTCCAGAAGTTCTCCAGGATACCGGAAATATTGTTTGATATCCTGATAATCTCCATATTCGCAGTTCATACCGGCAGCTGTCTTAGCAAGGCCGATAATCCCTTTGTAAAGTTTTGTGTCTTCTTTTTTGTTTTTCATGATGTATTTTCTCCTTTCATCAAAAAATTTCTTCGTTGATAATATGTATCTTGAGATGAAAGGTACGAAAAAAGAGAACCAAACAAATTGTTCAGTTCTCTTAAAAATGATTCTGTTTATTTTCTGGACTTATGCCAATTGGAAAAGCCATTCTGAATATCTTCTGGAAGAATCATACTTTCGGAAAGTGTCTGTACTTGCGATATACCATCTTTCACATCAGCAGTATCCAGTAATTTTGTCATGCGGTCACTGAATGAATTGAAAATCTCGTTCTGGATATTGCGTACAGTACGTGCATTCGCAAATCCTGGAAGAGTGCACACCGATTCAAACAGTTGTGTTTCAATAGAAACACATTTTTCACTTACCTTAATGTATTTTTCCAGCATACTATTTAGAATCTGGGTACATTCCTCTGGAGAAAAATTCGGAAATGTAATTTTAGTTGGAAAACGATCATTTAATCCCCTGTTTGAAGCTAATAGTTGCTTGATTTTATCTTCATATCCGGCCAGTATAACAATCGTATCTTTCTGGTTGACTTCTGTGAAATCCAGAAGATAATCTACTGCTGCCGTTTCAAAATCATTATTTCCGGATAGTGGATCAGGAGTCAGAGAATAAGCTTCGTCAATCAGGATTACACCCTTTTTTCCAGCCTCCATAGCATCTGCTATTTTTTGCGCTGTCTGGCCTTTAAAACCAGCAATCAGATCTTTCGCAAGATATTTTGTGAATTTGCTGGTACTTGTCAATCCCATAGCATAACAAGCTTCTGCAAAAAGAGATCCTGACGTGGATTTACCAGTTCCAGGTCCACCAATAAAACACATATGTCCCATTGGCACTGGCAGATTTACACCATTTTTTTTCAAGTTCAAAAGTTTATACCTATTTTCAAGCCATCCTTTCAATTCAGACCAGCCATAATATTTATTTATTTCGACCATGACATCTTCGAAAGTTCGATTTCCTGACTGTGTTTCAATAATACCGGAGTATTCATCTGGAATATCCAGCACAGATAATTCATGGACAGTTTCTGCTTTATAGGCATCTCTTCCTATCCGGGTATAATGCTTTGCCTTTGTTTCTTCGAATAGAGAAATAACCTGTCTGGCATTCGAAAAATCTTCGTCAGCATCTTTGGTATGGTACCAGTTACGAAACAGTACCTTGAGCTGTTCAGAAAGTTCATCTGTACAGATGCATTTGTTTTCCTCACTGGCACATTCCTCCGAAAATATTTCATACATCTGTTCAGGGGTATAGTCCGGAAGAATATATGGCTTGTCACATCTATCTCTGAACCCTCTGGCCTTTTGCAGGAATTCTGTCAGTCGATTTGGATATACAGCAAACGCACAGGTCAATTCCTTATTTTCAGACATTTCATGCAATAATGATTTCAGGATCTCTTCTGAACTGTCATGTGCCTCATCAATAAACAGAATTGTATTGCTGTTTACTGCTTCTTTGATTTTAGCTTTCAAGTCATCTACACGCAGTCCAATTGGCGTATCAACAATGACTGCATCCAGACCACTCATAATATTGGCTGATCCAAAGGCTCTGCAGAGCATATTTACAAGAGTAGTTTTTCCTGTTCCAGGATTTCCAACAAGAATCATATGCTTGCATCCTGGGATTTTATCCAATGAAACACCGTCATCAATCTTCATCTGCCGGAAATTGATATATTTTTCTGCGATACTAATTCCAATATCGCCAAGTCCAGGCATATTTTCGAATTCTTCTTTTACTTTTTCCAAAGTAACTGGTTCAAATTTGGGCTGGAGTTCACCAAAATCTTCTTTTAGGATAAAAGAAGAATCCCCTCTGCTTACTGCATGTTTGATAAGACGGTTCTCAATCAAAACCTCAGTTACATAACGTCCATTACTGAAAGTTCTCCGGTTCCTGGTCTGGTAAATATTTGTCATAAAAATATGAATATCTTCTTTTGTAAGATCTGTTCCAAGCTGATATCCCTTTTTGTGCAGGGTAGAAAAGAAAATATCTTCCAGTATTTCAGGTGTATAATCCGGAATGGTGATTTTGATTTTAATCCGGTCTTCCAGTCCCTGGTCCATATCGAAGAGACCTCTTACGCCATCTTTAAATCCTTTTGTGGAACGGTATCCTGCAAAAACAAATAGTACGTTTGTAGATTCATCTGTCATACACTTTACAAGCTGTCCAACAGCTTCTTTTGCATAAATGCCGCCATTTCCGCGGTCATTATTATTTTCGCATAACTGATGAGCCTCATCTATAAAAAGAACACCACCTTCTGCTTTTGCTACCATTTCGCGTACTTTGATGGAGGTTGCACCAATAACATCACCAATTAAATCCGATCTGGATGCAGAAATTACGTGGCCAGTTGCAAGAAATCCCTCATCATGGAGGATTCGACCAATCTGTTTGATGGATGTTGTTTTTCCGGTTCCTGGGGAACCTTCCAGCATAATATGTGGGAGTTTATTGGAACCAGGGTAATGTTCTGCCCGGTTATCACGTCCCCCCATTCTTTTTACAAACAATGTTTTTTCAGATGGAACGGAGTCCTTTTCTTCTTGTTCCGAGGTTTGTGTTTTTAGAAAGCTTTCCAGTGTTACTACAATATTTTCCCAGCCACGTCGATTTCTCAGCGTTTCCCATGGGTTGAAGTCGATATCCTGCAGATGGTACCCCAGGATTTTTTCAACATCTTTGTCACCAATATCAGCACCTACATGATCCAATGCGTATCTCTGCATACGATTTTTTAACATACGCATACTGATCTGTTCGGATTCTTTCTGGCTTTTAATAATATAATGAATTTTTTCAGCTGTTTTAGAAATACCTTCAGTATAATGAAATCCATACTGTATCTGGCTGAGTTTCAACAGGTAGGTAATTTCATCTTCGAAAAAGTGCTCTATTTTAAAAACACGTGTTTTCTTTGGAGTATAATCCTCCTCACACTTATTTCCCTTGTCATAGAAATATTCCAGTAATCCAATGGATCTCAGAAGCTGAAAAAATTCTTTGTTCTGTGCAGAACTTAAATCTGGGTGGATAAAAATCAACAGGTTCTTCTTATTCCAGTTATTACGGATATCCTCAGAAAATTTATCCCTCACAACAGAATTGCGGAGAAAATTATTGATATCTGTCAGAATTACCGCTGACCGGTAAGTATCATTTTTCATGTAGGTTTCCAGTTCACCATGGAATACCACTTCATCCATATTTCTTTGCTGGTATCTCATGGTAGTCTGGGGAACAGGATCTGCCTGAGGAGTATTCTGCGGCGGATCATTTGATACTGGCTGGGATACTTTTTTTCTTGGCATACCAAATTGTTTTATGCCAGTATTTTTCTTGCCAGTATTATTGGGATTTGTTTTTGGGGCTGTTTTGGAAGGTGTTGATCCATGCTTTTGTACGTATTCTTCTCTTGCTATACCAGTATAGTAAGCTGATGCATCATCATATACAAATTTTCCAGATGCGTTTGTAGAATCATAAAAAACAACATTATCATAGCCCGTTTCATGCAGGATATCTGCAAGTGCTACACGAAATTCTCTGAAGCACAGATCTTTGGATAATACCAGATCCGAGGTATTTCCATATAATAAAATACAACTTGTATCATCATGTTTCTTTAAAATATCCAAAGCATTCATGTTGTTCCCTCTTTATCTGAGATTCGTAGTTTCCACAGCAGTAAGATCTGCTGCCTGTGTATGGGAGGATACTGTTCCTCTTCCGGAACAGTGAATCTGAATATTTAATGTTTTTTCGATAAGGTGTCGAATTTCATCCTGTCTCTGAGCATCAGCAGCTCCGTCAACTCCATAATCATGTACATCCACATGAATGCCGTCTGTTTTTGGAGACAGGACTACGGTTACACGTCCTCCGGAAACTCTGTTTACAAAGTTCACATGAATAGGGTTTCCTTCTTCTCCACTTTCATAGGCATATCCATCCATGTCATATCCCTGATCTTCCATAGCTGCAGTGATATCAGAAGCCGTATCATTTTCTGTATAAGCTGACAGCAATTTCTGAACAGCCAGTTTTGTACAATTCTGGATATCCAGTTCAATATCTGCCAACTGCTCCTGTATGTCTGCAAAATCTCGTAAGGTTTTTCCGTCAATATCGGAGATTGCAGCATCTAATTTTTCCAGTCTGGATATTACCGCTTTAAATACCGGTTCGTACATGGAAAGGTCTGTTTCATACATTTCGTCTTTGTATTCAAATTGGAACGCTTTCATGGATTCAATCTGTGCTTTCATTTCTACGATTTGTGCTTCCAGTAAATCTATTAAGGCATATTTCTTTTCTCTGTCTGAAATTCCCTCTTCTAAATAGTCATAACATTCCAAGACAATCGATGAAGCAATTCCATAAGCCGGTTCATACATTCCCTTGTTGAAATAATCAGCTGCTTTGTTGTACTCTTCCACGGTATTATTTGGAATTGAGCCAAGTTCAATCTGAACTGCATGGATGGCTGCTTCTGCATCTTTTAACTGGGAAGAAGCATATTCCTGTAAGCGCATATTTTCCTGTAACTGTGTTTTCATCTCATTGAATTTGGAAATTTGATGGTTAACTTCCGCTTTCATAGTTCCAAACGTAGTATGTAGAGAATCGGCATACGATTTTGCCTGTACATCGATTTCTTTTTTCCAGGATGTAAACAGTTCCTTTTTACGGATTGCCGCATTGTTTGCAAGTCTGCTGATATCCTGGTCAGCTTTATTCTGTTCTTTCTGCATTTCATTTGCAAAAGAGGTATAAGAACGAAGCATTTGTTCATTGATACGGTTCATAGCTGCTCTCTGATTGCTCTGTAAACTGGAATAGGACTGCATGATTTCCTGGATTCTTTCACGCTCCTCCGCTTCCTGTTCTGCAAGGCGTGCTCTTTGTTCCGCTTCTCTCTGTTCACGGAGCGTATTACTCTTACGTCTTTGCTGAGCTATATGTTTTGTCAGTTTCACGGAACCATATACGGTTCCTGTGATGGCAGCGCCTCCAATCAGGATAGGTGCTGCTGCAAGCGCAAGTACTGCTGCTCCAAATACTCCAAATCCATCTGCACTCATAGTCTTTCCCCTTTCTATTTTCCCAAGCTGTATTTCTGGCGAAGATCTGCTTCGGTCACTGTTGCTGTAAAATTATCAGTTTCTTTTAAAGTAAGAGGTCTTCCTGCATCTGTGGCAATGTTCATCGCGGACTTTGCTGTTTCTACATAAACACCATTTCTTCCCAAAATATTAGACAGGCTTTCCTGCACCATAGTCGGGAAGTATTCCGCTTCCAGCTGCATATAAATCCGATAGGAAACTGTTTTTTCTTTGCGTACAGGTATAATATACAGCCTGCAGATATCCGGTTTTTCATTTATGGTATGGCATTTTTCAAAAGTAAGGACCCTTTCTTCTCTGTAATCTGCTTTTCCATTTTCCTTTATGCAGATTTCATCCTGAAGATACTGATGAAAATATTCCTGAAATCCTTTTGATGCATCATTCCCACATTTACACGGTCCATATGCAATACCTGTAAATTCATAGTTTTGCTCTCTTAAAACAGTTTCAACGGTTTCCTCGATGACAGAAGTATGATTAAAACAGTCACATGCTGAGGTTGCATAAGAAATGCATATGCTGAGCTTTTGTGGAATCATATCCAGCCTTTGAATTTCCTTATCCAACAAGAAAGCTGGATCCAATGCCTGATTTGCGCATTTTTTTATCCACTGTCCGGTACCACCGTCTACATTTGCCTGATGCTCCTGGAGAAGTTCCTTCAATTCGGAGTAAAGCCTGTCGGACCAGTAATCAATATCCTGTTCGGTGAGTTCCAGTACAACCTCATCTCCATCCTTAAGGTTAAGCCTTCCATCTGAAAATATAGATTTGGTAAGTGTTTCCAGTTTCATCCGGTAAATCTCAAACAGCGTATCTAGCTCTTCCATTTTCTGCTTCGTGCTGTTTTCCAGACGCTTTACAGCATCAGTGGCACATTCTGCCTTTGGTACCGCAAGCGTATACAGTTTATTTTGAAGCAGTTTTTCGGCTTCTTCACCTGCTTCGATATATCGCTGTATGGCATGAGGATAAAAAATATCTACTGGAAACTGACAAGCATCCTGAATACTTTGCTTCAGTTTCTGTACCGCTTTATTTGCAGCTTCCTCATATTGTTGGTTTTTAGCCTTATTTTCCTGAATCAAACGTGCCTGTTCTGCCTCCAGGCGTTCCATAGCTTCATTTAATTCATTTTCATAAATAGCAACCTGTTCTGTTAATTCGTTATACCGTCTCCGCATGCGTTCCATTTCATTTAGGTAAGCATTTGAAAAGGATTGCTCCATTTCCTGAAGTTTCTGGATATAATCCTGCTTCAAGTTAGCGGAGAAATTTTGCATTTCTCGGCGCATTTTAGCGGTTTCCTGTTTGATCCTGTCATTATAATCCCGCTCAATATTCCGGAGCTCCCTGTTTGCATTTGAAATCTGCCGCTGCAG
This sequence comes from Ruminococcus sp. AF17-12, assembly GCF_003479245.1. Taxonomy (NCBI): domain Bacteria; kingdom Bacillati; phylum Bacillota; class Clostridia; order Eubacteriales; family Oscillospiraceae; genus Ruminococcus; species Ruminococcus sp. AF17-12. The sequence continues at coordinate 166,240 of NZ_QUGY01000002.1, forward strand.
ACGCTCGATTTCTCTCTGATTATCTGCCATATATACCTCGTATTTCCTGGCTTTGCACCACAGTTTTTATTATTTCAGGAAGTCTGAATGCGCTTGCTCCGTTCTTCACAATCTTTTTGCCGTTCTACGATGAAAGATCTTAGCTTTTCCTCAATCCTATTTTTCGCATCTCTAGCTTCCGAAACAACAGTGCTCAGACTATCCTGTTCTGAATACATCTCAAGTGTATCGATGTCCATATCAATTTCGGCAAGAATCTGCTGCAAAGAGGCTTGAATATCTGAAAGTTCTACAGACTGTTCCTGTTTAATTCTTTCTGCTTTGTGAATGTTATCCATTGCATTGGTAATATTTTGCTTGATATCTGCGATAGAACGTTCCACTTCGGATTCTTCCTGCTCCAATGAATGTAAGGAGGCTTCTTTTTCGGCCAGAGTTTTTTTACGACTTACAATAGAAGCTGTCATTTCATTGATTTTTGTATCCTGTGTCTGAACGTAGGAATCATCGAACTGGTTATCTACTAATTGAGTTACAAGTGTCTTAAGACGGTCAATTTCTTCATCATTTGCAGCATTGCCTCCAGAAACAGCTTTCAGCCGTTCATTTTCCTCCTGCAATTCAGCTATTTTTTTTGAAAGACTGTCTTCATTTATCTTATAATTAGATATTTCAAAGGACAGTTCTTCATTTTTGTTTTTGAGTTCTATGTTTTCCTGTTTGAGTTTTTCTAAATTGTCATTTCCTGGAGTAGTAGGTTCTGGCTGCGTAGGAAATGACGGTTGGGTAATAGGCAGTACCGGATCGACAACATAAGGCCCTGGTATTTCATCTTCTTCATATTGCCACTCTACATCTATTTTGCCGTCTTCCATAAAACATACGGTCATTTGCGCTACTTGAGAAGAAACTTCAAAATTATCATATGTTTTACTTACTTTATCAAAAAAAGCACATGGCAATTGTTCTGAAGATATTCTTTCAAAATATATTTTTATGGAATCTTCCATATCTTCTTTCTGAGAAAATAACAAGAGTTTTCCGTTTTCTGCATCCAAAAAGGTAATTTGAATACCCTGGCAGTTTTCCGAAAAACTACGCAGTTTTTCTTCATTGATACTCTCATTACTCCATTGTAAACCGTTGTATTCCAGATATAATTCTACTTCATCTCCTATTGGTATAACAAAAATACTTTGAGTACTAGGAGAAGTTCTTTTATCATTCATTTGTGGCACCTCCACATGTTTCTTCTTTTTAGAATTATAAGAACTAAAATTTGTTATAATTATATGAGTTAAATTTGCCCGGAACGACAAAATTTACACTATGAAACTAATCCTTCATTGGTGTTTTTTCAACTATATCCATTTTGCTCTTTTATTTTTTTCCATAGATTTTTGGTCTGTGTACTTGGAATTCCGGTAAGCAGCTGCTGTCCCTCTTTCTTTTCAATAGAAGAAATTCTCTTTTTTTTCGATTTAAAAAAATCCCTATATCTATCTGTAAATTGATAAATTACCTGATTTGAAGAACCTCTGTAAGGAAGGTCATCATCCAATTTTTCCTCATAATTGCCATCTATCAGAACATCAATCTCACTTAGAATTTTCTTTACTTTTTCATTGGACATTTCTTTGAGTTCAGACAGCCTATAACCACTATAAATAATTATTCCCAATTCAGTCTTACGCAGTTCAGAGACCAGTTCATACAATGCGTCGATCTGAAGAAAAGGTTCTCCTCCACTGATAGTAATTCCTTCAATATTTCCTGACTGCTGTATGATTTCTACCATTGTTCGTACACTTAATTCAAACGCTGGAAAATTTTTTCGATTCCAGTCTATGGCAATACAGCCCGGACAGTTTCTACTGCATCCATGAAACCAGACTATATATCTCGGTGAAGGTCCTAAAAGGCCTTCACCATCAAGATACATACGGTCTCCAGCTATTCTGCTCATTTACCTGCCCTTTCCATCAGTTCCTGATACCAGCGTTGTCCCCTGTCTCCGCATTCATTCCTGATCTTTTCACGGATGACAGCGGTCTGCTTATTCAAAAGATCCCGGCGTTTTCCCAGATATTCTGTCAGATTATACATACTGCCGCGAAGTGCAATTAACTGATCATAAGAAGCTTTATCTACTCTCAGAAAGTCACTTCTGTCGTTGAGTCGGGAAATGATCTTTCTCAGGTTATTTAGGCTTACCATAATTTCTTCCCTTTTTGCGTGGCAAAGATCGGCTGCCGTAAAAGAACGGTAATGAAGATTGATGTAATAATTAAATCTTTCTGAAACCATTCTCCGATTACAGTTCAGTTCCGCATTTGAGTAAACTACTTCAGTTGCTTCAAGCAGTTCTGCAAGGTTTTCACTCCAACTCAAATCAATACTGATTTGCTCACCAGACTTTACCGTTGAAAAAGTGCGTTTTTTAGCAGCACGATACGTTTTGGCTTCAGAAACCATCTTTTTCTGTTGAGGAGAGGCCTGTACCTTCACATCGCCGGAGTCATTCAGGGTATTCAGTTTTTGTGCAAAATTCTGTCTGGTTACGGTTCTGGAATTTGTTTGTCGATAGTGGCCGTTTCCTGAAGTATTCCTGGATCTTGTAGTGTTTCTGCTATAATTACTAGAACTTGAAGAAGTCGATGGTCTTCGTTTGGGAATTGGTGTTTTAAAAAGACAGATAATAAGACCTAATATTCCAAGAAAAAAGCCCCATGCGAATCCATGATTTATGCTATCCGGATAATTTTTAGATTTAACTACAGCTTTCGAAATATTACCGGAAATGATATGTATTACTGCAATAATAATGATTGTTTTTACGCTCATAACTTAAATACTCCTTCAGTCTGCAATATAAATCCGTCCATTTTCCTGCTTAATAAGCTCCATAACCAGTAAATGGTTCAGTTTCTTTTTGGTGATGCTCTTGGAATGGATATGAAGGTTTCTGGTCAGCTCTCCTATGGTCGTACCATTTGGTGCTGAACCAATCATAGCAAGAAGTTTTTTGCTGTTGTCCATTTTTTTATCACTTAAATCTTTCTGCAGATCAAAAAGCTGTCGGCGGAATTCCGGAGACAGTCCGGATAATACATTACCGGTTTCTTTCATGTTGCAGATAACAGCGAAAGAAGCATCATCTCCCATACCGTTATTTACCAGTAAGCGGATAAGTGAAGAAATTTGGTTTTCCATGTCTGCTTCACTTAAGAAAAACGCCATTTGCTGCATAAGACGTATACGAACATTTGCCCCAAGTTCATTTACCAGAAATTCTTCTGGTCCATCACTCATTAATACAACTGATGAATAATCAGAGGTCCCTTTTTTCAGAAAAAACTGTGTGTCTGGAACAGTAACAAAGGTTGTCTGGTTTGCGGGTCCATCATGTTCATAAATAGAAATTACTTCACATTCATTATTTTTGTTTAGTCCAACAATTGCACCATCTCCAACATGCAAAATCAGATACCTTCCATCCGGGTGAAAAGCTGTACACAGTAGAGTGGCTGAAAATTCGATAATATCTTCTCCCTGCTTCTCCGCCTCTTCTCCGAGAGGGATTAGCACTTCGCGGATGACATAATCGGCTATTGTTTCATTGTCAAGACCATACAGTCTTTCAAATTTTTTTGCCATGAAAGTTGCCGCCATACGAGCTGTGATTTCTGATCCCTTTTCTGCATACTTGTAAGAACCTGCACCATCACTAAGTGCAATAGAAGTTATACCATTTTCAGAAATGTATCGAAATACATTGTCTTCACAGTTTTTATTGCGTTCTATATGTCTGCTTCCTGTTTCTTTATATAAAATTGTTTTAAATAGTGTTTTTCTTTCCATAAGCATTTCTCCTTGATTTTATTGTATATAACTAGAAAACATGTCCAGATCCAGGTGATGACGACAAATTTGGGGCCAATTATGAATTATAACTTTCGTATAATCAAGAAATTTATTTAAAGAAATTTCAGTATCTATTTTAATCAACCGGTTATCTGTATCAATACCTGTTAGTTCTCTCATTAAAGAAAGATTACAGCAATTGCCAATAGCACCAGAGATTATACCAAGCCGATTCTCTGATACTTTTTTCTTGATAAAAGCTTTAGCAGATACCAATGCTTCTTCTTCCTGTTTCCCTGTGTTGTCATTTGGATATTCTGACTTACCATGTGAAATAATAAAAATAATTGGAACATAATATCTCACCTTAGGAATATTTTGTGTATAAGTTTTTATTCGCTCTTCCAGTTGCTGAATAGCTGCGTTGAGAGCTAAACCTATAAGTGAAGTTCCAGTGCATTCAATATGTATACTTCGTCCTCGTTTTTCCTGTCGTTTAATTTCACATAGTTGTTCATGGACAAAAATATCATTGTTAAATGTAAGTACAGACAATTCAACTGCATTGGACACTGTCCTGTCATCCAAAATAAAATCATATAACTTACAGATGGAAGTTTTTATGAGATCTTCGTATCCTGACATTGACTTTGAAGTATCGATCAAAAAAATTATTGGAATTCGTTTACTCGTATTCAATGAACATATTGTATGCATGTTTTTTTGTACATGCCATTTTTTTGACTGGAAGTCATTTCTCGTTATAATCATGTCACTTTCTGCTTCCAGTTGATTTACAAAATCTTTCAAATCAACTATTGAATTGACTCGTTTTACATGTCTATCTGAGTTAAGCCCAGTTAATTCTTTCAGAAAATTGTAGTTACACAATCTACCAATGCCCACTGACACTACTTCTATATGATTTTCACATATATATTGTTGTGTCAACTGTAAAGCCTCGTTTTCCTTTCTTACTATATCAGCATTATAGCAATTTATATTTCCGTCAGAAAGGAGGAAAACGATAGTAGAATATCTGATTCGAGGAACATGGTTTTTATATTCAACTGTTCTTTCCTCAACTAAACAGGTCATTTCTTGTAATGCAGATCCTATAAAACTAGCTCCCTCATAACAAAAATTAAGTTCCTGTTCAAAAAGTTGCATTTCTTTTATATTTTGTGTAGGTTTTAAAATTTTAATATCGTTATTAAAAGTTATAAGAGTTAATTCTATTTCCTGTTTATATTCCCTAAGTGAATTATATAAATGGAAAATAGCATCTTTTAACAATTCTTTATATAAAGCCATCGACTTCGATATATCGATCATAATGAACACATTATATTTTTTTGATACCAGCATATCTCTAGATGATTTCAAATCTATCGTACCAAGGATGCTTTGAATTTCTGAAATATTCATGGCTTTTCTCCCTTTGATGAGACACTTGCATACTGATTTACAGTATCTGTTATATCAGTATGCAAGATGTCGCCTATAAACTATTTCATGTCAGCGAAAGGAATATTATTTAAGTCTTTGGTTCCTCTCTTAGAACTGGAGATAATAATGGATGAAGTTACTTTGAAGAAGTTTGCCAGTTCTGATGCATTGCTGACTTTGGTCACATGTTTATCGTTTTTAAGACCAGTAAGTTCTCTCATAAGAGCATGGTCGCAGTGATCACTGACTTCTACAGAAATAACAACCAATCTATTTGCGGCTACTTCTCTCTTAATATACGCTTTGCTGAATGCCATTGCTTCTGCTTCCTGCGGTTTTACATTTTCGTCATAGCATTCCGGTACTCCGTCAGAAATCAGGAAAATGATCGGTGCATAATACTTTATCTTTGGGACAACTTTAGCATATACTTTTTTTCTGCCTTCAATCTGCATAATAGCATTTTTTAATGCCAGTCCCGTAAGAGTACAGCCGTGGCAGTGGAAATCAAGGTTTTTTCCTTTGGCCTCCTGTGCCTTGATTTCACGCATACGTTCTAGAATTTCAATGTCACTATTGAAAGTTAAAACTGCCAGTTCTGTAGAGTTACTTGCGGTGCGGTCAGCTAAAATAGCTTCATAGAGTCCCTCTACAGATCTTTTCAGCAGATCTTCATAGCTTCCCATAGAACCAGATGTGTCCACCAGCATAATTGCAGGAAGACGTTTGCTTACATTTAAAGTAACTGCTTTCTGTTCAACGTTTGACAAATCCATGCTTCCCAGCATACCTTCAATATTGTTTACGTTTGCCATAAATTTTTCCTCCTTGTACGTAGTACCTTTTTATTTTAAACATTATTCCATCCTTGATTGAAATTTTTTAATTGCTCCAGAATATCCTCCAACTCCATATCGGAATCTCCAGCATTAATTTTTACATTACCTTTAGACTGTACCTGCTTTGGGTAAGACTCTGGCAGGTATTTTCCACTTTCTGGATTAACCTTTACAATTCCAGGTAAAGCTTCTTGATATCGCACAATAGTTCTCAACCAGTCAAGAGAGCTTCTTCTGGTTTCTTCATGGAAATATTTTCCATTTCCATGGAAAGAATTCCAAAACAGCTCTTTTAAGAATTTCGGGAAATGGCTGACTATCATGTGCCAGATACTTCCTTTTATCTGATATTCTGCTCCAATATTTCCTGCCTGATATGGATAATATCCTTTTGCAATAATGTCACGCTCATCATCAAAATCTCTGGATCCTGCATATGGATCTCCGTCTGGTGTCAGCATATGGAAAATCAGCATCTGCATAATCCATACATCATCTGCTTTTTTCCTGCGGAAAGAAAAATCATCATCATAGATATGTTCAGGTGATCGGAATTCTGGAATCCCCACATTGCTTGGATAATACCACTTATCGTCTGCAATCTGTGCTGAATCTAAATCTACCAAATAGGCTACCAGATCCTTATCATATAAGATGTTGTCACGGTTTATATCGCAAAGAATAACATTGTTGTGATGCATGAAGTCAATCAGTTCTGCAAAATTAACTGCCATAGTAACCTGATGTTTTTTTTCAATACCTGGAATAATCTCCTCAAAGGTATCATATGCAAATTCTGAAAAAGCAGTGGTATCTTTGAACAACTTCATAATATAACCAATTGGTTCAGATTTTTCGTTGTAAAGCATTTTTTCCGGCCATGCAATTCTCTCCATAATAGGGGTATCAATCATACGAAGCAGTCCATATTTAGAACACATGATTGTAACTTTCTGCATCTTCAACTCAGAATTACTTTCGTTCTTAAAAATTTTTGCACATTTCGTTCCAGAGAAAACTTTATAGACATTAGCTTCTCCTCCATGTCCAAGCTCATTTTCAAGAAGTACTGGTTCATATCCATTTTTCGACTTCATGAATACGTACTGACCGGATACTGGAATTTCTCCTTCCAGATATTTCGGAGAATCAGATAACGGAGCTTTGGCCTTGTCATCTGGATTTGCAAAGGCAACCATCTGATTTCTTGGGTTCGCGAGATGACCTTTCGCAGTAATATCTCTTTCGAAAATTCGAATATACTGATGGTCATTTTCATTCGCTTTATTTCTGCTGTAAATGAAAGTGCTCAGGCCACGGTTGATTCCGATTACAATAATAGAGTCGCTTAAATTTCTACCTTTAATAAAGGTACTGATAGCATGATTTTCTTCTGATATTTTTCCTGGAAGAATAGTAAACATGTTATATTTTCTTAAGGATTCAAGTGCATCCGCAACTCTTTTAATACTGCTGTCTGTTTTAGCTGCCTCCATTACAAACTCTACAGTTTCGGCACAAACAACAAGAGTTGTATTCGTTTTTCTGGTTATCTTAACACCCAGTGCTTCTGTAATAATGTCTGCTGCCACAGGCTTGCGAAGCGCCATGTGGGTAAAGATGATATAATCTCTGCTCAGAAGCTGTTTCTGACGCTCATCCGCATCCTGATGAGATGTGCGACTGCTTGTACGGCTTCCAGTTCTGGAAACACTTTTAGTAGTTTCTGATTGCTTATGATATCCAGTATGTTGTGTTCTGTCTGACGTGGAATGCTGTTGAGAATCTTCTGTTCTCTGTGTAGGCGTTGGTTTCGGAGCTGGCCTTGGAGTTGGCTTGGGTTTTGGAGTTGATTTTATATCGGCAAATATCTTGCTATATTTCAGGGTTTTCACCTGATCCAGTTGCAAATCAGTAGATAATATAAGAATATTATTTGCCTCAAGTGCAGCTAATGCTTCGTCTAATGTCAAGCCATACATGTTGGCAAGGCTTTTGACTGTTTCACTCATATGTATTTTTCCTTTCTTACGCATGGTCTATGGGTAACTTTGGATTTTTTACGTCATCTGTATTATCCAGCAAAGCACCTCCCTTTCCTATTTTTTTAACCAGAACCAGGGCAGACGACTTAGAAGAATGCGATTCATTTTGCTGAAGCGCATCTACAGTCAGCCCGTAGTCCTGGGTAATTAACATACAGCTTTGGGAATCATTTCGGAAATAAATCAGCTTTTCCAACATAACACGGTCAGCATGAACAACCTTTTCTCCGCGTTCATTTGTCCTCTTGTCTTCCTCATCTCCAATGATTTTTATTCGATTCTGCTGACATTTCTGGAGAATAAAATCAAATATGCGTCTGGCCTTTTCGACAACTTCATCATCTTTTTTCTTATCTATGCATATTTTTTTCAATTCTTCCAGAACGACATAAGGAATGTATAAACTGCTGTTTGATTGTACTGTTTTGTCGAACATGTTAAAGAAATCGTAAAAATACTGGTTCAGAAGACTGCAGGTATCAATAAAAAATAAATAATTATGCTCACTACAGTATTCCAGTAACTTCCTGGTGTATTTTATTTCCGGGTGAAGAATATCGGATAATTCTCTGAAGCACTGCTCTTCATCGGTTGGTTCCGAAGAAAATCCCTGCTTTTCAAAATCTCCCTCCGGAAGATCAGTATGTGAGACGGAGTCTATCTGATTGATACCAAAATAATCCATCAATTCATGAAGCACTTTTTCATCCAAACCAACATATTCAGATAATACGATACGGTTAAACTGTATCATTAAAAGTTCTTTCAAGTTATCAATTGACTGGTTTGATATCTTGGAAAATTCTATCAAATTCATATTACTCACCTCCGGTTAAAAGTTCCTCTTACGATTATGTAAAGTCCTACGCAACAGATAATACAAGGCATCAATGCATCCAGCAGTGCAGAAAGATCAGCTGCACTTCCAAGCAGGTTATATCTTATGATACATCCAATAATCGCACCGCTTATAGCTCCTGTAATAGTAATTTCCGCATTGAAATGGGTGCCAAATCTTATAGATAAAAAAGTTAACAGTACACTTCCAATGATTCCTCCCACAAGACAGGCTTCTAAAAATTCTTTTACTGTTACCCAGTTACGGATAATTAAAGATGCAGCTATTACAATCATTAATACCGGAACCAGGATACGGAGCCATGACAGGAGCCGCCGCATAATCTGTCGAAACCTTCTTCTGCGGATTCTTCTCCGGTAAACCGGCTGCACACTCTCTTCTTCATAATCATCACTTTCTTCACTTGGCTGGAATGAGGAGGATGATGTTCGTTTAACAGGCTCTGAATTTGAAGCTTCTTCAACTGGATGAACCCTGTTTCTTCTGCGTCTACTGCTGTCAGATTCAGAAGGAGCAGTGTCTGTGCCTGAAAAAGTTGATTCGGCACCGGTAAAAAAACTTGCACTATCATCTTCTGTTACGTTTTCATCAACAGGATGAATTGGGTTTCTACGTCTGCTGCTAGCAGCTTTTTCAAAATTGCTATTGGTATCTGCAAAAAATGATTTATTTCCTGCAAACCCCTTCTTATTAAATGATTCCTCCGATAAATCTGAAAGTACATCTGTTATCAAATACATGTTACACTTTGGGCAGATTACTTCAGAATCATCATATTTTGTTCCGCATTTTACGCATTTCTTCATGTTTCTTCCTCTGCATTACATATAAAGCTGGTTAACATGTGTATATCCATTTGGTGAAAGAATAAAACCACTTCCATCGCGTATATTCATTAGTGAAAGTCTGTCTGCCGTAATAGGGACCTGGTGTCCAATGGTAAATCCTACATGTCCACCATGTCCAACCCCCAGATGTGTCTGAATCCAGGAACTGTTCATGACCATCATATCAAAAATATCAGAAGCATCTCTTCCTGATACTCCTAAACAAACAACGGTAGAGGCAGGGATATTACAATCTTTGATATTTAATTCTCCGAATGTATTCCCTATGAATACGGACTTACCGGTTTCTGTCAATCGGTAGCAGCCAAATCCCGTAGCAGATATGTTATATCCTATCATCTGGTACTGAAGGCTGGATGTTTCCTGGAAGAGTTTAAGCTCATTCAGCAATGTTTCCATCAACAACTGCTCGTATTCTGGAGCAATCATTGCAATACAGACTTCATGCTTTTTCAGGCAGGAATACAGGGAACGTTTTTTCCCATTTTTACAGGAAAGTTTGTTTACTTCTGCCGAATAACGGATCCAGAAACGGTAAAACTCAGTCACTACGCTATCCCACTGTAGCAGAAGGGAATTTTCTATAAATCCCTCTGCATCAATATGAAGCTCCTGTTCAATCCAGCTTAGGAATTCTTTCAAGTTTTTTGCTTCTATACTGCCACGTCTGGAACCGGATGTCCTGACAAGATGATCTACTATAATGGAAAGATTGTAATATGTAAAATTTTCACGGCCAAGTCCGTCTTCCAGTATGGACAACAGAACATACATGAGCGAAGTAATATTTTGGCAGTTCATAGTCTGCCCTGCATACTTTTCGATAATTCTTGCGAACATTTCACAGGTCTGTTCGTAAGAAGTGGTTTTATCGAAAGGCATATAAGAAACGTTTACTCCCCAAAACACGATATTATTTCCAGTCTTTGGATCGCCTTGTGCCAGCGCTTTCAGCTCATCTACGAGTTCCTGGCTTATGGAATTTGGAGAACAGATACATATAGTGGGGATTCCCTTTTTCATTGCGTCATAGACCCCCGCATAAAGGGCATCTTCTTTGATACTTGTAGCTAATTCTCCTCTTTCTCCAGTATTTCCGCCACATACAATTAAGTTTTCATTTTCCGGTACAAATCCCAAAAGCCGGCGTGATACATGGTTCGCCCTGCGGTTATGCCGGCCTGCCAGACCCGCAAGGATTATATTTCCAATAAAACCCATGGACTATCCTTTCTCCACGACATTACGGGCAAATCTGAACTTAAATGGCATATATCCTGCAAGTTTCACGAAAGCTTCACCAATCTTAAGATTGAGCACTTCCTTTTCTTCAATACACTTTCGATCGTACGGTGGGGAATATGCCATTGAACCACCAGCAATTGTGTACCTGTCGGAAACGCGGGCTTCTCCGGTCTGTTTCTGTATCTGGACAATACTGTTTCCGGTGCACTTAAAGGCTATTATTGACTGGAATGCACTTAACATGACAGACGCTTCTGCTTCTGTATAACGGACATTCATTTGTTCAACGTGCTGCAGACCAGCTACAATACAGAAATTCATACTTCTGAGCTGATTCAGGGCCAGTAACACGTAATCCAGCTTAAACATCTGGCTAAACTCATCCAGAAACAGATACGTTTTTCCCACCTTGGCAGGACCCTTTTCTTTATAATAAGAACATCTGCTTGCAATAATGTTGTCTACAAAGAACCGGAAAACGTAAGACTGTGATTCCGGAAGTGATGGATCATATGATAAAAATACAACATTTGTTTTTAAGTTTCTTGCAATTTCTGATGCAGAAATATAAGCATTCTTTTCATTTTTTGCTGTTCCATATGCACCTGCAAATACATCATTCGCCATACTGGTTATCTCACTGATAACGCCATAGGCAGATTTATCTTCCATTTCTTTGGGTGGCAGGTAGGACAGCCCTCCTTTAAAACTTTCATAGGAAAGAAGAACTTTCCGGTAAGAATCATATAAATCTTCTTCGCAATTAATTCCTTTAAAAAAATTTTTCAGACAGAGGTTATTCAGCCTGCTGTCATCTCCTGTCTCTTTATACTCATAAAGGAAATACCTTATAACATATTCGGTTATTTCTCTTGCAGCATTGACAAAAAATGGCTGTTGCTCAGATTCCCGTCCTTTATATAAATATTTGCATAATTCTTTGATTCGCATATCGAAGAGGTATTCATTATCCAGAAATGGAAGAAGCTCTTCAAAAATGTTCCATGCATATTTATCATCTAAAGCATTTAGAATCAAATCACCATCTTCATAAAACGCCTCCTGGTAATCACCCTTTAAATCAAAAATAACTGCCAGATCATTTTCTTCCAGGTTTTCAAGAATCTGTCCGGTAAGACTCAACATGGTGTTTGTTTTTCCCTGACCGGCATCTCCAAGAAACAAAAGTCCCATAGTAAGCAACTTGTCTGCGATGATAATCTGTTCTCGTTGATCTCTATACCTTCCAGAAAGAAAATATTTTTTTTCATTGGAAGGAGAAAAAACTGGAAACGTATTATACTCTGCTACATTTCCTTTTATAATCCGGAGATTATCGCAAATCATCGTCCATGACCTCCTCCCGTTCCTCCGTGACCACCGTGTCCTCCGCCAGAAGATCCATTACCATGACCTCCTCCGTGCCCGGAACTACCAGAATGTCCGCCGATACTGCCAGAACTTCCAATACCGCTATGTCCTCCGGTTAATCCTCCAGACAATGAACTACCAGGGCTTCCTGTAGTAGAGGTTCCATGTATAGCGGACTTGGAACTAACTGTAACATAACTGCTGTGACTATTTTGGCTTTTATCAGAAACAACTGTATTCTGTGAATGACCGAAGTTTGTAGTTTTGGATTTATTACTAAAAGTAAAATCCGATTTACCATATTTATCATGAGCTTTATTTCTGTTTTTGCCTTTATAATCACGGATCACTTCGAAACATTTATGTAATTGCTCCATGCGGTCCTTGCTTTCAAATTTATGTGATCGGTTATTATGGGAAGACTCAAACTGATACAGTTTGGGATTCTGCATCATTTTATTATATTCTTTCTGAGTCATATGACAGCGTTCTGCACATACCCGCATAGCCTGTTCTTCATATCCATGCTTATGACCTTTGTCAATCTGCCCCTGCACCAGTACCTCTTTTGTATTTGCATCCAGCATCTGCCCTTTTTCGTTATAAATGGCTTCAATATTTTGCGATGTTGCTTTATTAGGAGTAACTCTGTGTAAATAAGACATATCTTACTCCTTTCTGTCTGCATCATAAACAATCAGGTAACTGCCATCATCCTGAAGAATAAGGGCAGTATTGTCTGGATGATCATATGCAATCTGCAGGATTAAATGTGGATTTAAAAGAAGTATCTGCCACATTTGGCATTGCTTAAACTGGACTTCTTTTTGTTCTGATAAAAGAAAATACCAGTCTCCCGCCTCCTTTATTGCATATCTGCAAGGCTGGCCTTTTAAAAGTGCAGGGTCACAAACGCACCACTGTTCTGCAATAGCTGGCAGCCCCCTGTAACTACTTCCTTCCTGTTTTTCCAAAGATAAAATTAAAATTGAAACCGGAATATTTGGATTCTTTGGATCCAGGCGATAAGCCAAATCTACTAAAGGAAAATCATGTACTTTGTAGTCATGAAAAAAAGTTTTTCCGTTCATCCATTCTTTTAACGGAACAGTGTAATCTGCATTATCAGCACATGCAGAAAGGATATCTTCTGCCAAGTCAAAACAGTCTTCCTGATCTAGAATAATTCTATATTTCTGATACATCTTCTCGGCAAGTTTTGTTTGAAGATCAACCATTTAGATACCTCCTCATAATCAAACACTGGTAAAGAAAAACGGCATGTATAAAACTTGTGTTTTCACAAGAGTTTTTCAATTTACATACTTATTATCCCACCAGAATTAGCTGTTTGCAAATGGGGTTTCGTAGTTCATTGACACGAAACATTTGTTCCTTTTTATCACCTTCTTTTACTTTATCCCATTGAAAGAAAATTCGTACTATTTTACACATTAAATCGAAATTATGTAACATATCATACCACTTATTGATACATATTGCTATATGATATTACTAAATAATGCAAATAATTAGTAAATATATCCAAAAATTCGACAAAAAAAGACATCTTTCGATGTCTTATAAAAAGTATTATGTATCCTATAAAATGCCTCGCATGACAACGGCGGATATTTTCTAATGAAATGGCAGCTCTTCATCGATACCATCTGGAATATTCATAAAGCCATCTGCAAAATTAGGATCCTGTGTATAGCTTGTTTTGGCATTATTGTTTCCGCGCGGAATCTGGTACCCACCAGTTGGACTACCATATCCTGCACCTGCCGGTCCACCATAAACAGGAGCTGATGGCGATGGCGTATGATAAGAGCCTTGTCCGTAAGCAGAGGCTGATGATGCCGGTGCACGGTATGAACTCTGAGAAGAGGTTTGGGCAGCTGAAGTGTTTGGTGATGGCAATGCTGCATTTGTAGTATTCTGACCACTTCCAGCAGCCGCATAGTTTTGACCATAATTATTGCCCTGATTATTTGGTGTCGGATTTTGATAACTCTGTCCTTGATAACTTTGTCCCTGATTCTGATATCCAGCTTGGTTATTGTTATAAGCAGCTGCACTGGACTGTTTGCTTTCACAAAATGCATGTTCACTTACTACAACCTCAGTAGTACCTACTTTTACCCCATCCCTATTAGTATAATTCCCAGTCTGGATGCTTCCACGAATAGTAATCTTCATACCTTTCTTCAGATATTTTGCGGCAAATGCAGCTCCCTTTATAAATGTTACACAATGAATGAAATCCGCAGTATCTTCTCCTTCTTTTTTGTGATACCGGTCTACTGCCAAAGTATATCTGGCAACAGACACTGAATTACCCTCGTTTCCATACCAGACTTTTGGATCATCGGTAAGACGTCCCTGTAAAATAACTACGTTCATAAATGTCTCCTTTTCTTTCCCTGAAAAGCTTGCTTTTATTTCTAATATGTCATTTTGTATTATATCCAGCCCATTTTTATAAGAAAATTAATTTTCAGCACGTTCTGCGACAAATGCCAAAACCTTCCTATTTAATGCCAGATGTGCCAGCTTTCGTTCACTCAGTGTTTTATCAAGTTCTTCTTCCGAATAAGTACCTCTTTCCAGAAGACTGGATTTGTACTCTGCAATATCGCTGCCGGTAACAGTAATGCCATTTTGATCTGCAATATAAAGAATCAAAAGGTCCATAGAATGTTCTTCCGTGCTATCCATGGATATTGTTTTACCAGCTGCTTCATATTCCTGAGCAAGTTCTGCAGGTGCAATCCCCTTTTCATCTGCTTCTTGCTGGATCTTTTCATAGGTCAGGTCATTCTCTGACTCTTCTTCTGGAATTCCTTTTATGTCTATAGAATCAGCAATTTGCGTCATGACTTCCATAAAGACATTATAGTTGTGCCGCTCTTCTTTTTCTGCCTCCAGCATTTCTTTTATATACTGCTGGTATTCTTTAACAGACTGATACTTTTGATCAGACAGCTTTACTGCAATTTCATCAGTAAGCTGCGGCTGTGTCCGAACAGCTTTCAGGTATACAGTAAAAACCCCCTTTTTTCCAGTCTGTTGTGTAAACGTATCATTATCTGGAAGAGTGAGTTCAAATGTAATGGTATCCCCGAGTTGTTTGCCAATCAGTTTTTCTTCAAATTCTGAAAAATAATTTCCTGCCCCAACATTCAGATTTATATCCTTTTTGCTACCCGGGGCATACTCTTTCCCATCGACGGTGCAGGTAATATCCAGATTCACAAGATCATATTGTTTTATACTGCCTTCTGTTTTATCAATCCAGATTTCCTTTTTTTCATCAGATCCGAGATTCTGGACTGTATTTCATCATTTGTCACTTCCTCAAACTGAGTCTGTTCAACTTTAATGTTGCTGTAATCTCCCAGGGAGATATAATCAGATGCTTTGTATCCAAAATCATACACTTCATCTTTGGATGTTGTGCCCTTAAACTGTATGGTTCCAGCATCGGAAGTAATGGTTGGGGAACCAGATGAGTCTTCAGCCAAAGTTTCCAGTGTTACATTTGTTTCGCCTGTTTTGTTCCCTCCACATCCAGATAAAATACCTGCCATAGAGGTTAACAGGCACAGAAAAAGAACCGTTTTTCTTCGCATTTTAAACTCTCCTTTTCTTTTTAATATGTTATTTTTATGTAAAAACAGCAGAAAACAGAAAAAGGCACTCCCACATTGGAAGTGCCAAGTAAAATACAACTATTTTGTAAGAAGCTCATCTACAGAAGGGTTTTCTACTGCTTTGAGATACTGTTTAAACATATATGCTTCCCGGATGGTATCTCCAGATACGAACATTACTTTAGCCCATTTCTCCTGACTGTTATCAGAAACGATAACTTCCTTACCGCTTTCTACCTTTCCAAGTTTTTCTGAAGTATCAGAAGCTTCTGCACGGACATTCACGTTTGCTGTTGTTACATATAAAGAAGCCGTGCTGGTGAGATCTGATGTTTTTACAGAACCCTCCTGCAAACTCCCATCTTTCACATACTGAATCTGACTCCATCCATCTTTTTCATCCAGTACACGCACCCGCTGTCTCTGTGTAAGAAAGTCGGAGGAATCTTTCAAGCTTGCTTTTGCTGCTACAATCATGATGTTTTCTGTAGAAGGTGCCTCACTCGTATCTTCGGCAGCTTCTGTCTGGTTTTCTGTCTCAACTTCTGAGCTTGCTTCCGTTTCCGTGGCCGGAACCACTTCTTCTGTTGTATCCTCTGAAATATCTGTGATGTTCAGACTGAGGTCTTCAGCTGGCATTGTAAAAGAAACCTTTCCATCCATTTCTTCAGCTGCAAAATCTGTGTCATCTACCCCCATAGCATCCTGGATCACAAAGCCATCGGCTCCTTTTACTGTCACATCGACAGATTCTCCTTCCTTATAAAGAAGTACGGTATACTGATCGCTGGAATACTGATCCGCTACATGTTCCTGATCCATCTCATACGTAATGCCTTCTGTTTTTGGTAAAAGCAGAATATAATCATTGGAATCCGCTGCCAGAACAGGTGTTGTTGTGAGAGATGCTGCTGCCATTAATACAGCAAAAATTTTTACGTTTTTGTTTTTCATTTTGCCTTCCTCCTAAATGTTTCGTGACTAATGTTTTTATTTTTCAAAATTAATATGTCATATTTCCTTGGTGATGGCAGATTTTTATAAGAAAACTTTTGGTTTTGTTTTATGAAGAAAATTACCCGATATCACTTATTAATATTATTTGACACATATTAATAAGTAAGATAAAATTGGAATCAGAAAAGAAAATCTGTTTACGAGGGTAAATATTATGAAAAATTTCGGGGATACACTTATCCGGCTTCGAAAAGAAAAAGGATTATCACGGATAGAATTGATAAAAAAAATGGAACAATTTGGTATTAAAACTACAGAAAACATGCTTGGAAAATGGGAACGGAATTACTCCATCCCAAATGTGCAGCAATTTTTTGCATTATGCGAAGCTCTGGATATAGATAATATCAATGCTGCTTTTCACGTGGCTGAAAAAGAAAATCCGGAGCAGATTCTGAACGAAAAAGGAATGGCACGAGTTAAAGAATACGTCAGACTGCTTAGCAAAGATGCACAGTTCCGCCATTAACGCCCCGAAATAACCTCTTTCTATGAATACAAAAGCAGCCCTGAAAGGCTGCTTTTATAAAAGTAAAGACTTTTATACACAGAATGTCATCTGTCCCATCGGATCCGAAGCATCAACATAGTAGATTCCCTTATCAGAAGAATTTAATGTTCCAATACATTCCATAAGATCATCCATCTGCTCTTCAATAGCTTTGGTTGGCATAATAGCATTAACTGAATAGTGTGCCATATGAATAGTTGCTTCTGAATAATAATCAGAATAGGTCTCATAAAGACGTGGATTTCTCTTCATCAGCTGAAGTCCCTTTTGATATTTGGTTTTGATTTTTCCAACTGTCGTTTTCATCTCACTTGCAATATATTCGTTTGTACAGTTAGAGCACTTCATAAGCACAATCCGGCGGTAATCTTCAGGAAGATCCATGATTGCCTGGTGAAGACTGTCATCCCGTTCTTTCTGGGCAAATAATGCCTCCGGCGTAGCTTCATATTCACAAGCACGGTCCTTTCCTTCATCTGCATCCAGATACTGAAATCTGGTACGTTCAAGATAATTCCATTCTCTCTCGATTGTCTCTCGTTTGAGTTCTGTCATAATAGCAATTTTTTCAATAGATGGTTCCAACCCTTCACTTTTGATATCTGCAATCGCCTGATTGATTTTTTTCTGTATATTATTAAAATGTACGGTAGTGCTGTTATTATGGAAATTGATCTGGGCGGAAATTTCGTGCAGGACAAATTTCGTACAATATGTATTAAATTTGCATCGAGTATCATAGTTCACCATAGCCGTCAAAAGCCCAATGCATCCACACTGATATAACTCTTCTCCGTATTTCTGTGCATAAGAGGTATAATGTCTGTGAATGATATCATATACATACATGCCATAGTTATCAATTACAATATCCTTGGATTTTTTTTCCAGTAAGTCGTTGCCGCTATGATACATCTTCATAACGATATCCATTGGAAACGGCTTTACAGGTCTGTTCGCTGCTTCGCGGAATGCTTCTGTAAGATCCATATTAACATCTAGGATAACAACAGTAGATAATTTTTCCATTAATTTTCCGCAGAATTCTTTTATCAAAATTTCTTTTTTTTCCGAAAAAGCATTTTTTAAAGCTTCTTTTTCTTTAGGTTTTGAAATCCCAGCAAGATCTTTTTCAAACTGCTCTTCTTCTGTCTTGATTGTTTCGGAAAATTCTTTGGAAGCTTCTTTTAAAACAGATGTTACTGTTTCTGGATATACTCCTGAAATATTCGTGGACGCATAATTTTTCAAATCAATGTCAGCTGTTCTAAAAAACATTATGTCCATAACCAGATCTTCTTTTTTCATGCTTTCTTTCCCCCTGATTCCATACCATAAAATTGTGATGATTCCGTGTGCAAAACCAAAATTTTCTATTTATTATAGTAATTAAATTACCATATATAGTAATTAAAGGCAATATATAATTTGATTTAATTTCAAATTTCGGTGTTTAGCACAAAAAAGTAAACCAGAAATCAAGCTGGTTTCGTGTAGGTTTATGCAACTTTTTCCAGTGAATAATCCGTATTCCAAACTACTTCATTTCTATTATGTTTGATTTTTCGATATTTCTCCTAAAATACGACATATTAAAAAGAAAAAAGGAGAATTTTATGGCACAGACACTCTTAAAAGGTTTCCTGGTAAAGAAAGTGACTGCCCTTGCAGACATAGAAACGATTCTGTATGAAATGAGGAATATCGTAGAAAAGCGCGCCTCTGCCGCATATGCGGATTTGGTGCGCTGGCAAGTGGAAAGGATCGTTGACGAAATTGCAACAAACCAGTTCCAGAGACCGGCAGAAGCATCAATCCTTGATGTGGCAGCAGGCGAAGTCCGCCGGAGAATGATTTATTCAGATAAACGTATGCAGTGCACGGAATTTAATATTTCCATAGGTGTTCAGGTGCTGGTAGGAAAATATGAAGGAATACCGGCAGTCTATTTAAAAACTCTCTGTCCAAATGATATCTATTCCAAATATTTGAAGAAAATCCCGGAATTGATACCATTTGATATCAATGAGGATGACCTGAAAGTAAAGAAAGGTGTAAAGAAAGAGTTCTGGGACAGCATCGAAGGAAAATACCAGACAGATATTCCTATCATCGCTTCTCTTCTCAATTATGATGCGATTTCTGTTCATCCGGAAGAATTCAAATTCCGTTCTCCAGCAGACCGCGCATCAGATCTTGCTAAAGAGAAAATCCTAAACCAGCTGCTTTCATCCTATGCCTGCGAGCAGGAAATTGCACCGAACAAGCTAATAGAATATACGCTTCAGAGCATAAACCGGCTGAAATACAGTGATATCCAGGAATTGATGGAAATGGAGAAAAAGCAGCTGGAATCTTTCCTTCCGGAAATTGACTTAGAAATGGTTACGAAGATTGGTAATACGCAGAATTCTGTGATTCCTACTGTACCTGCATCAATGGACTCATCTGAAAATCAGGAAAATATTGATTTTGAAGATTCTGATATAAATAAATCTGAATAGAAAAAAGGACAGCTGCTATGGCTGTCCTTGAATTTTACATACCATCTTCAGGCTGCAATCGCCCATACTCCTCTTTCACGGGAATAGAAAGTATTATACATTTACAATACCTGCCGCACTTTTTCTTTCCAGTGTGAATTTGATTGAGCTTTCTTATGTCCATCTATTTCAGAATAAATATCTGAAAGTCTTGCTTCTCCGCCGACTGCAGTTAGCGCAGCAAACACAACATCTCGCCAAGTAGCTGAAACACTATCCCTGATATCCAGTTCTTTCCGGAATGGATACTGGAAATCCAGAATGTACGGGGCTGCCTTTTTCAGAACCAGAATGTATTCGTGTACCAGTGGTACAAAATTCTTTCTTGTATAGTTCCGTCCGTTGGACACACAGTTATACTGCCGCTTAATGATAATCTGCTCCAGTTCACCTGGTTTCACAATATCTGTCAGCATGGAATATAAATGTCCATTCCTTCTGACATCTCCCATCAGGATTCCCATTCTGGATCCGGCCTCCATGGAAGCAAAATACTTCATGACAACGCTGTTTAATGTCTTTATGAACTCCGGCCAAGGCATTTGTCCAAGATCGTGCCTGGACAGTTCCCCAGATGGATCCGGATACATGCTTCCTGCATATGGGATCCTAAGCTCTGTTCCATATGGCGGATGCATAAACACAAAATCTGCGAATGAAAATGCTTCTGGCACTTCGTCCACAAAAGCGTCCAGGCAGCAGATATTCGGCCTTACCGGATTTGGATTCAGGTCAGCTCCAAAATACCCGATTTTCATGTCCTGGCAGACATCATAACCGGTACCGGAACCGGCAAACAGCTCAGCCATACGCTGCACCTGGTATTTCCAGATCAGGTATGCCTGGACATAACCACTGCAGTTTCCGCGATACTTATTGTCGCCCCAAGGTCCCCTGTCTTTGAAAGACAGGACGCTGGAATCATTTTGTTTTAAAATGTTTTCGATTTCTTCTCTTTTCATAAAGGCTCCTTTTACAGGTGTATTATAGTTAAAAAGATACATACTCAGGTTTTAAACTATATTCGCTTTTATCACATTTCCAGTTACGAATAAATTCTTCTGCTTCTATTATCTTGCCTTCGTCTTTAATAGTCACAGTTAGTCCATTTCTGAGCCCATGATATAAAGATTTTTTTCTGCCATTGCATCTATCACAATCACAAAATGCGTGAAGCTCTATCCTCTTATTTTTAGGTTTTACAATACCCTTCGCATAACAAATTCTATCAAATAAAAACTGTCCCATGATTTTTCCTCCAATTTATGACATCTTTTTATATACACCAGATCTCAGCATATCCCATATCCAACCATCAAAAGTCGGATATCTTCAATCAGATATCCATTGTATTTTTCATATAATTTCTGCATAATCTTTTCTTCCTAGAAATTCTATATATCAGCATAGTACATCCATTATTTCAGAACGAATTCCTCAATCTCAAAACAATCGACATCGTATTGAGGATACCTAATGCACCAACCATCATCATTCCAAGTGCTATTCCTGCAAATACCCCATAGGAACAACAGCTTCTGTTTTTTATCCCGGAAATAATGATTAAGATTAGTGATATGATAGATAACAATACAACGATTACCGTTGACAAAATGTGCATCTGATCCTGAAATGTTCCAGCATATCCGCTGTCACTTAACGGAAACATTCCAAAACCAACTGCAGACACCCACTCCATGATCGTAAATAAATAAACTCCACTTCTTAAAAGCCGGGTTCCTTTTTTCTGAATTCCGAGACACACCATCATGGCACATACCAAAGTACATACATTATACAGACTGCTCAGTTGATTCCATAACCTGAGTGATGGTGCATTGGATGCACTCAGTCACATTGATCTGCATAATTCAAGTACATGTTTTACTTTAATTCCGTCCCGAATAAACCATTAATTGAATATCATTATCCGATGATGGTTTACCAGTAAAATCTCCTGCCCTTTACATGTGAAGTGGATATTCACAATCCACTTCACTAAAATAACTGCCCCGGTAGTTTTTTCTTCTCTTTATAAAGAAACAACTTATCAAATTCTTCGGTTTCCTTTTCGTCTACAAAATATCCCGCTGGTGTCGCATACTCTCCCGTAATACCATCCAGATAGCCAGGAATCAGCTCTCTGCATAAAAAGAAAGTCGCATCCTGCCCTTCTTCCAGTCCATGATAACGAATGTTAAATTCTCTTGCCGGTCTGAATCCACTTTTCCCATAAAAATCAATATTTCCCTCAAAGCAGACTGCACCACAACCAAATTTCGCAGCCTTGTCTAATGAATAATCCAGTAAGACTTTTCCATATCCTTGTCTTTTCAGTTCTGGAGTAATACAAATCGGTCCCATAGTCATAATTGGAATATTTCTTCCATCATCCGCTTTAATACTTGTTCTCATAAACATATTCTGACCGATCAACTTACCATCTTCATCATTTTCATTAAGAAGCATCACAAAATCCAGTTCTGGAACAAATGCCGGATCATTTCGGAGCTGATGCAATACATAATGCTCAAGGCATCCTGGACGATACACATTCCAAAAACTTTCTCTTACCAGATTTTCTACTTTCTGATGTTCTTCCTTTTTCTCTAAACGAATCGTAATATTACTTTTTTCCATTTCTTTTATATCCTTTCAAATTATTCTAGATAAAAAGCCACTAATTTTGATTACTTTGCATTTATCAAAATTAATGGCTCTGCGTCTAAGCGTCTGGCTCTTATGTTTTTTAATTATTGCTATTTCTAATTTCTTCTGTGATTTCGGTCAGCATATGCTCAAACTGACATTTTACTTTCACCTTATCTGATGCTCCATCATACACACTATAATAGAAAAACATATTTGCATAAAATTTAACTGCAGTCTCCTCTGGATTTTCTATTTTCATATTTTTGAACAGATCCTTCACGTATTCTGCCGGTCCAGATACCAGATATTGCTGATACAACTTCTGCATTTCTTCATTTCTAAATTGTTCAAGCGTAAGCATTTTCCGAAATGATGATGCAAAATCATCCTCTGTCCAATACTCAAACATTGATTTGCTGTATCCTACAAAATCTTCTACTGATACGTTCTGATATTCTTCCGGCATTTTCTCAATACTTTCTTCTGGTACTTCATTCTGCCTGGCTTGTTCACTGTCCTGCTGTTCCATTCGTTTCACAATGTGCAAAAATATGTCTCTCTTATTTTCATAATGTCTGTATAACGCTCCTTTAGTCATTCCAAGAACCCCTGCAATCTGACTCACAGATACAGCTTCATATCCATTTTTCGCAAACAAGTGAAGGGCCACAGTCATAATCTCTTCCTTTGTACTTCCCATACATAATCATCTCCCTTACTACAAATAAACGATCGTTTACAGTCCTATTTTGGTAAACGGTCGTTTATTTGTCAAGTCATAAATGATTATTTGAGCAAAAGCACAAGGGATTTTAACGTCCCTTGTGCTTTTCTCTTTTCTTTTTCTGTTTCAGCTCAAGCATTCGTTATTCCGCCGCCTGTTTTATTTTTTTATATATCCCAGATCCGGGTTCTTATAATCCCCTCTGGCTTTTTTCTTTTCCACGTATGGCCCCCACACGTTTGCCTCATCTTTGATACCAACTGTCTCCGGATCAAATAACGGATCAAGCCCTGCATTTTTCTGTTTTTCATAATCTCTGACAATTTTAATAACCTGCGGCGTCAGAAGAAGGATACTGAATGTATTTACCCAGAGCATACAGCCAACTCCGATATCACCCATTGACCAGATCGTATCTCCGTCAATAAGGATTCCGAACAGACAGAAGATCAGGAACAAAATACGTACGATGGTAACTACTACTTTGTTTTCTCCCCACAGATATTTGCAGGTAGACTCCAGCTGATAGGAGTAGGATAACATTGTAGTAAAAATAAAGATAAACAGCATTACTGCCAGAAACATGGCCCCTGTTTTTCCAATTGATACCCTGAGTGCTTCCTGCATGAAAGAAATACCATACTGGATTCCCGGTACCTGTTCTACAAGAAGTACTGCTCCTGTTCCGTCAGCCGCTACATTATATGTACCTGCAAGTAAAATACAAAATCCGGTACAGCTGCACACCAGAAGTGTATCAATATATACAGAAAGTCCCTGTACAAGCCCCTGTTTTACCGGGTGGGAAGTATCGGTTGTCGCTGAGATCAGCGGGCTCATTCCGTTTCCTGCATCATTTGAGAAGAAGCCTCTCTTGATTCCCCATGCCACAGCAGATCCTACAATTCCTCCAAATATTGCATCCTTTCCAAATGCACTGGCAAAAATAGAACCAAACATCCCCGGAATTTCTTTATAATTCATAACAAAAATTGCAATGGTGATCAAGAAATAAATTCCGCACATGATCGGTGCAAGGACTTCTGCAACCTGACCGATACGTTTAATACCGCCCATTGTTACTACTCCAACAATAAGGACCATACCAATTCCAACTACGATAAACGGAATTCCAAATGCTCCTTTGATCGCAGTTGCTGCAGTCTGTGTCTGCATTGCAGGAAGCAGAAAACCAGGTCCAATGAAAACCGCAATACAGAATAATACTGCCAGGATTCTTCCAACCTTCTTATTTTTGAACCCGTTTGACATATAAAATGCCGGGCCGCCTGTTAACTCTCCTAAATTTCTGGTCTTATACGCCTGACCAAGAATACATTCCACAATACCGGTGGAAGCTCCCAGGATTGCTGTTATCCACATCCAGAACAGAGCTCCCGGTCCACCCATAAATATAGCGGTTGCAGTTCCTGCAATATTACCGGTACCGACACGTCCTCCTACGGTTGTCGCAAATGCCTGAAACGCTGAAAGACCGGTATCTTTCTTATTATCTCCCTTTTCTGTCAGACATTTTACCATGTCTTTGAATCTGCGGACCTGAATACCACGTAAACGAACGGTAAACCAGACCGCCGCGCACATCAGGAACACACACATCACCGGATGCCAGATGATGTCATTGATCGCGTTCATTACTGTTACAAATACTTCCATACTCTTTCCTCTCGTCCTTATATATTTAAAACTCTATTCTTTAATTTACTATAATCTGACATTTTTCACAAGTGTTTTCCATATAAAAACCTTTGTTTTTATCAGAAAGACACAGGAATACGTCAAGCGGATATTCGCAATTGAAGCAGGGGACTTACTTGATTTGGGTCAAGCGGATATTCGCAATCCGCTTCGCTACTTGCTCATAACCAAATAACTGCTCCGCAGTTTATTTGGTTAAAAAGGGGAAGCTGACTGTCTTCAGCTTCCCCTTCATATTTAACTACATATAGCTTATTGTTTCTGTTAATTCTTTTCTGCTGTTATGGTTTGGAAGTGCGCCTGTTCCGTCTGCCGCAATTCCAAGATCCAGCAACATCAAAATTTCTTCTTCCTCCGGAAGTCCAAGAGCCTTTGCCAGTTCATCCGGATTGAAAAAATTGATCCAACAGCTGTCAATCCCCTCATTGTAAGCTGCCAGCATCATGTGAGTTGCTACAATACTGGCATCTTCAATCCCGGAATCTCTTTTTCCTCCAGGATATGTGAAAACATTATTCTTATTATATGCTACCACCAAAACAACAGGTGCCTGATAACGGCATGGTGTTGCTTTATCAATTGCTTCCAGTCCCTTTTCAGACTGTACTACATAAATATGCTGTTCCTGAAGATTTTTTGCTGTTGGAGCGACACGTCCGGCCTCCAGGATCTTATCCAGCTTTTCTTTTTTCACTTCCACGTCACTGAATTTTTTGCAGGAATATCTGTTTTTTATTACTTCTGAAAAATCCATTCCAAACCATCCTTCCTATAATTTTTTATTATTTTACCATAAAAACGCAGATGCGCAAACTATCATCTAATACAAATAAATCTTCTTTTCTACAAGTCTGTCCCCTTCATACTGTAATTTTACGGAAAAAAAGCGTTCTTCTCCAGAAAGAAGCAGATCAAGAAATACTTTATCCCCCTCCCATGCAGGCAGTTCAGGCACTTTGGTTTTGTCAACCCAGCAAAGTTGTCCTTCATTACATTCAATCAGTTCTCCTGTATATCTGTCCGCTGTGAAAACACACATAAGCTCAGATTCATATTCATTATTAACAAATGTCACCAGCCCACGAAATTTATAAGATGTAAGTGTTAATCCGGTTTCCTCCTTCACCTCGCGCATAAGACATTCCTCCGGAGTTTCCTGACTTTCTACATGTCCGCCAACACCGATCCATTTTCCACCATTCATGTCATTCTGTTTTTTAATTCTATGAAGCATCAGATATTTGTCATCATTTTCTATATAACATAAAGTGGTTGTCGTCATTTAAATACCTTCTTTCCGTTTAATCACCCTACCACTGCCAACACAATATAAACCAGAATCGAAACAATACAATACAATGAATTTGTTGTAGAAGCATATGCACTGCTTTCTTTCTTTTTCAGAAATGTCTGCATACTGAATGTTGCTGGAGACGACATATATATAATAATTGCCAGATTCAAAAGTCTGGAACTTCCGACCAGATATTTCACAGCTATAAGAACTCCCATTATCATCGCTGCCTGCAAAATAATCCTCAGAAAAATAGTTTTGATACAGGGTCCTATAAGTTCCGGTACCAGTTCCATACTGTACCCAACAACAATAAGGATAATAGGCGTAATTGCAGTTGTCAGAATGCTTTCTGCACTGAGATAGCCAGGACCAAAAGAACTATCCATCAACCGGTTGATCAGCCCCGTCAATCCGGCGATGATTCCAAGAACCGTCCCTATAAAAGCAGGAGTTTTTAATGCACTGTAAAATAAACTTTTTGCATTGATCTTTTCTCCGTTTTCCGTTTGTCCCAGCATTCCCATATACACACTAAAGCCAAAAAGCAATCCTGCAATATCCAGCACCGCAATCTGTGAAAGATTTTCGCTGCCACAAAGGCTTGTATATAAAGGATATGCCATCATTCCGCCTTCATAGATACAGACCAGAAAAGGAAGATATTTTTTATAGGGTTCTTCCATAAATCTCTTCAGCAGGAATCCCACGCCAAATGAAATCAGAAGCATTATGAACATGATCAGCACCAATGTTCCAATCTTTCCACTGTATTTTGCAGTCGCAAGCGCATGAAAAATTGCCACTGGAAGCATAATGTTTGTTACCAGTGTTTTTATGTTATTGACACCATTCTGATCTAAAAGTTTCCACTTTCTACACAGCATTCCAAGAATGATCATAACCAGTACCGGTAAAACAATCTCTAAAACATCCATTTTCTCTGTCATCCTCTCCGTTGTCCTTAATTTTTTATTTCTATCTGTTTCTGTGCATCTGCAAAATTTCCAGCAGCACTTCATATACTTCCATATTTTCCTTTACCACAAGAGCCAGACTCTCTTTCGCCTGGTTCAGAAGATGAAAAAGTCTCCGCACACTGAAATCTTTTTCCGAAGAACACATGAATCTGAGATATCCTTTTTCATCGTAATAATATTGTTCGTCCAGTAATACAACAATCTTCTCCTCGTCTCTCACTGCCTGGGCATCAAGCTGTCCGGATCCCTCTGTCGTCCGCCGCTGATATCCCTGTCTCACAAAATCATTCATAAGATTTTCCGATTCTCGGCCATTACCAGCATACACCACTGCAATATTCGGATACCATCTGGGACTTCTTTTTTCCGGCAGGTGCATCATGTTCTGGATAAAAGTGGAAAGCTCCGCATTGGTACGGATCCGGTTTGTCAGATGAAATTTCTGGAGCCCCGGCAGATTCTCCAGTCTTTCCACAATGCTCCGGTCCAGCTCTTCCGGTGAAATCACATCTTCGGAGTCACTGGAAAAGATCACTGGCCTGTGCTCATTCCATGCAAGCAGAACAGATAATTTTTCCAGGGACAGAAGATGTGCTTCATCCACCAGAATACTGCTGTAACAGCCAAGATCTGTCGTCTTTCTCAACTGATTATCCGCCAGAAAGTCTGTCCGCCGCAGACGTTCATGAAGGAGCTTCCATTCTTTTCCAGCCTCTCCGCAGTGAATGATACAAACCCTCTGTCGTACGGAAAGTTTCATCGCAATATCATAAAGCAGCAATGTTTTTCCTGTTCCGGGAAGTCCGCTGAACCAGAAATATCCTTCTCTTTCTCCACGAATCCGCTTCAGGATCTGTCGTTCAATATCTCTCTGCTGAGAGGTAAGGAAATACTCTTTTTTGAGAAAACGTTCCGGTTCTGTCAGTGGAGAGATCAGATACAGTTCTGCCTGAAACAGCTTTTCAATATCTCCCTCATAGTCCGGGGTTTCTTTCTCCAATGCATTACAAAGCTGTTTCCAGTCTCCCTCCACAATATGATCGTGATTGGTCAGTCTCACCAGACGGTCTTCACTGCTGATATAAGTATACGACAGGATCGGTTTCCCGAAAACGGACAGATAATACCGGTTCTGGATCAGCTGTCTCCGGATGGCCTCGTCCGATACGCTGCCGCTTTTCAGTTCAATATTCACAATCTGGTCATCTTTGATCTGAAGAAGGTCAAACTCCTTTCCAAGCTTCGGAATCTGAAACGAATAAAAAAAACGGAGTTTATATACTTCTTCCATATGTAGTTCCAGCTGTTTCACCAACGCTTTCATACTTTCCAGTTCCCACTCTTTAATCCGGAGGAAAAAATCTCTGCCAGAAAGCTGACGCTCCAATTTCTGGATACATTCCATATTCTGATTTCTTGTAAGTGCATAGATCGATATTGCTTTCATATTTTGCCCCTTACTTTACCGTTCATTTCTTTATCCGCAGTGTCCTTAAATATTCCTTCTGCTCCGATGTAATCCGGTAACTTTCAATGGCCTTCTGTATCGTCTTGTTATGAGTCCAGACATCCATCTGACGCTTTTCCAGGAAAGGAAGAACGTTCTCATACTGTTTTGCCAGAGCTGTGGCAAAATACCAGGCACGCATCATATTTACATAATATTCTTCCGACCGGATCGCTGCTACTTTTTCAGGATATTCTGTTTTAAATTCTTCATCCAGATAATGGCGCATCAGCATACTGATCCCAAACCGGATGGTATACGGCTGATCCGATTCTATCCAGCGAAAAACTTCCCGGATAAATATATCCCGGTGTTTTTTCATCATATGGAGCGCCAGCAGATCACAGGTTGCCCAGTTATCAATAAACGGGAGAAAACGCTCCAGTTCTTCCAGACATTTATCATAGTCTCTGATCTGTTCGATCAGCAGTCCATGGAGATTATTTTCCTCATAATACTGATGAGGTAAAACCTTCAGGAACAATTCAGATTCTTCTGTTTTTCCAACCTCTTTTGCAAATTTCCGGAGTATCGGTGTCCGGATACCGATGATCTTTTCTTTCTCCACAGTCGGAATCAGCCTTGCATGAAAATCCCGATATCCTGTATCCTGCATTTCGAACAGTCTTTTCCGAACATCCCGGATCATCTCTTCCTGATTCATTTATCATCCCCGCCTTTTACACCAAAGATCGCGATCAGAGAACTTACAAGCAGAAGCATGGGATAAAACAGTTTCGGCATGATCTGAAAAGCAGAAAGCTCAAATCCCAGTTCCTTTGCCGCAGAAATGGCAACCAGCATCTGGGCTCCATACGGGATCACCCCCTGGAAAATACAGGAAAATGTATCCAGGATAGAAGCTGTCTTTCTGGAAGTGATCTTATATTCCAGCGCCATTTCCTTTGCAATGGGGTTGGCCATAACAATGGCTACCGTATTATTGGCTGTTGCGATATCCATGGCTCCAACCAGAAGTCCCATACCGAGAAGTCCGCCCTTTTTCCCTTTAAAAACTCTCTGTATTCCGGAGAGCAGTGCTTCAAAGCCTCCATGCTCACGGATCAGCGCACACATGGCTGCTACAAGGATAGCCACCATGCAGGTCTCGAACATTCCGGAAACACCGGATCCGATATTGGTCAGAAGCTCCACCGGCGTGATATGTCCTCCAAGAAGCATAATAAATGCTCCGGAGACAATTCCGATCAGAAGTACCACAAATACATTGATACCGATAATCCCGCCGATCAGCACCAGAACATACGGAAGGATCTGCACAAGATGATAATCCTGTACCACTCTTCCCTGGATCTCTGTCTGAAAAGACAGAATAAGGATCAGGAGCAGTGTAACAACAGCTGCCGGAAATGCGATCCAGAAGTTTTCCCGGAATTTATCTTTCATCTGACAGCCCTGACCGTTGCAGGCTGCGATCGTGGTATCAGAAATAAAAGAAAGGTTGTCTCCAAACATGGCTCCTCCCATCACCGATGCCACGCAAAATGCCATATCAAAACCGGAAGCTTTGGAAACCGCTACCGCAATAGGGGTAAGAAGCGTGATCGTCCCAACGGAAGTTCCCATAGCCACAGATACGAAGCAGGCAACTACAAACAATACCGCAACAGAAAAACGTGCCGGTATCAGAGAAAGCATACAGTAGGCCACACTTTCTGCACTGCTGCGCCCCACAACGCCCACAAAAGAGCCTGCGGTCAGAAAGATCAGAAGCATGGTGATGATATTTTTATCTCCTACTCCTTTTGCCATAAGCTCCAGCTTTCTGTCAAAGCTGATCGTTCTGTTCTGAACACATGCCACCAGGATCGCAGACAGAAAAGCCACAACGATCGGTACATTATAAAATCCCATAGGGATCTTCATCACATACTCAAACAAAATCCCCAGTCCCAGATACAGGACCAGAAAAACACCGATAGGCAGCAGTGCGATCACATTTCCTTTTTTCTTCATTTCCTCCATAAAACAATTCCCTTCATCACTTATTATATTCCCGTTTTTTTTCTCCGGGTGATCTGTTTTCTATCATATCATATTTCCCCATTCCTGTCCTGCTGCTGACGGAAACTTCTTCATATTTCCGTCACGATCCTGTTATCTCTGATATTTTTTATCTTATTTAACAAGATTTTCACCAATTAAATCGTTCCTTCCGTTGAAATCCAGAGCTTTTTTCAGTATAATTGGCTGTAGACAATTGTGAAAAAGATATCCGAGGGATTTATGTTGATATCTCTGATCACAGTCATTAAAGGAGGAATATGATTATGGCAACATGGAAAAATCTGGACACTCTTGCTTCTTACAGCAAACTTAACGGTCTGAAAGATCACGTGAACATTGCAGAGGCAATGTCCGGCGAGCAGGGTGCAGAACGTGTAAAGAAGTACAGCGTACCGATGGCAGCAGGTCTGGCTTACAATTACGCAGCTAAGGAAGTGGACGAGACCGTTCTTGACGCACTTTCCAAACTGGCTGATGAGGCAGAACTGATCGAAAAATTCCAGGAATTATATAACGGCGCAGTGATCAACACAGGCGAAAAACGTATGGTCCTTCATCATCTTGCACGTACACAGCTTGGCGAGCCTGTTGTTGTTGACGGTGTGGACAAGCGAGAATTCTATGTAGCTCAGCAGAAGAAAGCTGCAGATTTTGCAAACAAAGTACATGCAGGCGAGATCACAAATGAAGCCGGTGAGAAATTCACTACGGTTGTACAGATCGGTATCGGCGGAAGTGACCTGGGACCGCGTGCATTATATATCGCACTTGAGAACTGGGCAAAGGCAAACAACACCTTCAAGATGAAAGCAAAATTCATCAGCAACGTTGACCCGGATGATGCAGCTGCTGTTCTTGCATCTGTAGATCTTGCTCACTCTCTTTTCATCGTTGTATCCAAATCCGGTACAACACTTGAAACTCTGACAAATGAGGCATTCGTAAAAGACGCCCTTACAAAAGCGGGCCTGAACCCGTCCAGACATATGCTTGCTGTAACCAGTGAGACCTCTCCTCTTGCAAAGAGTGATGAGTACCTTACCGCTATTTTCATGGACGACTATATCGGCGGACGTTACTCTTCCGTTTCCGGCGTAGGCGGAGCGATCCTTTCCCTTGCATTCGGACCGGAAGTATTCGCAGACATCCTTGACGGAGCTGCCGAAGAGGATAAGCTTGCAACAAATAAGAACATTCTTGAGAACCCGGATATGCTGGATGCCCTGATCGGCGTTTATGAGAGAAATGTACAGGGATATCCTTCTACTGCAGTTTTACCATACTCACAGGCATTAAGCCGCTTCCCTGCTCATCTCCAGCAGTGTGATATGGAGTCTAACGGTAAATCTGTAAACCGCTTTGGTGAGCCGGTGGATTATGTGACCGGGCCAGTGATCTTTGGTGAGCCAGGAACCAACGGACAGCACTCCTTCTACCAGCTTCTGCATCAGGGAACCAATATTGTTCCGCTTCAGTTCATCGGCTTTAAGAAGAGCCAGCTTGGTGTTGATGTTGATATCGAGAACAGCACAAGCCAGCAGAAGCTCTGTGCAAACGTTGCAGCACAGATCGTTGCTTTTGCATGCGGAAAAGAAGATGAGAACCTGAACAAAAACTTCAAGGGCGGACGTCCTTCCAGTATCATTGTTGGTGAAGAACTTACACCGAAGTCTCTGGGTGCGCTTCTTGCACACTTTGAGAACAAGATCATGTTCCAGGGCTTTGTATGGAACCTGAACAGCTTTGACCAGGAGGGTGTACAGCTTGGTAAGGTTCTTGCAAAACGTGTTCTCGCTCATGATACAGACGGAGCACTGAAAGTTTACAGTGATCTTCTTGATATCTGATAAACAGATAGGTACCGTCCCGGAAAATGTTTTTTCGGGACGGTTTTTCTGTATATGTGACCTTAACCGGGAAAGGAAATCTTAAATATGCAGCAGATAAAAATGATCGGTCTTGATCTGGACGGAACTCTTCTGAATACAAAAAAAGAACTCACAGAAAATACCAGGCGCGTTCTCAGGGAAGCTATTGATGCAGGTATCCTTGTTCTGATGGCTACCGGCCGGCCATATACCGGCATTCCCGCGGAACTGAGAAATTTTCCGGGAATTCACTATGCTCTCACCTCCAACGGAGCCAGAGTCCTTGATACAGACCATAATAAACTTCTTATCGAGCAGCTTCTTCCCATGGAAAGTGCAAAAAAAGCTCTCCGTATCTTTGAAAAGTATGATACTTTAAGTGAGATCTATTTTGACGGCCAGGGATATGCAGACGCTGCCAAGCTTGATAATGTAGGAAAATACCATCACGACCCTAATATGTGGAATTATGTCCGTACTACCCGTATCGCGGTTCCGGACATCCAGGATGTCATTATAAAAGAAAACAGAAGCATGGATAAAGTCCAGGCGCTTTTTGCAGACATGGAGGAACGTGCCGCCGCCTGGAAGGAATTAAGTGAACTTAAGGAGCTGGAGCTTGTAGGCTCCTTAAGCTACAATATTGAGATCAACGCCGCCGGTGTCAACAAAGGAACCGCTCTTGTTGCTCTTGGCGAAATGCTGGGAATCCCAAGGGAATCCATTATGGCATGCGGAGACGGTGACAACGATGTCCATCTTCTCCGGGAAGTCGGTTTTGGCGTAGCCATGGCCAATGCACAGCCCCAGGTAAAAAAAGCAGCCGATTATATTACTGCTTCCAATGACGAAGACGGTGTAGCACGCGCCATTGAAAAGTTTGCGCTACACCGATGAGATATTCTATTATGTATGCCAAAAAGGAACCGACAGTTTTTACGCTGTCGGTTCCTTTTTTAGAATGGGATTGAATAGCGGTACATTCACATTCGATCAATATTCATAGTTTCCTGCCGGCTGTTTGATCCTGGTAAGAAGATCATGCCAGGACTGATCCCAGATATACCATTTTCCGGTTTTTGAGTGCTTATATGTACAGATCCATCTGGAACTGTCGCTGCCTGCAAAATCAGTAAATGATCTGTAGATCGCAGGAGTGGTCTGGGTCGGTTCAAAATACGGGATATCTTCACTGATGGAATTTCCCTTACCCGGAAGTGTGTCCTGTCTTAACGTAATGGAAATCGGTTTAGACGGAGTATAATTGTTGGCCGGAGTTGCTCCGTTCAGGTAAGAATTGCCAAGATATTTATATCCGTTATCCGCTTTCATACGATCTCTCAAAAAGTTTTTGTAATACTGAGTCATCTCTTTATTGTTGAGATAAGAAATCATCTCCTCGCAGTCCGTCGGATTGGTCGGTGTCCAGGTACGATATGCAAGGATCAGAAGAGCCATGGTCTTATAGCGTCCGTCTGCCGTTGTGATATCATACTGTTTCAGCTCCTCTGCATTGGTCGGGATCGTGGTAAAGGTGTAAGTATAGGTATTTATCGTTACATTAATAACTTCCTTCTGTCCTTTATCATTGGTGATCTCTTTTTTTGCAGATTTAGTTCCTTTTGTAAGAACCGGCTCCACCTGTTTCTTTACTGTCTGTGTCACGTGAACAGTACAGCTGCCTCGCCAGGTACTCTTATCCCGGACCTGGATCTTTGTTGTTCCCACATTCACTGCCGTTACTTTGCCTTTACTGTCTACAGTTGCAACAGATGTATCATCACTGGTCCATACAAGAATCTCTTTATAATTCTTTACCTGAAGCTGTCTCACATCACCTTTATTCATATTTAAGGTGGTGGCACTTAAAGATGGTTTCGGCACCGGTGTAGGTGTCGGCTTCGGTTTCGGTTTCTGCGCTGCTTTTACTGTAACCTTACAGTTGAATTTCTTTGTATTTGCCTTCGCTGTGATCACTGCTGTTCCTTTTTTCACTGCGGTGATCTTTCCTTTGGAATCCACACGTGCGATCTTCGGATTGGAAGAAGAATATTTCACCTTCACAGTTGTTCCTGTCAATTTAATGGCACTGGATTTCTTTTCTATTAATGTCAGCGATGTCCTGCTGAGCTTCGGTGTTTCTACCTTTACAACACATTTATACGTTTTTTTGCTTACCTTTGCATAGATCGTTGCGGAACCTTTATTTTTGGCAACCACCTGACCTTTGCTGTTTACGGTCGCAACACTCTTTTTGGAAGATCTCCAGGCAACCTTCTGCCTGGTTCCGGTAACCTTAAGTGTTGTCTTCTCACCTTTTAAAAGAGTTACTTTTGTTCTGTTCAGTTTTGGTGCGGCGCTGACCGTCACACTTCCAAATGCCATCGTAAAAATAAGGCTGATCAGCAGCACAAAACACAACAGATTTTTTTTCTTTTTCATTCTGATTTCCCCCTTTCCGGTAAAACGTATATTTACGTCATATATTGCTTTAATCACATTTTAGAGGAAATCCCTTATAAAAACACTAGCACTTATGATAGTATCCTTGTAAATATGATTGTTTATATTCTTTCATCGCCCATACCGGGGCTTATTGTCAGAAAACAAAAAATAAAACAGGACTGATTTTTGATACAGATACTTGAAATCAAAAGTTTCATCTGTTTAAAAATCAGTCCTGTTATATAAAAAATATCATGGTTGATCCGTAATAGCAGGCAGATCAAGGCATTCGCTATCTGCTCATAATGATACAGTCACGTAACATCGCCAGTGCATGCGCTGTAGTCTGCTCGCGGACCCGCATGCGATTTCCTGTAAAGTGGAACTCTTTGGCAATAGCCTTGCCCTTATAGCAGCAGCCCATAAATACAGTACCAACCGGAGTTTCCTTTGTTCCGCCTCCCGGTCCTGCCAGACCCGTCACGGAAATACTGATGTCTGCTCCGGATGCTTTGCAGGCGCCCTTTGCCATTTCTCTGGCACATTTGGCGGAAACTGCCCCCTGCTCCTTCAGAGTACGCTTCTTCACTCCCAGACATTTATGCTTGGCCTTGTTACTGTAAGTCACAAAGCCATAGCCAAACACCTCAGACGCACCGGATACATTGACAATGCGCTGGGCGATCATACCGCCGGTAAGCGATTCCGCCAGGGAAAGCTTCAGATCTTTCTCTTTCAGAAGATCGATCACCGCTTCCTCCAGTGTCTTGCTCTCATCTGTGGCGAAAACATTCTCTCCAAAACGCTTCTTTAGCTCCTTGACAACCGGTTTGATCAGCTTTCTGCAGGCCTTTTCATTCTCTGCGCTTGCTGTCACACGAAGATGCACTTCACCGGTTTTTGCATAAGGTGCAATGGTAGGATTGGTCTGGCTTTCGATCAGATCCTGGATTTCCTCTGCTACCTGACTCTCACCGATCCCGCTAATCTTTACCATCTGGGACACAATGATCTCCGGCTGGTTTTTCTGCAGATATGGGACCACGTACTCCTCGAACATGGGCTTCAGCTCATTGGGAGGTCCAGGAAGAAGGATCGCGGTTTTTCCTTTTTTCTCAAGGATCAGTCCCGGAGCAGTTCCGTTATGATTGTCAAGAACAATGGCTCCCTCAGGAACCATGGCCTGTTTATAGTTGTTCTTCGTGATACGTCTCTGAGGATTGTTTTTCTCATATTCCTTCAGATATTTATCGATCAGTTTTCTTGAGTGGGAATCTTCCTTAAGAGGCATTCCCATCAGATCCGCAGTTACTTCCTTGGTGATATCATCCTCTGTTGGTCCAAGACCTCCGGTGAGGATCACAACATCGGAACGATCCAGTGCAGTACGGATCACGTCACGCATACGGCCTTCATTATCACCTACTACATCCTGATAGTAAACACTTAACCCAAGCAGGGCGCATTTTTCAGAAAGATAGGCGCTGTTGGTATTTACGATATTTCCTAGAAGGATCTCGGTTCCTACGGATATCAGTTCTGTGATCATGAAAAGAAACTCCTTTCGTATACTCTGATCCCTACTCCTGCATGGAAAGGACCTTTCTGTTCTGCATGATATAAGTCAGCAGGGAGATAATGGTCAGTGCAACGGACAGCCAGATAAATATCTGTGTCAGCACTGCAAAAACACCTCCGAAATCCAGCATCAGAAGTATGATCATGATCATCTGGGAAACGGTTTTGAATTTTCCCCAGTAGTTTGCGGCAATGACAATTCCGTTCTCCGCTGCGATCAGACGGAAACCGCTGATGATAAATTCCCGTCCGATGATAATGATCACAACCCATGCCGGAAGCTTGTCAACCTCGATCATGCAGATCATGGCAGAGCATACCAAAAGCTTGTCTGCCAGCGGATCCATAAATTTTCCAAAATTGGTTATCAGGTTATATTTTCTGGCAAGATGACCGTCAAACCAGTCTGTCACACTTGCTGCGACAAAAATCGCAAGACAGATCCAGCGGTTTGCTTCTCCTCCCCAGCCTGTCAGTAAGAAAACTACAAGAAATGGTACAAGTATCATTCTTGCAACTGTAAGTTTATTCGGTGTATTCATCGCTCAGCACTCCTATCAAATCATACTCAAGCGCACCTGTCACACGTACCTTTGCAAAATCACCTGTCATAAGCAGTTCGCCTGTCTGAACGAAAATGTATCCGTCAACCTTCGGTGCATCCCCGTAGGTACGTCCGATATAGGCACTTTCATCTGCAACTTTTCCTTCGATCATAACAAGAAGTTCCTGTCCGATACGGTCCTGACCTCTGTCATAAGAAATCTCCTGCTGAAGCTCCATCAGCTCGTCTCTGCGTTCTTCCTTCACTTCTTCCGGAACCTGGTCTGCCATCTCTGCTGCCGGGGTATTCTCCTCCGGAGAGTAAGTGAAGACACCGAGACGGTCAAATTCCATCTCATCTACGAACTCCTTCAGTTCTTCATGGTCTTCCTCCGTCTCACCCGGAAATCCGGTGATCAGAGTTGTACGCAGTACGATATCCGGAATCTCCTTACGGAGCTTTCCGACAATATCGATCAGTTCCTGTTTGGAAGTACGGCGGCCCATTCTCTTAAGAATGTGATCCGATGCGTGCTGGATCGGAATATCCAGATAATGACAGATCTTCTTCTCATCACGAATGGTTTCGATCAGTTCATCGTAAATCTCCTCCGGATAACAGTAAAGGATGCGGATCCAACGGATACCTCTGATCTCACAGAGCTTCTTTAAAAGAATGTGAAGAGATTTTTTGCCGTAAAGATCCTTTCCG
Source organism: Ruminococcus sp. AF17-12 (assembly GCF_003479245.1). Classification (NCBI taxonomy): domain Bacteria; kingdom Bacillati; phylum Bacillota; class Clostridia; order Eubacteriales; family Oscillospiraceae; genus Ruminococcus; species Ruminococcus sp. AF17-12. The sequence continues at coordinate 204,537 of NZ_QUGY01000002.1, forward strand.
TAAACGGTGGTCTCCTGTGCTACCAGGATCAGCTCTTTCACTCCCTGTTCAGCCATATCCTCTGCCTGGGCAATGAGGCGCTCCATTGGGACGCTTCGAAATTTACCTCTGAGCTTCGGGATGATGCAGTAGGTACAGTGCTTGTCGCAGCCTTCCGCGATCTTCAGGTAGCCGAAATGTCCACCTGTTGTAAGGACACGTTTGCTTCCTGTATCCGGCAGATAATCAATATCACGGAATTCTTCGAAATGATTTCCGGCTACTGCTTCCTCCAGAGCCTTTACGATGTCGCCGTAGGATGTGGTTCCAAGAACAGCATCGACCTCCGGAACCTCCTCAATGATCTCTTTCTGGTATCGCTGTGCCATACAGCCGGTAACGATCAGTGCATGGCAGCTTCCTGTTTTTTTGTACTCTGCCATTTCAAGAATGGTTTCCACACTCTCTTCCTTGGCATCCTTGATAAAACAGCAGGTATTGATCACGATTGCATCTGCCTGTGTTTCATCGTCTGTGATCTCATGACCTCCGGCTGTAAGAAGTCCCAGCATTTCCTCAGAATCCGCCAGGTTCTTGTCACAGCCAAGAGAGATGAATAATATTTTCATAAAATTACTCCGCTTCTGTCTGAGCTGCTTCTGCAGTCTCAGTGCCTTCTGCGGTCTCGCCCTCTGCTGCCTCAAGAGCCTCCTTCTCAGCTTCAAGAGCCTCCAGCTCTTCCTCTTCCTCCTGTCCGGGAAGGATCTTTACTTTGCCCTTGTAAAGCTCATCAATGGCAACGGAAAGCGGTTTCTTTCCTGCTGCACCCGGTACAAGCGGCTCTGCTCCTGCGATCAGCTGGCGGGCACGTTTGCTTGCTGCAAGTACAAGAGAATAACGGCTGTTCAGCACGAGAGCCTCATCGTCGTCCTCGTTGTTTGTGTTGATAGCCTCAATTAATTCTGAATAAGATGGATGTATCATATCTTTTCTCCCTTCTGTAACGGCAGGGCCGTATTTAACTTGTTAATTGGTATTTATAAAAAAGCTTCCGCTTCTTTCTGGATCCTGGATACAAAATCATGATTCCTGGATGTACGCATGCGCTCACACCGGATGGTCTCATGAAGTGTATCAACACATTCCTCCAGATCATCATTGATCAGGAGATAATCATATTTATCCATTCCTCTGGATTCTTCAACCGCTCTTCTGAGACGCCCGTTAATCACATCCAGAGTCTCTGTTCCGCGACCTACCAGACGGTTCTTAAGCTCCTCCATAGACGGCGGACATACAAATACCAGCAGTGTATCCGGAAACTTCTCACGGATCTTCATGGCACCCTGGATCTCGATCTCAAGGATCACATCTTTCCCTGCGGAAAGCTGTTCCTCTACATATTTGCGGGGTGTGCCATAATAATTCTCCACATACTGTGCATACTCGATCAGTCCGTCTTCCCGGATCAGCTGTTCAAATTCTTCTTTTGTGCGGAAGAAATAAGCCTCTCCGTCCTTCTCACCCGGTCTTGGATTTCTGGTAGTAACAGAAACAGATAATGCATAATTGTCATATTTTTCCATCAGCCGTTTCATGACAGTACCTTTTCCGGAACCGGAAAAGCCCGAAACAACAACTAAAATTCCCTTACTCATTTCCTTCCTCCCTCATTTCCTCTCCATATGCTTCCGAAAATCTCCTGGCAATAGTTTCCGGCTGCAGAGCGGAAAGGACAAGATAATCATCGGAAGTAACGATCACTGCTTTTGTTTTTCTTCCCTGTGTGGCATCGATCAGAGTTCGGGTCCCCTTGACACTCTGTATCATGCGCTTTACAGGAGCGGCATCCGGACTTACCACAGCCACGATCTTGCGTGAATTGACAACATTTCCAAAGCCTACATTAATAAGTTTCGCCATTTACGCTCTCCCTTTCTGTCTGTGTACAGCCTGTTTCCTGCCCGGTTACTCGATATTCTGGATCTGCTCACGGATCTTCTCGATCTCTGTCTTCAGATCGATGGCCGCGTTGGATACAATAAGATCATTGGATTTAGACAGGATAGTGTTCGCCTCACGGTTCATCTCCTGTGCCATGAAATCCATCTTACGTCCCACGCCCTCGTTCTCATCCAGGATCTTTCTCATTCCGTGGATGTGGCTTCGAAGACGTACCGTCTCCTCATCATTGCAGATCTTATCTGAAAAAAGTATCACCTCTGCGGCGATCCTGGAATCATCGATCTGGTTATCTTCAAGTAGCTCGTGCATCTTGGCTTCCAGTTTCTCCCGATAAGCCTTCACTACTTCCGGAGAACGTTTTTCCACTACATCGACCTTTGCTTCCAGTCCGTCCAGCTTCCCAAGAAGATCCTGTTTCAGATTAGCACCCTCACGCTGGCGGGTCTCCACAAATTTCCGGCAGGCCTCATGAAGCGGACCCTCCAGAAAATTCCAGAGCTCTTCCTCATCCGGAGCCTGCTCTTCCATCGTAAACACATCCGGATATCTGGAAAGTGTGGAAACACGGATATCATTCTCGATCCCCAGTTCCTCACTCATCTGGTTCAGATAGCCCAGATATTCCTTTGCCAGCTCTGCATTGTATTTCAGAGCCATTCCGCCCATTGTATAGTCTTCATAGGTGATGAACACATCGACTTTGCCGCGGCGGATATAAGTCTTCATCACATTTCGGATCTCTCCCTCAAAATAGCTGAGTCTTTTCGGCATTTTGATGTTCAGATCCAGATATCTGTGATTGACGGATTTCAGTTCAACAGAAACCTTACGCTCTCTGGAAACTGCTTCTGCCCTGCCAAAGCCGGTCATACTTTTTATCATGTTATCCTCCAATACTGCCTCTTAAGTTTATCAGCTGCTGATAAATACAGTAACTGATTGCATACGGATTTATTATAGTTCATTCCAAAACCCTAGTCAAACTCTTTTTTTACTGTTATAATGATTGATGTTGAAATGGAGGTAAAATCATGGCATTTGACGGAATTACAGTTTCTGCTCTCGTGGCAGAGATCGATGATAATTTAAAAGGCGGACGTATCAACAAGATCGCCCAGCCGGAAAACGATGAACTTTTGATCACAGGAAAGGGCGCAAATGGACAGAAACGTCTTCTCTTAAGTGCAAGCGCATCCCTTCCTCTGATCTATTTTACAGATAAGAACCGTATCAGTCCTTTAACCGCACCGAACTTCTGCATGCTTCTCAGAAAGCACATCGGAAGCGCCCGTATCCTTGATGTGAAGCAGCCTGGAATGGAGCGCGTGGTGGAATTTGAGCTGGAGCATCTTAATGAGCTGGGGGATCCCTGCAGAAAGCGTCTGATCATGGAACTGATGGGCAAGCACAGCAACATCATCTTCTGTGACGAAAAGGGAATGATCCTGGACAGCATCAAACATGTCTCTTCTCATATGAGCTCTGTCCGTGAGGTTCTTCCCGGAAGAGAATATTTCATTCCCAATACCAGGGATAAAGAAAATCCGCTGACTGTTTCCGAGGAGGAGTTCACACAGCACATCTGTAAAAAGCCTGTAAATATTTCCAAGGCGCTTTACACTTCACTCACAGGTATGAGCCCGGTAATGGCTGAGGAGATCTGCTACCGTGCATCCATTGACGGAAGCGATGCATCGCAGTCCCTAGATGAGGCAGCCTGCACCCATCTTTATCATACCTTTCTCCGCCTTATGGAACAGATTCGGAACAGAGAGTTCACCCCAAATATTGTCTACCGCGGAGAGGAACCTGTGGAATACGGTGTCTTTCCTTATCAGCAGTTTGGCAGTGAATACCGCAGCGAAATCTTTGACAGTGTCTCTGTTATGCTGGAGACCTATTATGCTACCAAAAGTCTGCTGACACGTATCCACCAGAAATCCTCCGATCTTCGCCGTGTAGTACAGACCGCTCTGGAACGTAACCGAAAAAAATACAACATCCAGAAAAAGCAGCTGAATGATACTACAAAAAAAGATAAATTCAAGGTCTACGGTGAACTGATCAACACCTACGGATACGGACTTGAGGAAGGCTGCAAATCCTTTAAAGCACTGAACTATTACACCAACGAGGAGATCACTATCCCTCTTGACCCGACACTGACTCCGGCACAGAATTCCAAGAAATATTTTGATAAATACGGAAAGCTGAAGCGTACAGAGGAAGCCGTCACGGAACAGATCACAGATACGGAAAGTGAGATCTCTCATCTGGAATCTATCTCCAATGCTCTGGATATCGCCAGATCTGAAAGTGACCTTTCCCAGATCAAGGAAGAGCTCACTGAGTACGGCTATATCAAACGTCACTACACAAACAAAAAAGGCCAGAAAGCCCAGCCGAAATCCAAACCGCTCCACTACATATCCAGTGACGGTTTTGATATCTATGTGGGAAAAAACAATTTCCAGAATGATGAGCTGACTTTCAAGTTCGCAACCGGAAATGACTGGTGGTTCCATGCAAAGAAAATGGCTGGTTCCCATGTGATCGTCCGCACCAAAGACGGTGAACTTCCGGACCGTACCTTCGAAGAAGCAGGCCGCCTGGCCGCCTGGTACTCCAAAGGACACTCTGCTCCCAAGGTAGAGATCGATTATATCCAGAAAAAGCATGTGAAAAAACCTGCCGGTGCGAAACCCGGTTTCGTTGTTTATTACACCAATTATTCTCTCATGGCTTCTCCGGATATTTCGGATCTGAAAGAGGTTACGGAGTAATAACTATTCAACAAAAAACCTTCCTGTGTTCTCGTATTTCTTCAAGACCGGATACCTGTATCTCTGCAAGTATCTGTCCTGAGAAATTTTTCTGTAAACACAGGAAGTTTTTTTTATTGAACATTCGCACTCCGCTTCGTTACATGCTCACGAACAAAAATCGCAAAACGATTTTGTTCAGATCTCCAGTTTTTTCTTCACTGCCGGTGCAATAGACGTATCTGCTTTATGATATGGGATCAGTGTAGACTGCAGTGCATGGTACAGATCGGATTTTCCGGGCCATACGGTTCCTTTCAGATGATTCTGCTCATCCAGCTGATGAAACCAGGAGCCGTTTTCGTGATCCATGACCACTTCATCCAGGTACTTCATAAACGCAGCATAATCTTTCGCATATTTCTCCTTACCGGTCACATGATAAAGAACTGCAGAGGTATTGATCGCTTCCGCAAGCGTCCAGTGCATACGGTCATGTACCACCGGTTTGCCATTCCAATCTGTCGTGTATACAATTCCCGGTGCACCATCTGCGTTCCAGCCGTCTTTTATTGCTGTTGTGTAAAGGTTTTCTGCTGCCTGAAGATGTTTTTCCAGTTTTTCTTTCTCTTCTCCACAGTTTGCAAGCGTCCACTGTGTGATCAGCCTTGCCCATTCGATTCCATGTCCCGGTGTTGCGCCGTATGGCTTGAACGGATCATCCGGACGGTCACGGTTGCAGTCAAGATCTGCCACCCATTCCTTCGTAAAATGTTCCGGGATCCTCCAGGAGTTATCTTCTGCCCACTGGATCACATGATCAATGATCCTGCCTGCACGAATGTGATATTTTTTATCCCCGGTGACATCTCCTGCTGCCAGAAAAGCCTCTACCGTATGCATATTGGCATTTAATCCCCGATAATCATCCAGCACAGTAAATTCTGTATTCCAGGTGTCGCAGGCCAGCCCTTCCTCTTCATTCCAGAAATATCGGTCATAAACAGCCAATGCCTCTTCAAGGAGCTCTTTCGCCCCGGGCCTTCCGGCTGTCAGTGCGGAAGATGCAGCCAGGATCACAAATGCATGGGCATAACACTGTTTATTGGGCACAATATCTCCTTCCGGTGTTACACCTGCATACCAGCCACCGTTTTTTTCATCGTGAAGCTCTCCCTTCAGACCTTTCAATGCCGCATCCGCAAGCTCTCCGCTTCCCTCATGGCCAAGCATCAGACCCAGACTGTATACATGAGCCATACGACAGGTGATCCAGGTTTCCCGGTTTCTGTCCTTCCATGGTGTTCCGTCGTCCCCCAGATAATAGGAACCTCCATTCGTTGAAGGAAACCGATGTCCGAAATTCAAAAGTTCCTCACAGGATGCTTTCAGGAATTCCCGGTTTTCTTTTGTGCTGATCTCATATTTGCTGTTCATTTCAACCACCCCATCTACTTTTTTCTTTAGGATACCATTCTTTTTTGGGGACTTCAATTCCTTTGGATTCTTTTGACAGATTGACGAAAAAAGGAGAATGCCCTATATGCATTCTCCTCATATCAGATTTCTTAATTCCATTACCGTAACGGTCACAGATATCCCTGTATTAATCTTCAAAACAGATGATCACATAACGCTCACTTTCTGTGATCACATCGGAAACATTATCCCTATCCCAGATCGCATCACTGATGATATCTTTCAGCTTATCATCCATAACGATATTAAAATTCTCCTCGATCACCTGAAACGGGACTCCCTCATTCTCCTGTGCATACTCCATGATAAAATCAAGAATCTTCTCTTCCATACCTTAAAATCTGCCTTTCTGTAAATACTAACGTTTAATATATTACATCAGATTTCCGCAGATGTCCAGATATTTTCCAGCCATGTCCATGCGGTATTCCATAAGATATTATGCCAGTATACACACCCCCTTCACATTTCGTTCTATATCAGAATCTGGTATGTCGGTTCACATATTTTGCTTTATATTTGGAGTACACAATGGTCTGATCCTTGTAAAGGCCATAATATCCCGATGCTGCATAGCTGATAGATACTGCGATCAGATAGAAGGATACTCCCTTAAATCCAAACATTTCAAAAGCGATCAGGATCGAAGTGATCGGACAGTTGGTCACACCGCAGAAAACTGCTGCCATTCCGCAGGCTGCACAGATCGACGGAGAAATTCCCATAAGATTACCCATCACACAGCCAAAGGTAGCTCCAATGCAGAAAGAAGGTACAATCTCTCCCCCGCGGAATCCTGCGCGCATAGTCAGTGCTGTAAGCACCATTTTCCAGAAAAAGGCGAAAGTATCCGCCTGTCCGTTTTCCACCGCTTTTTCAATAAGCTCCGCACCAGCGCCCATATATTCATCTGTTCTCAGAATAAAGGTGACAACAATGACCAGACAGGCGCCCACTGCAACCCTGACATATTTATTCTTAAACCATCTGCCATAAAGTCCTGCTGCACCATTCAGCGCAATACAGAACATAATGCTGACAACTGCACAGCCCAGAGCGATCACTCCCATTTTCAGGCCAGTTCCCACAGTCAGTGCCGGAATATCCGTCACATGAAAACTTTCCGGTGTGACTCCCATTCCGGCTGCAAATCCGGAAGCGATCAATGACGCGATCATACACGGCATCAGTGCTGCATAATACATCACGCCCACACTGACCACTTCCAGCGCAAAAACTGCCGCTGCCATCGGTGTTCCAAACAGCGCGGAAAACGCCGCGCTCATGCCGCACATGACAATTACATGACGGTCCTCCTCGTCCAGATGGATCCATCTTCCAAGCTGGTTGGCAATACTTCCTCCAAGCTGGATCGCTGCTCCCTCACGTCCCGCAGAACCACCGGTAAAATGAGTCAGCGCCGTTGTGATAAAGATCAGAGGCGCAGAAAGGATCGGCACATCATCTCTGGAACGCACGGTAGAAAGAACCTGATTGGTCCCTCCATCCTCTTTTCCAAGCTTCTCATACAAAAATACAATGACAAGTCCGGATAATGGCAACAAAAGAAAAATCCATTCATGCGCCTTCCGGTAACTGGTCACTGCCTTCAACGTAAAAGAAAACAGTGTGCTGGCAGCTCCTACGATACATCCTGTAATGACAGCAAGAACCAGCCACTTGATCAGATTTGAGATATCCCGGCTGATTCTTGCACTGTAATAATATAAATGTTCCTTTAATCTTTTGTTATGATCGATCCCCATGTTCCTTCCCTTCTTTTCTTTACTGTCTGCATTATACTACATTTTTCTTCACAGTAAAAGCAGGAAGGAGAAAGCCCTGTTATTTTTTCTTCCGGGAAATATGCCTGTGTATCAGGATCGAGAATACACTGATCATCACAAGAAGCACTGCGGAAAGCCAGAATGCCAGTGATCCGGGATTCTTGATATTTGCTCCAAATATCGTGGCTAGGATAACTCCCGGAAATGTTCCCAGCATCCCGCCCAGCATATATACTTCAAACGGGATCTTCACCGCGCCCAGAAACAGGCTCACTGCATCCCCGGGCAAAAAATTCAGCGTTCTCATAAAAAAAGAGATATACAGCGGATTTCCGTTCTGATAGTCCACCACTGTTTTCAGCTTCGGATATTTGGAAGTAAGATTCTCCACCATGGAAGAGCCGGAAAAACGTCCCATCCAGTAAGGAAGCGCCAATGTAACTGCTCTTCCCAGAAAGTTCACCAGAAGTGCTGTTCCTGTAGAAAACAGATGCCCTACAGCAAGCTGCAGGATCGCAATTGGAAATATAAAAGAGACACTTTTCACTGCATAAAGCCCAAGCATAAGTAATGCAGCCTTAACAGGTTCCTCCGGTGTATAGCTTAAGATCCTTTCCACAGACAGATCCTCTCTATAACGGATACAGAAAAGGAGAAGCACAAGAAGGAGCACCGCCGGCAGATATTTTCTGATGTTATCAATCATTTTTTTCATGGTCTGATCCCTCCGTTTTCAAAAAAAGAGCACCGGCACCTGTTTCCGGTACCGTGCTCTTTCATAAGTTCTGCTTTTTTAAGTTTCAGGATCAGCAGCCTTTCTTCGCTGCCTTTCTCTCCTGGTCTTCCTTCCACATTTCCTCTGCTACCGGCTTCCAGTTTTCAGCATACCGGTCACATTTCGCACAGAGATGCTCTGCACTCTCCGGTGACTGAAGATCTGTGGAATGTGCTCCGGATTTTTCTACCATTTCTCTCAGCTTCTGCGGATTTTCAAGCATCGGGCATGGACGGTACATATTGTCATTAAACGGCTGTCCGTCATGATATGCCATCATCATCGGAGACTGCAGTGCTTCCAGAAGTGTTTTCTCGCGGATATTGGAATCAGAATAATGGATAAACACACATGGATCGATATCGCCGTTTGCATTGATATGCAGATAGCGACGGCCGCCTGCAATACATCCTCCCACAAACTCTGCATCATTCTGGAAATCCATGGCAAACAACGGCTTTGTTGCACGGTATTTACGGATACGCTCATAGGTTTCTCTTCTCTGTGCAGGAGTAGGAAGCAGCTCCGGTGCTGCATCATTTCCAACCGGCATATAATGGAAATACCAGATAAAGTACGCTCCAAGATCGATCAGGCTGTCGTAAAATGCCTCTGATGTGATAGACTCGAAATTTGCACTCGTATAACATGCAGAGATACCAAATACAAGCTTCTTCTCTCTGAGAAGATTGATGGCCTTGATAACCTTCTGGTATACACCATTTCCTCTTCTGCCATCTGTTGCAGTCTCAAATCCTTCCAGTGAAATTGCAGGAACAAAGTTTCCTACCCGAAGCATATCATTTGCAAAATCCTCATCGATCAGTGTTGCATTTGTGAAGGAAAGGAAGATACAGTCATTATGTTTCTCGCAAAGACGGATCAGATCCTTTTTTCTTACAAGTGGCTCTCCGCCTGTGTAAATATACATATAAACGCCAAGCTCCTTACCCTGGCGGATGATGTCATCGATCTCATCGTAGGTGAGGTTCAGCTTGTTTCCATACTCTGCTGCCCAGCATCCTGTACAGTGCAGGTTACATGCACTTGTTGGGTCAAGAAGGATTGCCCACGGGATATTACAGCCATATTTCTCACGGCATTCATCCTGTTTCTTCCAGCCTGCAAGATTTGCATTGATAAAGAAGTTTGCAACCAGAGTTTTCATAACATGCGGATCAATATCAGTTACCAATCTATGAATAAACGGATAATACGGATGTTCCGGATTAGAAATGGCTGCGCGGATCATTGCTCTCTGTGTAGGAAATCCACCACCGGAAAATTTATCTGCCCAGTCCATGATCTTGATAAAATTCTTATCCGGATCTTTATAAACATAATTGAATGCCTGTTCAAGTCCGAATTTCTTAAGTGTGTTCATTGCGCTCATACTATCTCTCCTTATTTCTCTCAATGTAAATATGCAATCTAGCTAAACGGACATCTTCATTCCGTCACACTGCATTTCGAGTACCAAAGCTTTCTTACTATCTTTGCCTGACTCATGGTGTTACTGTACGTTTTTTCCATTTGAATAACAATAGACAATATAATTGGCATGACCAAAAACTAGGCAAATCTGTTAAAATGCCTAAATATTATTGGCATTTATTCTAAATAACATTCGTTATTTTTGTGCATACTTACCGATTTTACGATGTTTATCCATATAAAAAACACCCTGGCAAAGGCAGAAATATCTTCCGCCCTGCTTCGGGTGTTTTTGATTTATCTTATTACTTTACTACGATATTGATGATCTTCTTCGGTACGTAAATTTCTTTGATGATATTTCCGGAAATCTTATCTGCAACTGCCTTCTTTCCTTCGGCAATCGCATCTTCTTTGGAGATTTCTGCCGGAATACTGATAACAGCCTTGGTCTTGCCGTTGATCTGAACCGGAACCTCGATCTCATCATCCTTCATAAGCTCCTCATCGTGAGCCGGCCACTGTGCATGGAAAATGGAATCCTCATGACCAAGCTTCTCCCAGATCTCCTCTGCAATATGAGGAACAAATGGCGCAAGAAGAATGGTAACTGTCTTGATGGTTTCTTTGTCAACAGCGCCGTCGTTCTGCTTTGCGATAGCGATCAGCTTGTTTGTGTATTCCATAAATCCGGACACTACGGTATTCAGGCTGAAGGCCTCAAGTCTGCTGGTGATATCGTATACCATCTTATGACGGGTCTTCTCCATCTCTTTGGTAGCCGGGATATCTTTCTCAATGCTGTCAAGAGCCAGATTCCAGAAACGTTTCAGGAATCTGGATACACCATCGATTCCTCTGTCATCCCATTCTGCATCCAGTTCCGGCGGTCCTACGAACAGCTCATACATACGTAAGGAATCACATCCGTAATCATTTACAAGATCATCCGGTGAAATAACATTTCCTTTGGATTTACTCATCTTGATTCCGTTTTTACCTGTGATCATACCCTGATTGAACAGCTTGACAAACGGCTCATCGAAATCAATAGCTCCGATATCATACAGGAACTTGGTGTAGAATCTGGAGTACAGAAGATGAAGAACAGCATGCTCTACACCACCGATATACATATCTACCGGCAGATATTTATCAGCTTTCTCTTTGGAAACCAGTTCTTTATTATTCTTATTATCTACATAACGGAGGAAATACCAGGAAGATCCTGCCCACTGAGGCATGGTGTTTGTCTCACGTTTTGCGGGAGCACCACAGCATGGGCATGTGGTATTTACCCACTCGTCAATAGCTGCAAGCGGTGACTCTCCGGTTCCTGTCGGCTGGTAGCTTTCTACCTCCGGAAGTCTTAACGGAAGCTGATCCTCCGGTACCGGTACCGCACCGCATTTCGGGCAGTGTACGATCGGGATCGGCTCACCCCAGTAACGCTGACGGGAAAATACCCAGTCTCTCAGTTTGTAGTTGACAGTCTTACGTCCGATACCCAGCTTCTCGATGATATGCGGTGCTTCCTTCTTCAGTACGGAAGATTCCATTCCGTTCCACTCACCGGAGTTGATCATGGTTCCGGAAGCCTCTGTGTAAGCTTCTGTCATATTCTGAATTTCTTTACCATCTTTTGCGATAACCTGGATGATCGGAATATCGAATTTCTTTGCGAACTCAAAGTCACGGTCATCATGAGCAGGTACACACATGATAGCACCTGTACCATAATCAGCAAGTACATAGTCAGAAAGCCAGATTGGAAGCTTCTCACCGTTCAGCGGATTGATCGCATAAGTACCTGTGAACACACCGGTCTTCTCTTTATCCTGAAGACGGTCTACATTGGATTTCATGGAAGCGTCAAAGATATATTTCTCTACAGCCTCTCTTGTCTCGTCTGTTGCAAGAGATTTTGCAAGAGCATGCTCCGGTGCAAGTACCATGAATGTTGCTCCATGAAGAGTATCCGGTCTTGTTGTATAGACCGTGATCTTCTCTTCTCTTCCCTCAACCGGGAAATCGACCTCTGCGCCGTAGGATTTGCCGATCCAGTCTGTCTGCATCTTTTTAACCTTCTCCGGCCAGTCCAGTTTATCCAGATCACTTAAAAGTCTGTCTGCATATTTTGTGATGCGGAGCATCCACTGACGGAGGTTCTTTTTGGTAACCGGAGTGCCACAACGCTCGCAGCATCCGTTTACAACCTCTTCATTTGCAAGACCTGTCTTACAGGAAGGGCACCAGTTGATCGGGAACTCCTTCTCATATGCAAGCCCCTCTTTGAACATTTTTACAAAGATCCACTGTGTCCATTTATAGAATTCCGGATCTGTTGTGTTAACCTCCATATCCCAGTCATAGATCGCTGCGATATCGTTGATCTGACGTTTGATATTTTTGATGTTTGCTGCTGTAGATACTGCCGGATGAACACCCATCTTGATGGCATAGTTCTCAGCCGGGAGACCAAAAGCGTCCCATCCCATCGGATGGATCAGGTAATAACCCTGGAGCATTTTATAGCGGCTCCATACATCAGAGATCACATAGCCTCTCCAGTGTCCTACATGAAGACCGTTTCCGGACGGATACGGGAACATATCCAGACAGTAGTATTTCGGTTTCTTGCCATCATTGACATTTACCGGCTTTTTCTCCCAGTTTGTGCGCCATTTCGCTTCGATGGCTCTATGGTTATAAGGTGCAGCCATTTTTTTATTCCTCCTGACAAATTACTCAGTATTAATACTTTAATGCTTTCACACACTGCTATTAATTTTAACTACTTATGATGTATTTGTCAAACAAAAATCCAAAAACAGCCCTTTTCCATCAAAATATACATGAACCTGCAATCCTGGCCTGGTTTAGTTGACGCTTCTTTTTTCACATGATATAATTTCCTGCATGTATTTTCCTATATTATACATACCATACATATTTATCTTAGGAGGGAACACATAAATGAAATCTTTTTATTCCTGGTACCGGAAGCATATTACCGGTGCGATCTTTACAGGACTGATCCTGGGTATCCTCACAGGACTTTTCCTGGCCGGACGGTTTGAACCTGTCCTCACTGTGACCAGTCTGATCGGAAGTATCTACATGAACGCCCTGAACATGATGATCTTTCCCATGGTCTTCTGTTCCATTGTCATTGGAATCTGTTCCATCGGAAACGCACGTACTACCGGCAAGATCACTGCAGCATCCATGATCTATTTTCTCTGCACAACGGCACTTGCCAGCCTGTGCGGACTGATCATCCCGAGACTGATCCATCTCGGAAAGGGAGTCAAATTTGAGATGGCAACAGCCGATATCCAGGCTACAGAAATGAGCAGTATCCTTGACACCCTGAAAAACCTGATCCCTTCCAACCCAATCGCCGCATTTGCTGACGGAAACATGCTCCAGGTTCTGGTGTTTGCCCTGATCATCGGTTTCACACTGATCGCAGTCGGTGAAAAAGGAACTCCATTCCTGAATCTGATTGATTCCATCAATGAAGTATGCCTGAAGATCATCACAACCATCATGTACTTTACACCCATCGGTGTTTTCTGTACCATCGTACCGGTTGTGGAAGCCAACGGAACTGAAACGATCATTTCCCTTGCAACACAGCTTGTCATTCTGTATGTGGCATTCTTTGGCTTCGCTATTGTAGTGTACGGTCTCTCTGTAAAGCTGATCGGCAAACAGAGTCCGCTGAAATTCCTGAAAGCGATCCTGCCAGCAGCACTGAACGCCTTCGGAACCTGCTCAAGCTCCGCAACCATTCCATTAAGCAAGCAGTGTATGGAAGAAGAAATGGGCGTATCCAACCAGATCACCAGCATCGCCATTCCTCTTGGTGCTACCGTTAATATGGATGCTGTATCTATCCTGATGTCCTTTATGATCATGTTCTTTGCAAACGCCTGCGGGATCCATGTAAGTATTCCTCTTATGATCATTATCCTTCTTGCAAACGTACTGCTTTCCGTTGGTACTCCAGGTGTTCCCGGTGGTGCTATCGCATCTTTCGCAGCACTGGCAACTATGGCCGGACTTCCTGCCGGAGTTCTTGGTGTTTATATCAGCATCAATACCCTCTGTGATATGGGCGCCACCTGTGTCAATGTTATCGGTGACATGGCATGCTGCTCTGTACTGAAAAATGTTATCCAGATTGAGGAAGAAGCATAAACAAATCTTTCTGAAGTGTTATTTAAACAGAATGCGAATTACTTTACATAAAATATTTTATGTAAAGCAGCAATAGCAAAAGCCGTAAGATATATGTTTAAGAAACTTTCACATATACTTACGGCTTTTCTGTTTATCAACTGTTCACATCCTGTATTCTTTATACTGTTTAACGTAAATGATGTAACACAGAAATTTATATTTCATTTTGCTGACTTTATTTTTTCAGAACACGGTAATTTTCTTCTCTGTCGTAATCCTTATGGACCCCATCGTCCTCATATAAGGTATACTCCGCACCTTCATATCCGAGAAGCTGCATATTTTTTGTATCCAGAGCTGCCACACATTCCGCTGCTTCTGCAACCGGAATACATTTTCCCTTCCGGATAAACAACGGAATCTCATTCAGTGCCACCTCTACATAATGAACACCCTTTTCAAGGATCTCCTCTGCAATGGTTCCATCCGGAAGGAATTTCACAAACTTCATCTCCTCCGGAAGATATACATAACGGCCTCTTGCGTTCTGTTCATAAACCGGAGCGATCATGATCTCATTTCCAAGAAGCAGCTGGTCTTCCACATGTACAGCAATCTTATCCTCCGGATAAACAAAGCCCAACGGCCGGAAATACATATCATCGTTCAGAGCCGCCTTCATATATTCACTGTAAAGATATGGAATAAGACGATATCTTACACCGATCACATGACGGAAATCTTCCACATTTTCAAACTGGTAGCATTCCTGCTCTCTGGTACCGATCGCTGTATGATCACGCATCAGCGGTGTGAATACTCCAAGTGCCAAGAAACGAAGCAGCAGTTCTCTTGTTGTATCAGCGCCAAATCCACCCAGATCTGCTCCTGCATACAGGAAACCACACATATTCAGGGAGGGCATCATCTTCAGGTTCAAAAGGATATGAGCCCACCAGGATTTATTATCGCCGGTCCAGATTCCACCATAACGATGCATACCAATATAGGATGATCTGGAGAACATCAGAAAACGTTTTTCCGGATCGATCCGTTCAAAAGCCTCCCCTGCTGCTCTGGTCATATTGTAGCCAAACAGGTTATGGACTTTGTCATGGCGGATCTTTCTGCCATCCACATTATGGTAAAATCTCCGATAATCTTCCGGATTGTTTGCAACATTGCGAAGTGCACTCTGCATCTTCCAGATATGGATCTTTCCTTCCGTATCTTTTGCAAATTCTCCTGCAAGCTCTTTGACCTCTTTCATTCCCTCTGTGGAATAGAAGATCGCTGGCTCATTCATATCGTTCCAGAAACCGTCGATTCCCTTCTCGATCAGGAAACGGTATTTGTCACCGAACCATTTTCTGGCATCTTTGTTCAATACATCCGGAAAATGAGTATCCCCCGGCCATACAGCAGCTACAAAATCACTGCCGTCCTCTCTCTGGCAGAAGTAGCGGTTTTTAACACCCTCCTCATAAACATCGTATCCCGGCTCTACCTTGACACCGGCATCAATGATAGGAATCAGACGGATATCCTGATCCTTCAGTTCCTTCACAAACTCCGGAAAATCCGGAAAATTCTCTTCGTTTAATGTAAAGTCCTTATAAGACTGCATATAATCGATATCCATATAGATCATATCAATAGGAATATGATTTTCACGATACCCGGCTGCAACCTTCCTGAAATCTTCTTTTGTAGTATAGCCCCATCTGCTCTGTCCAAATCCAAAGGCAAATTTCGGCGGGATATAGCTTCTTCCGATCACATGACGGAACTGCTTTACAATATCATAGGGACTTTCTCCCTCGATCACATAAAGCTTCAGGTCTGCATTTTCGCAGGTTACCTTCATGGTATCCATTCTGGTATAGCCAATGTCAAAGGTAATTGCTGCCGGATAGTCGAAGAACATTCCAAAGGTTTCTTTTCCTGACACAATGATAAGATTATGTGCACCGTACAGGGAATGTTTATCCTCTGTATGCTCCGGGTCATCGGTACAGTTACTGGTGTAAATGAATCCCCTCTTGTTGATGCCACGGTTGGATTCCCCCAGTCCGTAGACGATATCCTCTTCATCCATGATATATGTAAATGAAAATCCATTATCTGTACAGATTTCTCCATACCCTGGTCTTCCTTCTGCTGTTTCAATCTTTTCTGTCAGTGCCTCAGTCTCAAAAGGCTCTCCATATACATATTTTTTAATCATTTTTCATCCTCCTGATTTCTGTAAAGAACAAATGCCTCATAAGGTTTCAGGGGCACTTTCTCCCCAAAATCCTCTCTTCCGAGATTGGTGATCAGGCATTTGGCATTTTTCTGAAATTCTTCCGGAATTTCCATTTCTGCCACATGTTCGCTGAAATTGCAGACTGTAAGAAGTTTCTCTCCTTCAAGTGTTCTGGTATACGCAAAAATCTGTTCATGATCTCTGTAAAGTGCCTCAAAAGCGCCGTAAACGATCACCGGTTTTTCTTTTCTTAAACGGATCAGCTTCTGATAATAGTGGAAAATGGAATCCGGATCCAAAAGCTGCTGCTTCGCATTGATCTCCTTATAATTGGAGTTTACCCTGATCCATGGCGTTCCCTCCGTAAAGCCGGCCTGATGGGAATCCTCCCACTGCATCGGTGTTCTGGCATTGTCACGTCCTCTCAGCATCAGGCACTTCATCATGTATTCCGGTGTATAAATACCGGCTTCTGTATATTCATGGAAATACTGAATGCTCTCGATATCCCGGTAATCCTTAAGCTCTGTAAAATAAGCGTTGGTCATTCCAAGCTCTTCTCCCTGATAAACATAAGGAGTTCCCTGCATCATATGAAGGCAGGTTGCCAGCATCTTGGCTGAAGTTTCCCTGTATGCAGGATTATCATTTCCAAATCTGGAAACACTTCTTGGCTGGTCATGATTTCCAAGAAACAGACTGTTCCATGCTTTTCCAGCAAGCTCTTCCTGCCATTTGATCATAACCTTTTTAAATTCCCGGAAATCGTATTTCTCGGTAGTCCATTTACCATGTTCTGATCCCTGGCCATCTACATGCTCAAACTGGAACACCATGTTCAGCTCATTTCTGTCCTCACCTGCATATTTCTGTGCCTCTTCGATAGTCACACCAGAGGTTTCTCCAACTGTCATCACATCATATCTGGATAAAACTTCTCTGTTCATTTCCTGGAGAAACTCATGGATCCTCGGGCCATGGACGCAGTAAGGACCGAAATCACCGTATAATCCTCCATTCATTTCTCCATCCGGATATGACTGATCCTTGGAGATCATGCTGATCACGTCCATTCGGAAACCGTCGATTCCTTTTTCACACCAGAAATTCATCATATCGTAAACTTCCTGACGAACCTTTTCATTTTCCCAGTTCAGATCCGGCTGTTTTCTTGAAAACAGGTGAAGATAATACATCTCTGTCTGAGGATCATACTCCCATGCAGGTCCTCCGAACGCACTTCCCCAGTTATTCGGTTCTTTTCCATTCACCGGCTCTCTCCAGATATAGTAATCCCTGTAAGGATTATCTTTGGATTTCCTGCTTTCAATAAACCAGTTGTGTTCATCGGAAGTATGGTTTACGACCAGATCCATGAGGATCTTAATGCCCCGTTTATGCGCTTCTTCAAGAAGCTTTTCATAATCCTCCATGGTTCCATATTCTTTATAGATCCTGCGGTAATCGGAAATATCATAGCCATTGTCATCCTGCGGAGATTCCAGCATGGGTGAGATCCAGAGAACATTTACTCCCAGTTCTTTCAGATAGTCCAGTTTTTCTATGATCCCGGGAATATCACCAATTCCGTCTCCGTTGCTGTCCTTAAAACTTCTCGGGTAAATCTGATATACCACGCTTTCTTTCCACCAGTTTTTTTTCATAGTAAATGGCCTCCTTTTTCTGTTGATTCTGAAATTAGCATATCCTATCCACCCTTTAAAATCAACAGGTTTCTCGTGAAACTTAAATTACTGCCAAACTTTTTTGTTTTTTTTATGCAGTTTTAACAATAAAGCACTACTGTCCGGCGAAAGAATTCCTACCACATTCCGGAGAGGCACTAGGAAAAGTCATCACAACATAAAAAAAGAGATCCTGCTACTCTTTTACAGAATCTCTCTTTACAAGCCAGACAGGGCTTTTTACATTTTTTTCGGCAGGTTCCTTTCCCTCTGCCATAAGAAGCAGCTTCCGCAAGGCCAGAACTGCTTTCTGATGAACATCCTGATGAATGGTGGTCAGCTTTGGCCTGACGATCTGCGCATAAAAATTATCATCAAAGCCGGTAATGGAAATCTGATCCGGAATCCGGATTCCCTTGTCTGTAAAAAAATTGATGGCCTCCACAGCTGTGTAATCCGAAGAAAATGCCAGTGCCTTTGTCTCCAGAAAATGAGGCAGCAGCTCTTCATATTTTTTCAGTCTACGCCGGGGTTCCTGGGGAACCACCACATAGCGGGAGCGGCTGCAGAAGCCGCCATTTTTTTCCATAGCCTGTTTGAATCCAAGCCATCTGGCATAATCACTGTCCTGCTCTGTTTCCGCAACAAAAAGTGCCCGGTGGTATCCACAGGAATGCAGATATTCCCCGATCTGATATCCGCCGGAATAATCATCCACTCCTACATTCTGAAAGCTATATCCACCCTTCGGATAGGCATCGATCAATACCATTTTTTTATTCAGCTTTCTGGAAAGCTGATGATACTGTTCTTCATTATACCCTATAATGATAAGACCCTCCACATTCCAACGGGATGCCATATCTACCACATTATCGATCCGTTCACCGCCAATGAGCATAATATAATAGCCTCTGTTTTCTGCTTCGACCTGTAGCGTTCCGGTGATCTCTCCCACAAAAGAATCCTGCAGAGACTGCATACCATGAATGAAGGAAAAACCAAGAACCACTCCAATGATCCTTGAGCCGTGTCCGGATAGCATCACAGATCCCATGTGGGGAACATAATTCTGCTCCTTCAGGATCGCCGTGATCCGGTCAATGGTGCTCTGTGAAACCCGTTTTGTATTTCCATTGATCACATTGGATACGGTTGTACGACTGACACCTGCCATATCCGCGATATCCTGCAGCCTTATCATTTCATTGAATACTGCATCAGCTCATAATGAAGCTCACAGCCCTCATAGATTTCTGCCGGAAGTAATGCTCTGGCAACTACTTTCAGTTCCTCCTCCGGCTGATCCACACGCTTCAGATGTGCATAATCTCCGTCAATCTGTTCCACGATATAATCACATACTAACATTTTTTGTCCTCTCTCTTTTCTTTTTTGCTCATACTTCAATAACCTGTATGAGCGCAATTCGTTTCTCTGACTGCTTATTCACGAATGCATCTGAAAACAGGCTACAGCAAATGCTGCAGCCTGTCAACTCTTTATTCTGCCCTCAAAAAATATCTCTGTTTATTCGTCAGCACTGTCAACCTTGCTTGCGCGTGCCGCGATCTCTTTCTCCTGGATATCATTAGGAGCCTGCTCATAGCGTGCAAATTCATAGGAGAAATCTCCGCTTCCACCGGTCATGGAACGAAGGACAGTGGAATAACCATAGATTTCAAGAAGCGGAACATCTGCCTCAATGATGGTATTTCCTTCGTGGTCCGGATTCATTCCGAGAACACGACCACGTCTCTTGTTCAGATCTCCCATAACATCACCGGTATATTTATCCGGAACTGTAATCTTCATGGAGATGATCGGCTCAAGAAGTACAGGAGACGCTTCCATAAAGCCCTTCTTGAAGGCAAGGATCGTTGCCATCTTAAATGCCATCTCAGAAGAATCTACCGGATGATAAGATCCATCATAAAGGGTTGCTTTCACCCCAACTACCGGATATGCAGCCAGAGGGCCTTTCAGAACGCATTCCTGAAGACCTTTTTCAACTGCAGGGAAGTAATTCTTCGGAACTGCACCACCTACAACTACCTGCTCAAATACATAAGGTGTTTCCAGATCGCCGGATGGCTCAAAGCGCATCTTAACATGACCATACTGTCCGTGTCCGCCAGACTGTTTCTTATGTTTGCCTTCTACATCTGACTTCTTGCGAAGTGTCTCACGGAACGGAACCTTCGGTTTGGAAAGCTCCACATCCACTTTATAGCGCTCCTTCAGCTTGCTGACAACGATATCAAGATGCTGATCACCCATACCGTAGATCAGGCTCTGACGGTTTGCACTGTCATTGACAACCTTCAGTGTTCTGTCCTCTGTCATCATCTTGGCAAGGGACTGTGCGATCTTATCCTCGTCGCCCTTTTTTACTGCCTTAAATCTCTTATATGTATATGGTGTGGAAAGTATAGCCTTTGGATAAAGGATCGGATTCGCCTTGGTTGCAAGGCTGTCTCCGGTCTGTACACTGCCAAGCTTGGCAATGGCACCGATATCCCCTGCAAAAAGCTCCGGAACTTCGATCGGTTTGGAACCTTCCATGACATAAAGCTTGTTTACACGCTCCTCTGTTCCTTTCTCTACATTAAGAAGTGTATCATCGGATTTCAGCACACCGGAGCATACCTTGATCAGAGAATATTTACCAAGGAACGGATCCGCGATAGTCTTAAATACATAGGCGGATTTTGCCTTGGCAAAGTCATAATTGGCCTCAAAGATCTCGTTAGTCTTCTGTGCGATACCATTGCAGGAACGTCCGCTTGGGCTTGGGAAGTAACCGCAGATATCATCCAGAAGGTTAGATACACCGCGAAGGTTCACCGGTGATCCCATGCATACCGGAACAATACTTCCATCCTGTACATTGGTTGCAATAGCGGCGGAAACCTCTGCTACGGAAAAGGTATCTCCCTCGAAATAACGGTCCATAAATTCTTCGCTTGTCTCTGCAACAGACTCCATCAGAGTTTCATGATATTTCTCAAGATATTCTGTCAGATAATCCGGAACCGGGCATTCTTCCTTGCCGGCCTTATCAATATATCTTCTTCCTGCCTGCTTCACAACATTGACATAACCTACAAACTTACCATCCTCACGAATCGGAAAATGAAGGGGAGCGATTCTCTTGCCATACAGCTCTGTCAGCTCTTCCACAACCTCACGATAGCTGACATCATCCACATCCATATCGGTAACAAAGATCATACGCGGAAGTTTATATTTCTCGCAGAGATTCCATGCCTTCTGTGTTCCTACCTGAACACCGGCCTTACCGGAAACAACGATGATCGCTGCATCTGCGGCACTGACTGCTTCCTCTACTTCTCCCACAAAATCGAAATATCCAGGTGTATCCAGCACATTTACTTTCATCTTATCCCATGGTACCGGAATCAAAGAAGTTGTGATGGAAAAATGTCTCTTTATTTCTTCCTTGTCATAATCGCTGACAGTATTGCCATCCTCAACACGTCCGAGTCTGCTGGTCATACCTGCCAGATAAGCCATTGCCTCAGCCAGTGTTGTTTTGCCTGCGCCACCATGACCTAATAGGACTACATTTCTGATTCGGTCTGTTCTGAAAACGTCCATATGTAATACCTCCCTGTTCGTCTTACTTAATATGTTCACATTTTACTAAATTTCCATGCAAATTTCAAGTATTTTATTCAATTTTGACAACTTTTTTTCAGAAAGTTTTTCGTATTACCGTCAATTAATACAGAACAGTCGTCTATCTTTCAGAATTTCCGGTTTACATACTTTTTCACAGCATCCACAGAACGGTTCAGTACCAGCTCTTCCGGAAAATCCAGTTTAGTCAGAAGGTCTCTGGCAAGATCAAATTCCCCGATCAGAAGATCAAAATGGGCATCACTGTCCATAACCACAGGTACCCGATATTTTTTGCAGTATTCCAGCATGATGGTATCATTCTCTACTGCATTCTCACGGTTACAGTCAGGGTCCATGGAGTGATTGTTCAGCTCCAGGACTTTACCGTATTCTCTGGCTCCCTGTACAAGCGCCTCATAATCGATATTGTATCTTCCGTCATCCGGATGTCCGATGATATTGACACACGGATTCTTCATAGCATTAAGATAGGCCTCCGTATTCTCCTGTCTGCTGCCTGGTCTGATGCATGGAACATGAAGACTTGCAATGACCACGTCCAGCTTCTCCAGGGTTTTCTGCTCAAGATCTACCGTTCCCGCCGCATCCAGGATATTTACCTCCGAACCCAGAAGCAGCTGGATCCCGTACATTTCACGGGGTACTACCTTTATATTCTGGAAATAAAACTTATGACAGGTTCCGGGCATTTTCGGTGCATGCTCTGTGATTCCCAGGAGTTCAAGACCTTTATCGGAAGCAGCCCTGGCCATCTCGCGAAGTGTGCAGTATGCATGTCCGCTGGCTACGGTATGTGTGTGAAGATCCATTACTGACTGATATTTCATGATAAATTCTCCTCTGTATCTTATATTGTTTTTTTCTTATTATATTATACGTCCGAAATCTCCGATTTCTCAAGCCTTTTTCTATTGTTACTGTTCACTCCGTTCTCAGCAACACGCTTCGCGATGCACAGAATTTATGATAATCGCATAAATTCGCGCGGTATGTCTCGGGTTTTCCGTGACCTTCGCTCACAAAAAACACCTCGCGGAATATTACCAATGAACAGTAACTTTCTATTACTCTTCCCTGTTCGCAAAACATTACGGTAAACAGCTATAAAAATGGCCTTCCTGTTTCCGCTAACATTTGTTGACATTTTTCACACTTTCTTTTACAATATAGTCGTGATTTACACTATTAAAGAATAAAAGTAAAAAGTAACCTGAAAGGACTCTGAAGTACTATGAAAACCATAGGTTTTATCGGCCTTGGACTGATCGGCGGCTCCATTGCCAGAACCATACGAAAATTTCACCCGGATTATCGCCTGCTTGCCTTTGACAAAGACAGAAGTGCTCTGGCAGAGGCAGTCAGTTTAAACGTGATCAACGGGATCTGTGATATTGACGATGAGCAGTTATATAACTGTGATTATCTTTTTCTCTGTGCACCTGTAGAATTTAATGTGGAATACATGGAAAAGATCAAAGATTCTCTTGGAAAGAACTGTATCCTCACAGATGTAGGCAGTGTAAAAAGCGTTATCCACGAAAAAGTAACCGAGCTCGGACTTGAAGGACGCTTCATCGGCGGTCATCCTATGGCAGGCTCCGAACGCAGCGGTTTTTCCAATTCCAGTGATCATCTTCTGGAAAATGCTTATTATATCATCACTCCGGGAGGAGAAGTTGCTTTGGAAAAAATTTCTGATTTCACAGAACTGATCTCCTCTCTTGGTGCGATCCCCCTTGTTATCACTGCAGAAGAACATGATTTCATCACGGCAGGAGTCAGCCACCTTCCTCATATCGTAGCCTCCGCTCTTGTAAATCTTGTAAATCTTCTGGATAACGACGCCCAGTATATGAAAATGATCGCAGCCGGCGGTTTCCGTGATATCACACGTATTGCCTCTTCTTCACCGGTTATGTGGGAACAGATCTGTCTGGAAAATCAGAAAAACATTTCCACGGTTCTGGATGAATTTATCCGTATGCTGATCCAGATCCGCTGTTCCATTGACAACAAAGAAGCCGACAACATCTTTGACATGTTTGCAAGCTCCAAGGATTACCGTGACTCCATTGACATTGTAGACAACAGCCTGATCCCCCGCTCCTATGTCCTTTATATCGATGTGGCAGATGAGGCCGGTGCCATTGCAACCATTGCAACCATCCTTGCAACAGAAAAGGTCAGCATCAAAAATATCGGTATTATCCACAACCGAGAATTTGAAGATGGCGTTCTGAAGATCGAATTTTATACAGACGCAGCTCTGGAGCAGGCTAAAGTGCTTCTTACAAAACGTAATTACAAGATCTGCGAACGCTGATATATAAACGGCAGCAGATATCCGATCTGCTGCCATGTATTTCAAAAATAACAATACAGGCAGGTACTAATATGGAAATCAAAAAAGCAAAAAAATTATCCGGCTCTCTTGCCATTCCCGGAGATAAATCCATTTCTCACAGAGCTGTCATGTTCGGCTCTCTTGCAGAAGGCACTACCAAAATCACAAATTTTCTGGAGGGTGCAGACTGTCTCTCCACTATTTCCTGTTTCCGGAAAATGGGTATTAACATTGAAAATACAGAAGGAGAGATCCTGGTCCACGGAAAAGGTCTCCATGGTCTCAGTGCTCCGTCAGAGACTCTTGACGTCGGTAACAGCGGTACCACCACCCGCCTCATCTCCGGGATCCTTGCAGGACAGGACTTTGTATCAGAGCTTACCGGCGATGCTTCCATCCAGAAACGCCCTATGAAACGGATCATGACTCCGCTTTCCCAAATGGGTGCCGATATCATAAGTCTCAACGGAAACGGATGTGCACCGCTTAAGATCTCCGGAAAAAAGCTCCATGCCATCCACTACAATTCTCCGGTAGCATCTGCCCAGGTAAAATCCTGCGTACTTCTTGCCGGAATGTACTCTGACGGCATTACCCGTGTAACAGAGCCGGTCCTTTCCAGAAATCACACGGAGATCATGCTGAATTACTTTGGCGCCAATGTAACCGCAGAGGGAACAACAGCATCCATCAAACCGGACCCATCTCTTTACGGACGTGAGATCCTGGTTCCGGGAGATATCTCTTCTGCAGCTTATTTTATCGCAGCAGGTCTTCTTGTTCCCAACAGTGAGATCCTTCTGAAAAATGTGGGGATCAACCCGACCCGTGACGGCATCCTCCGTGTATGCAGGGCCATGGGAGCAGATATCACTCTCCTCAATGAAACCACAGAGGGTGAACCTACTGCCGATCTTCTGATCCGCTCCTCTGCGCTTCACGGGACCACAATAGAAGGCGCGATCATTCCTACTCTGATCGATGAACTTCCGATGATCGCCGTTATGGCAGCTTTTGCAGAAGGAACCACTGTTATCCGGGATGCACAGGAGCTTCGTGTCAAAGAGTCCGACCGCATCCAGGTTATGACGGAAAATCTTCGGAAAATGGGCGCAGATATCCAGGAAACCGAAGATGGCATGATCATTCATGGTGGAAAAGCCCTTCATGGCGCAGAGATCGATTCTCATCTGGATCACCGTGTAGCCATGTCTTTTGCAGTAGCAGGACTGCTTTGTGAGAGAACACTTTCCATCAAAAATGGAGAATGTGTCAACATCTCCTATCCGGAATTCTATTCTGATCTTTATAGTCTGGCTGAATAATTATCTCATATCCAGACAGAGAGCATTTTCATGTATCACAACATCTGTTCCATCAGATGACAGTGCATAAAATGCTCTCTTTTTTTGTATTTCGTATAATTTTTATTTATTATGGATATCATAATTCCAAAACAAAACCATTTTTTTGATAAATTTTATCGCTTTCCCCACTTTCCAAATTCCTACTATTATGGTATTATTTTTTCGGAAAATAATTATTTCCAGAGAGGAGCAACGATTATGAAAATTTTGTTTTATGACACCAAGAGCTACGATAGGGAATTTTTTGAGAAGCTGCTTCCATCTTATCCAGGTATTGAAATTAAATTCATTGAAGCAAATATCCATGAAGAAACCGCAGCTCTTGCCCACGGCTACGATGCCATCTGTGCATTTGTAAATGCAGATCTCGGCGCACCGGTCATTGAAGAACTTCACCGCCAGGGTGTAAAACTGATCCTGATGCGCTGTGCCGGATACAATAATGTTGATCTGGAAACTACAGCAAAATGCGGGATCCAGGTGGCACGTGTTCCCGGTTATTCTCCGGAAGCAGTTGCCGAACACGCCATGGCACTGGCTCTTACCGCCAACCGGCACACCCACAAGGCATATATCAAATGCCGTGAAAACAACTTTGCACTGAACGGTCTCATGGGCGTTAACTTTTATCAGAAAACTGCCGGCATCATCGGCACCGGAAAAATCGGTCAGGCAATGGCAAAAATCTGTCGCGGCTTTGGCATGAAGGTAATTGCTTATGATCTTTTCCCTAATAAAAATCTTGACTTTCTGGAGTATGTTTCACTGGATGAACTTCTTTCCACCAGTGATCTGATCAGTCTGCACTGTCCGATGACTCCGGAAACAGAGCATCTGATCAACTCCGAAACGATTGCAAAAATGAAAGATGGTGTGATCCTTGTAAATACCTCCAGAGGTGGACTGATCAAAACAGATGATCTGATCGCAGGTATCCGTGATCACAAATTCTTCGCCGTTGGTCTGGATGTTTACGAAGAAGAATCCGCATATGTATATGAAGACATGTCAAGCAGCATTCTTCCTACTTCCACGATCCAGCGTCTTCTGTCCTTCCCAAATGTGACCATGACCTCACATCAGGGATTCTTTACGGTAGAAGCACTGACCAATATTGCGGAGACAACCCTGGAAAACGCAAAAGCTTTTATGGTTGGAGCTGAAATGAAAAATCTGGTCCACTGATCGGTCTCAGCCCTGACACACAAAATAAGCCCCTCGGATACTGATCGTTTATCTGTATCCGGGGGCTTATTTTGTTCTTTTGATTTTAATAGATCTCGTCAAAAGACTGTCCGTCATCGTCTGTGTAATAAATGCGCTTTGCATCCTGAGTGAAGATCAGCTTCTGTTTCCCTGCATCATCGAGGCTGCACTGCTGATAGGTGACGCCCTCCTCTACCGGAAGCATACTGTCTGCATTATCATAGTCTGCAGCAGTAAGATTGGAGGGTACATGGCCATACTCATAAATGTACTGGGCCACTTCATCTTTATCTGTATAGGTGCCATTTTCATCCAGTTTCTTTTCGCTCTGCGAGTCTGCTGCATCCGATGAATCGGACCCATCTGTATCTCCTGCTCCTGCAGCATTTTCAGAATCCTGCAGCTGCTCCAGGTCGCTTTCATCAGCTACTGCCATCTCATCGTCACCATTCTGGTCCATGGCCTCCACTTCATCCTCACTCAAAGGTTCCAGGTCATCCTGAAAAGCGGATTCATCATATTTTTCCTTATCTTTGCATCCTCCCAGCATCATCGCTGCCACCCCAGCAAGCACCAGGATAAAATATCTGAACTTTTTCATGGATCAATCTCCTTTCATGGAATATCGTTCTCGTAAAAGTGCAATTTCTCTTTTCCATCCTTCATCATCATTTGGTGTCTCCAGAATAAAGGGAATTCCCTCAAGAGCCGGATGGCACACCACATTCACAAGTGCATCCAGGCCGATCTGACCTTCGCCGATCTTTGCATGACGATCCTTATGACTGCCCAGTCCGTTTATACTGTCGTTAAGATGAACAGCCTTCAATCTGGAAAGGCCGATCACCCGGTCAAACTCATCAAGAACACCATCCAGATCATGGACAATATCATAACCGCCATCCCATACATGACAGGTATCCAGGCAGACACCCAGTTTATTATTTTTTTCCACCCTGTCAATGATATCACGAAGCTCCTGAAACGTTGCTCCTACTTCCGAACCCTTGCCGGACATAGTTTCCAGAAGGACGGTCGTACTCTGTTCTTCTGTAAGGACATCATTGAGGATTTCCGCAATTTTGGTAATTCCCGTCTCAGTTCCCTGCCCTACATGACTGCCCGGGTGAAAATTATAATAATTTCCCGGTGTATATTCCATACGTTTCAGATCATCTGCCATGATCTCTCTTGCAAAATCTCTCAGATTTTCTTTTGCGGCACAGGCATTCATGGTATACGGTGCATGTGCCACCAGCTTTCCAAAATGATTTTCCCTGGAAAGCTCCAGAAATCTTTCCACATCTGCAGGATCGATCTCTTTTGCCTTGCCTCCTCTGGGATTGCGGGTAAAAAAAGCAAACGTGTTTCCACCGTTTTTCAGCATCTGACGCCCCATGGCAGCATAGCCTTTGGACGAACTTGTATGATTTCCGATATATAATATCATATCAGCACCATCTCCCTGTAGTTTATATTTCTGCCTTTTGGCCTAATTATTATATCAAAAACTTCTTTTTCTGAAAAGTCCGCGATTCTTTCTTTACAATACTTACCATTCTTTCTATAATAAAGATATCTTTACATACGAAGGAGAAAAAGAATGGCAAACGACAATCAAAGGCGGCCGCCTCATGGCCATGATCCAGAGCAGGCACGCAGAGAAGCCGCCAGAGCACGGGAAGCACGGCGGAAGCATTCTGGTTCTGCATCCCGTAATTCCCGTTCACATTCCACCGGGACTCGCAGGAATGACATCAGCAAAAAATCCAGATATTACCAGGTACGCCGTCAGAAAATGTTTCTTGCAGCTGGCGGGATCCTGATCATACTTGTTCTTGTGATCATTTTTTCCGCACGTGCATGCATTTCTTCCCGGAAAGCTGCAGAAGCCGCCGCTTTGCAAAAGGCCCAGGAAGAGGAGGCCGCAAAAAAGGCAAAAGAAGAAGCTGCTGCTGTGAAAGATCCCGTTTCACTGACGCTCAGCGTAGTCGGGGACTGCACGTTGGGTACCGATGAGACCTTTGATTATGACACAAGTCTGAACGCATGCTACGATAACAACGGCAAAGATTATTTCTTTAAGAATGTAAAAAGCATCTTTGAGGCAGATGACCTGACGATCGCCAATTTTGAAGGAACTCTCACTGATTCCGATGCCAGAGAAGATAAAACCTTTGCATTTAAAGCACCCGCCGAATATGCTCAGATACTCACCAGCGGTTCCGTTGAAGCCGTAAACACTGCAAACAATCACAGCCACGATTACGGAGAGCAGAGCTACACGGATACTCTGACTGCTCTGGACAATGCGGGCATTACACACTTCGGTTATGATGATACTGCGGTTATGGACATCAAGGGGATCAAAGTTGGTCTTGTCGGAATTTATGAGCTGAAGGATCATCTTGGGCGCGAACAGCAGCTGAAAGATAATATCGCAAAGGTCAAAGCAGATGGAGCAGAGCTTATAGTTGTGATCTTCCACTGGGGCAATGAGACCGAAACAGTTCCTGATACCAATCAGATGACCCTTGGCCGTCTTGCTATCGATGAAGGTGCAGATCTGGTATGCGGCCATCATCCGCACGTACTCCAGGGAATCGAAACCTATAAAGGAAAAAACATCGTCTACAGTCTTGGCAATTTCTGTTTTGGAGGAAACAGTTCTCCAAGTGATATGGACACCATGATCTTCCAGCAGACCTTCACTGTCACCTCAGAAGGCGTACAGGCTGATAACGTGACCAATATCATTCCCTGTTCTATTTCTTCCGCAGATGGCTACAACAATTATCAGCCAACTCCTGCATCCGGAGATGAGGCATCCAGGATCAAATCCAAGATAGAGGAACGCAGTGCTGCGATTCCTGCCGCGGATTCTTCATCCGCTACATCGGAAGGCTCTGACAGTGAAGAATAAATAGCATAACAAAAAATAATATCCCAACAGATCCTGTAATAATGCATGTTTCCATGCTGCGATCCGTTGGGATATTATTTATATAAAAAGTAATTTTAAATCTTATTCGATCATCATGGCATCCCCGAAACTGAAGAAACGATATCTTTCCTTCACAGCTTCTTCATAAGCAGCCATAATATGTTCTTTTCCGGCAAGGGCTGAAACTAACATCAGAAGCGTGGACTCCGGCAGATGGAAATTAGTGATCAGTCCATCGATAGCTTTGAATTTATATCCAGGATAGATAAAGATCTCTGTCCATCCGCTTCCGGCCTTCACGATTCCATCCTCTCCGGCTGCGGACTCCAGGGTACGGCAGCTGGTAGTTCCCACAGAAATCACTCTTCCGCCGTTTTTCTTTGTATCATTGATCAGTTTTGCCTGATCTTCTTCTACAATATAAAACTCCGAGTGCATATGATGCTTTTCTACATCATCCACCTTTACCGGGCGGAAGGTTCCGAGACCTACATGCAAAGTTACATGTGCAATATTCACACCCTTCTCCTTTACTTTCTCAAGAAGCTCCGGCGTGAAGTGAAGTCCTGCGGTAGGTGCGGCAGCAGATCCCTCATTCTTTGCATATACAGTCTGATAACGGTTCTTATCCTTCAGCTTGTGGGTAATATACGGCGGCAACGGCATTTCTCCCAGCTGATCCAGGATCTCTTCGAAAATCCCCTCATAATGGAACTGGATCAGACGGTTTCCCTCATCTACAATATCAATGATCTCACCCTTCAGGATACCGTCACCAAAAGTGATCTTTGCACCGGGACGTGCTTTTTTTCCCGGCTTTACAAGACACTCCCAGATATCATTTTCGCGGCGTTTCAGAAGCAGGATCTCGATCAGCGCTCCTGTTTCTTCCTTGTGACCATAAAGACGTGCCGGGATAACCTTGGTATCATTGATCACAAGACAGTCTCCCTTATGCAGGTAATCCAATATATCGGTAAAATGACGATGTTCGATACTTCCATCTTTCAGGGACAGATGCATCAGTCTGGAAGAACTTCTGTCCTCCAGCGGATCCTGAGCGATCAGTTCCTGTGGCAGATCATAATAAAAATCTGATGTTTTCATAATTATTTTTCCACTTCCTCTTTCCACTGTTTGCGAAGCCTGCGGACCTCGTTCCACTCTTTGTTGGTCAGATCAGCTTTTGGTAAAAGATCCGGCCTCCATTTGGCTGTACGGATGATAGACTGCTCTCTTCTCCATTTATCCACATTGGCATGGTGTCCGGAAAGCAGCACCTCCGGAACCTTTTTGCCATGCCATTCCTCCGGGCGGCTGTACTGGGGATACTCCAGAAGATTCCCGGAAAAGGATTCCGTCTCACCGGATTCCTGATTATTCAGAACACCTGGTACCATTCTGGAAATAGAATCCATCATGACCATAGCCGGAAGTTCTCCACCGGTAAGTACATAATCACCAATGGAAACATAGTCTGTTACGATTTCTTCCAGAACACGCTCATCAATTCCCTCATAATGACCACAGAGGAAAACCAGGTCTTCTTCCAGGGCAAACTCTTTTGCCATATCCTGATTGAAGGTTTTTCCCTGAGGAGTCAGAAAGATCACGCGAGGTTTCCTTCCAATACGTTCTGCAATGGATTCATAAGACAGATATACCGGCTCCGCCTGCATCAGCATTCCGGCTCCGCCGCCATAAGGATAATCATCTACCTTCTGGTGCTTATTGAATGCAAAATCCCGTATATTGATCGCTTCCAGTGATAACAGTCCCTTTGTAATGGCACGGCCTGTAATACTTGTGTTCATTCCGTTCTCGATCATTTCCGGAAATAATGTAAGTACATGATAATTCATTTAAACAAGCCCTTTCATCAAATGTACAGTCATGGTATTTTTTTCCACATCCACATCAAGAACACAGTCATGGATCGCAGGAAGCAGGATTTCCTCGCCATCCACACGATCTACAATATAAACATCATTGGCGCCGGTCTCCATCACATCACGGAGCACTCCGAATTTCTCCCCATTCTCCAGAAGTACCTCCATTCCGATGAGATCCGCCACATAATATTCGTCCTCGCCAAGCTCCTGTGCCTCTTCACGTGGGATCCAAAGCTCACGGCCCTTATACATTTCAATATCATTGATGTTGTCAATGCCTTCAAACTTCAGGATCGCAAGATTTTTAAAAAACTTTACATTCTGAATATTCAGTCTGCGAAGCTCTTTTCCTGTATCCAGAAGCACATATTCAATATCAAGAAAACGCTCTGCGTCATCCGTTGTCGGAAAAACTTTTACTTCACCACGGACGCCATGGGTCGTTGTAATAACTCCTACCTTTAATAAATCTTCCATTTTTGCTCCCTTTCAGAGTAAAAACAGGAGCCATGGAATCCACAGCTCCTGTCTCTTTTTCATTGCAGAATATCTACAATCACTTTTTTGCTGCTTTTTGAAGAAGCCGCTTTCACAACAGTACGGATTGCCTTGGCAATTCTGCCCTGTCTTCCGATAACCTTACCCATATCGGCCGGTCCGACCTTCAGTTCAACAACAATCGCGTCGTCTTTTTCAGTCTCAGTAACGACTACTTCATCCGGATTTTCAACAAGAGATTTTGCAATTACTTCTACAAGTTGTTTCATTACATACCTCCTTGCTCCTGCCTCATTGAGGCCACAGATCCAAATCTGTCAGGTATTATTTCTCGATTCCGGCAAGTTTAAGAAGCTTAGCAACTACCTCTGTAGGCTGAGCACCAGCTGCAAGCCATTTTTTTGCTGCCTCTTCATCGATTTTGTATACGCTTGGGTCAAGGTTCGGATCATATGTTCCGATCTCTGCGATGCATCTTCCGTCACGTTTGCAGCGGGAATCTGCTACTACGATTCTATAGAAAGGTGCTTTCTTCTGTCCCATTCTTCTTAATCTGATCTTAACTGCCATTTTTGTTTTCCTCCAATTATCTTTCTGAAAATTTATTGTTATTTATTAAAAGGGAAGCTTAAAGCCGCCTCTTTTTCCCATATTCATCTTGCCGCCTGTTAATCCCGGCATCTGTTTCATCATCTTCTTGCTCTGCTCAAACTGCTTCACAAGACGATTTACTTCTGTAATATCCACTCCGGCGCCTCTGGCGATACGGTTCTTGCGTGAGATGTTCAAAATGTTGGGGTTACTTCTCTCCTGAGGTGTCATGGAAAGAATGATGGACTTGGTACGGTCCATAGCCTTCTCATCGATCATACCCTCGATATCCTTCATCTTACCGCCCATTCCGGGAAGCATGTTCAGGATACTGGAAATACCACCCATCTTGTTCATCTGCTCCATGCTGGTAAGATAATCATTGAAGTCGAAGTCCATTTTCTTCAGCTTCTTTTGCATCTCCTGAGCCTGTTCCTGATCCACAGATGCTTCCACCTTCTCGATCAGACTCATTACATCGCCCATTCCAAGGATCCTGGAAGCCATACGTTCCGGATAAAACTGTTCCAGATCAGAAAGCTTCTCTCCCATACCAACATAGAAGATCGGTTTGCCGGTCACAGCTTTAATAGAAAGCGCAGCGCCGCCTCGTGTATCACCGTCCATCTTAGTCAGGATCACGCCATCAATGCCGACTTTATCAGAAAAGTTCTGCGCCACATTTACTGCATCCTGTCCTGTCATGGCATCAACTACAAGCACTGTAGCATCTACATTCACATTCGCTTTGATATTCTCAAGCTCCTGCATCATATCCTCATCAATGTGAAGACGTCCTGCTGTATCGATGAGCACAACATTCTGCTGATTAGATTTCGCATGCTCGATAGCTGCTTTTGCAATATCCACGGGATTCTGCTTATCTCCCATAGAAAAGACCTCGACGCCCTGTTTCTCACCGTTTACCTGCAGCTGTGTGATCGCTGCCGGACGGTAAACATCACAGGCCACAAGCAGTGGTCTCTTTCCCTTGGATTTCAGTTTGCCTGCCAGCTTGGCAACCGTCGTTGTCTTACCTGCACCCTGAAGACCGACCATCATAAGAACGGTAAGATCCATTCCCGGTTTGATCGGAAGCTCTGTTGTCTCACTTCCCATCAGGTTGACCAGCTCATCATTTACGATCTTGATCACCATCTGTCCCGGATTCAGACCATTCATAACATCCTGTCCGATAGCCTTTTCCTGAACGGATTTCGTAAACTGCTTAACGACCTTAAAGTTAACATCCGCTTCCAGAAGCGCCATCTTAACTTCCTTCAATGCTACCTTGACATCAGCCTCTGTGAGACGACCCTTGCCCTTCAGCTTCTTAAATACATTCTGCAGTTTATCTGTTAAACTCTCAAATGCCATTGATCATAACTCCTCTAATATCACATTGGAAATCGCCGCAATATCTTCGGCGTGGTACTTGTCAGCCAGTTCATGGATCTTTATGACCTGACTGCGGATGTTCAGGAATTTCTCGACCAGATGAAGCTTCTCTTCATATTCTTCCAACGTCCGATTGCACCGTCTGATCATATCATGCACACCTTGTCTGCTGATGCCAAGTTCCTCAGCAACCTCACTTAAGGAATAATCCTCAAATACCACACTGGTATACACCTGCCGCTGCCTCTCTGTCAGAAGCTCTCCATAAAAATCAAATAAAAATGTCTGCTCTACAAATTTCTCCATCTGTAATCACCTTGGCTATCATACACGATTCCATCATACCTGTCAAGGGTTTTTGCTTTACAAATTTATTTTTTCCTGAATTTCACAAAAAAAGACCGGAAAAGCACTTTTCTGCTGGGTTTTGCAGGCTTTTCCGACCTTTGTTATTCTATTTGCTTCTTATTAATAGAAGGCTTGTTTCTGCACTTGTTTTTTCCTTATGATTCTATTATACTGTAAATCAAAAGAATCACAATTCCACATAACACGGCTATTATTCCTGTTTTTTCCTACAAAATATAGGAGGGAGGATTTTCCTTGAAACTCAGTGCAAAACTCATCTGCTATCATTTACAGAAATCTTTTCCCATGCATACATCCAGGCTGGATACATTCCCCACCCTTTCCTGCCCTTCCCGCTTTGAAAAGAACACCTCTCTTCAGGATGGGCGTGTTTACCTTATCACAGATCCGGATTTTCAGCTCACTTTTCATCATCCCAAAAATATTCTGTTCCTGATGATTGGAAAAATCTATCAGAACTACGAATTAACTCAGCCAAACATGTGTATCATCCCTGAAGATATTCCAGTCAATATTGTCTTTAACAGGATTCAGGATATTTTTATCCTATATGATCAGTGGAATCAGTCCCTGATGGATTCCCGTCTCCGGAACGCATCTATCCAGGAGCTTCTGGATCTTACAGCTTCCATTATTCCCAATCCAATGATGCTGATCGGTATGGATTTTACTATCATTGCCTCCAGAGACTGGAATCTAAGTGATCTTTCCAATTCTGTTTTGGGTTCCACTGAAAATTCCTGGGCTATTGTGGACAGCCTGAAGCAGGATCCTCATTACGAAGAGGCTTTTTATAAAACCGGATATTTTTATTATCCGGGAAATGGCCTTACTGCTCCTTCTCTTTGCGTAAATATCTCCAATAATGATAAAGCAGTATACAGGCTGATGTTTTCCGAAGGTGAGGTTCCCCTGGATGATACGTTTGGTTTTGTTCTGGAGTACCTTTCCCAGATGGTATCCCATGCACTTTCCACAGGAATCATGCACAGCCGGGATAAAGCTTTTCCTCTGCATCAGATTTTTATGTCCATTCTGACTGATCCCGGAGCTGATTATGTAAAAGTCAGTCAGCAGCTGACAAATGTAGGGTGGCTTTCTTCCCATATATATCAATGTATTTTGATCCAGACCGGGCTGATCGACCAGAAAAATCTGACCCTCAATGCCATCTGTAATTATCTTGAAAATACGATCCCGGCCAGCTGTGCTACCGAATATAAAGGAAATGCGGTGCTTTTTATCAATCTGGATCTCTGCACTCTGACTATCCATGAGATTTCCGATAAGATCGAGGGTTTTATCAAAAGCAGCATGTTAAGCGCCGGATACAGCCGGAAGATGCTTGGACATTTCAATTTCCACCGGCAATACACGCAGGCTTCTGTTACCCTGCAGGTTGGAAAACGCAAAAATCCCGCAGAAAGTATCCACTATTTTGACTCCATCGCTCTGCCCTATATTCTGGAACAGGCAACCAAAAAGCTTCCTGCTTACATGGTCTGTCACGAAAAGCTTCTGTCAATGAAATATAAGGATGAGGCAAAGCAATCTCATCTCTATGAAACACTACGTTGTTTTCTGGAGCACAACCAGAACATTTCTCATACTGCCAGCGCTTTATTTATCCACAGAAGTACTCTTCTTTATCGTCTGGATAAGATCAAAGCTTTTCTGGATTCAGATCTTACAGACAGAAACGAGATCCTGTATCTGTTGCTTTCTTTTCATCTGATGGATATGGAAGAAGAAAACCGGAATGCAAGATCATAAAAACGGGAACTCTCTTAAATATTTAGCGTTTTCCCAGCTGCCAAAATGCAACTGCACTGGCTGCCGCCACATTCAGTGAATCCACACCGTGTGCCATTGGAATACATACTGTATAATCACAGTCCGCAATGGTCTTCGAAGCAAGGCCATCCCCCTCTGTTCCAAGAACTACTGCCAGTTTTTCTTCTGCCATCAGATGAGGATCATCAATATCAAAGGAATCCTCCCTAAGAGCCATGGCTGCCGTCTTAAATCCCATCGCTTTCAGAGACCGGATTCCTTCCGTTTTCCACTCTGTTTTTTCATCAAAAAATGTCCATGGTATCTGGAATACGGTTCCCATGCTGACACGGATCGCACGGCGGTACAATGGATTGCTGCACCCCGGTGTCAGCAGCACCGCATCCATCCCAAGAGCCGCCGCAGAACGAAAGATCGCGCCTATATTAGTAGGATTTACCACATTTTCCAGAACTGCGATCCTGCGGGCATTTTTGCATACATCGACTATATCAGGAAGCGCCGGCCGGCGCATTGCACAGAGCATTCCTCTTGTCAGCTTGAATCCAGTCAGCTGCGTCAACACATCAAATTCTGCCGTATAAACCGGGATGTCTCCACAACGACGGATCAGTTCTTTTGCCTCACCCTCAACATGTTTATGTTCCACCAGAAAAGAAATCGGCTGGCACCCGGAATCCAAAGCTCTCTCAATAACCTTCGGGCTCTCCGCAATAAAGATCCCCTTCTCCGGTTCTGCCCGGTTCAAAAGCTGTATCTCCGAGATCCTGGCATATACATCCAGCTCCGGAGCGTTGAAATCTGTGATTTCTATGATATTTGACATGGTTATTTTTCTCCTGTTCTATCTTCTTGTTTTCATCCTGCTATTGTAACAGAATCTCTTTGCAAAAGAAAGCCAGGTGTTATATGTTTCCACCTGGCTTTGCTGCTACTTGTAAAACAATTTGTTTATATTCAGATTCTCACTTCCATCCACCGGATCATATCCCCGATCACTTCATCTTTACAATACTCATTCAGGATCTCATGAAAAAGTCCGCCGTAGATCTTCATCTGCTTGTCTTTTGATCCTGCTTCTTTAAAGAAATCATAGGTATCCTGTACACTTACCAGACCGTCTTTCTCGCCGTGTGTCATAAGGACTGGATAATGGAACTCTGCTTTTTTCTCTTTGAACCAGTCAAGTCCGTCGCAGATCGCATAGCATAACCCCGCTGTAAAGGACTGTTTATTGTATGGATCTTTTCCGTACCAGTCTACCACTTCCTGTACAGAGCATACGCCTGAACCCAGCTGATTGGCAAGGCGCGTATGTACATCCATTTCTCCCGGCACACCACGTATCAGATTGCCGTTATCTGCGGTTAGCGCACCACTGGTAATGATCCCCCGGAGCTTTTTGTCCGGATATTTGGCTCCGTACAGAGAAACCGTAAATCCGCCCATGCTGTGTCCCAGAAGAAATACCGGAATATCTGGATTTTCCTCAATTGCCATATCCACAACTACGTTGGTGTCGTCCAGAAGCTCATTGAAATCTGAATAAAAAGTCTCTTCACCCTCAGACCGTCCATGTCCTCTGTGATCAAAACGATAGGTTCCGATTCCCGCCTCATGAAGTTTTTCCGCAAAATAATCGTACCTGCCCTGGTGCTCACAGAGTCCGTGGACAATCACGATCACCGCTTTATTGTCTGCTGCCGTTTCTTTTTTCAGATACAGTTTCGTTCCGTCAAACGATGTGATCATACTTTCACCCATAATAAAACCCTCCCTTTTCTTTCTGCGAGATACATATCCCCATTATATGTCTCACGCTATCTGATAGGTTTATCATATCATGAAATCTGTATTTTGATAACCCTTATTCGTAATTATCAGCAATTATATGTTTTTTTACAAAAAGTAATAAAAAATAAAGGGGTGACATATTTTGTTCTCTGAACTATAATCACCTCAGTACAAAGGGGCTGTCGCACTAAAAAATTAGTGCGACAGCCCTTTCTTTTTTCATTGTTAGGGCAAATCCCTAACAAAAACAGCAGCGGAATATCTACATTTCCGCTGCCTGAATTTCTTATTCTACTTCTTCCGGCTCCATGCTGAGCATATGGCCTTCCTGATTTCCAATATCATATTTCTGTCCGTATTCCTTGAAATACTGGTAGTAGTCCGCACTGTTTGTGGGATAGATCTTAGAATCGTGAATATGAAGATCAGATCCTGTCTCTCCGCTCTTCATAAGTGCCACCATAGCACTTGCACAGTGAGTTGCGATACGACAGAAACTGTTGAGGATATCACTAAATACCGTTCCCTCTTCCAGTCCGCATTTGCCCTGGCTCAGTCGCTCTGCATGACGCATCTTCAGTACATCACAAAGTCCTGTGATCACAGCTCCGAGAGGTGCTACTCTCTGTGCCATTTCTTTATCGTCTTTCATGAAAGCATTGCAGGTTATATTGATATCCTCACGAACTGCCTCCATAACAACATTCAGCTCATCCCAGGCTTCCTGTGAAAAATTCGTATGGTTATCATGCATTTCATTGGACATATGAGCAATGTAAGAAGCATGATCACCGATACGCTCAAAGTCATTGATCGTATGCAGATACAGTGAAGTCTGTCTTGTCTGTGCAGAATTCATCTCTCTCTTTGTCAGCTGGATCAGATACTCTCCTAGACGACTTTCATACTTGTCGATCAGATCCTCTTTTCGCTGAACCTTATCATACTTATCCTGCTGATAATCATTCAGAAGATTCATGGCTCTGTTGACATTCTTACGGAGCTTCTTGGACATTCCGTTCATTACACGGTGACACTGTGCGATAGCAAGGGCCGGGTAATTCAGAAGACGCTCTTCCAGAAGATCAAAGTCTGCCTCATCTTCCAGATCTTCTTTGTCATCCTTCACAAGCCAGCATACCAGCTTCTCGATCTTTGGAATGAATGGAAACAGCACGATAACCGTTGCCAGACGGAACACCGTATTCAAAAGTGCGATCGCTACCGGTGTCATGGTCATATCCATAAATGTAAAATGTACAAACGCATTCACGGTATAAAAGATCACTGACCAGAGGATCAGACCAAACAGGTCATTGATCAGATATACAAGAGCAGTTCTTTTACCGTTCTTATTTGCTCCGATGGCTGAGATCAGAACTGGACATGCAGCACCAACACCGATACCAAGAACGATCGGAAATGCACTTGCAAATGTCAGGATACCGGTTACGGAAAGAGCCTGGAGCACACCGACTGTTGCAGACGCACTCTGGAGTACCGCAGTAAAAGCGATACCTACGAGAATACCTGCGATCGGATTGGAAAACATAGTCAGCATCTTGATGAACATCGGACTCTCACGCAATGGAGATACCGCACCACTCATCATCTGCATACCTGTCATCAGGATCGCAAAACCAAGCATGATATTTCCCACGTTCTTATGTAAGGTACGCTTACAGAACATACGGAAAATAATACCAACTACAGCCACAACAGCAGAAATAGTTGCTGTGGAAAGAACGCTGGCGATTCCATTGGATCCTTCAATATAAGAAAGACATAAGATCCAGCCAGTAATACTGGTTCCGATATTGGCTCCCATGATGATACCGATCGCCTGTTTCAGTTTCATCATACCGGAGTTTACAAAACCGATCACCATAACTGTCGTCGCAGAAGACGACTGGATCACACTGGTAACACCAGTACCAAGTGCGACACCCTTCAGCGGAGTATTGGTCATCTTATAAAGAAATGCTTCCAGCTTATTACCTGCTGCCAGCTTCAGACCATCGCCCATTAGGGACATACCAAACAAAAATAATGATACTCCACACAACAAAGATAAGATCATTGAAAAAATTGCCATAATTTTCTCCTTTGTCATACTCGCTTCCTGTCATAATCTGTCAGGAGCCATGTTATCCTGAAAATGCAACTTTACATTTCCTTAATCTGGATTTTTCTTATTTTTAACATTTTCCCATTTATTATGCCACATCAATTTCCATATTACAACAACAGATTTATTTCGAAAATAAAAAAAATCGAAGGCAGCGGATCATCTTCCAAAACTCTGCCTTCGAAATGAGTATTTTTGAGTTATTTTTCACAAAATTTTTTATTTTTCCAGGCGCATCAGCATATCATCCAAAATATTTTCCAGGTACTCTCCCGTTGTTCTTTCCCCTTCTTTTTTTATCTGGAGCATCGCTTTCAAATCTTCATCGGACAGGCAGATGATCAGTTTCCCGCTTTCCCGTAGACTTCCCCGTGCAGCCATTTTCGCATGTTTATCCGCTCCTTTTCTGGAAATAATGATCGCAACTTTACGGAGAGCTTTTTCGTACAGATATTTTTCTGTAGTGTAAATTTCCCTCTGAGTAATAGGCTTTTCATAGTTTTTAAACTCGAACACGATATATTTCGTAGAAAAATACTTACAGATCGTGTCAAAAAAATCCTGTGTCACCCCGTTTTTGATCTTACAGCACATGTCAAAACGATACAGATTTTCCTCTGTTGTCTTCTGCTGCTCCCACAAAGTCAGATATTCTCCAAGGATATATTTCAGAATAGAAACACAAAGTTCCTCATATTTCTTGAAAGCTGCACTACCGGTCTCCAACACTTTTAACTGCGCTATATAGCTGTCAGCAACCGATTCCGGATCCGTATTCTCCATCTGGCTGCTTTCCTCAAAGATAAAAGGCTCCGGTCTCTCCGGTTCTATGTTTTCCACCGAATAATTCAGAATCGAGATCAGTTCGTTCTTCAGTTCCGGATAGTCCTCAAAGAGCCACAGCACATTTCGGATGTCCCAGACATATCCAAGCTTCGCCTCTTCGTACTTTCTCTTAGTCTCATCAGAGACCAGATTCGCCACTACACAGATATTTTGTAATGGCAGATCCTTTTTCTGATCTGACACTGCTTTTCCAACCAGACGGCTATAACTCTGCAACCGTTTAAGTGTAGCGATTTCTTTGGAATCACTGTACATTCTGGTCATAAAGACCCATTCATCGCTTTGGAAAGAAACCCCTTTATATGTAAGGTATTTTTCAAAAAGCTGCTTAAAGCGGGCCATATTTTCCCAGTTTTTCATCTGCACATCACCCTCTGAATTTATATAGGGTTCTACGCAGAGATTGCGAACGACCTGTTCTGTCACTTTTATGTTCGGCGCATATATCAGGCTTCTGTACATCCGGCTTTTGTTTGGCACAGAACGTGGAAAATCTTCCGGAAATCCCTTTAATCTGGCTATTTCTTTGTGTGTGATCTTATGATAGACGCCATGGATACGGATCAGCGGCATTTTTATCAGATTCAGACGAACCTGCCCGGATTCCCGATAACCGCCTTTTTCCCAACACAAAACGCTGTCACCGGCATGCGAAGCATC
Organism: Ruminococcus sp. AF17-12; assembly: GCF_003479245.1. Taxonomy (NCBI): domain Bacteria; kingdom Bacillati; phylum Bacillota; class Clostridia; order Eubacteriales; family Oscillospiraceae; genus Ruminococcus; species Ruminococcus sp. AF17-12. The sequence goes on from NZ_QUGY01000002.1 coordinate 246,336, forward strand.
AATCTTCTCTTTCGCAAAATCAATTCTGTAATACCAGGAATCCTGTGGATTTATTTCCACCCAGCCATCCAACAGGATACTACTCTTATGGACCTGCACCGGCATGATCATATCCGAAGCATTCACTCTTTTTGAAACAATATATGCAAATTCTTCCCGCAGCGGAAATGCAGTAACCTCCGAACTCTGGATATTTTTATGCGTGATATGGTATCCATATTCTTGCAGCTGAAAAATGTGCTCCTTTATGAACCCTTTCCATAATTGCTTTTTCATAACAAAAAGAATGACCGGCGGTCGTCTTCTTTGCACCAGGGTCAAACTATAAAACACCTCTTCTGCTTTCGACTGCGTCAGATCAAAAGCCCAGACATCACTGTCCGGAACTGTGGCAGGATCTATGGAAGAAAGGCTGCATGCAGTTACATTTTGACTTATATTTTCCTGATAGATCTCTATCACTTTTCTGTCCGGCTCATATGCTTTCAAAATCTCATAACCGGCATTTTGAAAACCAAGAGTCAGCGCACCGATACCGGCATTAAAGATCACCACTGTATTCTTCATATATTTTTTCCTATCTTATTATTTGTACTGTGACAGCAGCTCCAAAAGCTTACCACTGTTGATTGGTTTGTTATAATTGATCCCCACAAGCCAGGATATTCCCTGTACATTTCTGTAAAGACTCCGGATAATTTTTCTCCTTTATCTGCTCTATGGCTGTCCGGGCACTCTGGTTTCAGTTCAATCTCCTCTCTGGCACTACCGGCATAAGCATGTACCCGTCACCCCTTCTTAATATCCCCTGAAAAGCAAAATAATTTCACAGCATCATATGTCTATATGATACCATGAAACTATTTTTGCGTAAAGATTTTATAAAAAAGCCTCAGAGTATTTTCGCATATACATACTCTGAGGCTTTCTCTATAGTCCATATATATTTTTTACTCCACTGTCACGCTCTTCGCCAGATTTCGTGGCTTATCCACATCCAGGCCTTTGGCTACGCTTACGTAGTAGCCCAGAAGCTGAAGCGGGATCACTGCCAGGGATGTTGCAAAGTGCGGGTCTGTTTTCGGGATGTAGACGGTGAAGTCTGCGGTATCCTCGATATTGTAATTGCCAAATGTGGTCAGGCCCATAAGGTAGGCGCCACGGCTCTTACACTCAACCATATTGCTGACTGTTTTTTCGTAGAGATCCGGCTGGGTCAGCACACCGATCACAAGAGTCCCGTCTTCGATCAGGGAGATCGTTCCGTGTTTCAGCTCTCCGGCAGCATAGGCTTCAGAATGAATGTAACTGATCTCTTTCATCTTCAGACTGCCCTCCAGGCTGATAGCGTAATCAATTCCTCTTCCTACAAAGAAAGCATCTTTTACATTTGCCTGTTTTGAGGCAAACCACTGGATACGCTCTTTATCTTCCAGGATCTTACAGATCTTATCCGGAAGTGTCTGCAGTTCACTGATATAATTGCTGTAGGCTTCTTCTGTGATCGTTCCTCTTACCATTGCAAACTGGATCGCCAGTGTATAAGCTGCGATCAGCTGTGTGCTGTACGCCTTGGTAGTAGCTACAGAAATCTCCGGTCCGGCCAGAGTATAAAATACATTATCAGCCTCACGTGCAATGGAAGATCCCACTACATTAACGATTCCCAGTGTATGAATGCCATTTTCCTTACATTTACGAAGTGCTGCAAGGCTGTCTGCTGTTTCACCGGACTGGCTGATAATCACTGCAAGGCTGTTGGTGTTAAGGGCCATTTTTCGGTAACGGAATTCGGAAGCGAGCTCTACCCTTACCGGGATCTGTGCAAGATCCTCGATCACATACTGTGCTGCCATTCCTACGTGATACGCGGAGCCGCAGGCTATGATATAGATCTGCTGGATGTTCCGGATGCTTTCTTCTTCCAGGCCAACTTCACTGAGGTCGATCTTTCCATCCTTGAGCACGGAATTCAACGTATCCAGTACTGCCTTTGGCTGTTCATGGATCTCTTTCATCATGAAATGCTCATATCCGGCTTTTTCCGCTGCTTCTGCATCCCATTCAATGGTTTTCAGCTCTTTCTCGATCTCATCTCCATCAAGATTGTAGAAGGTGACTTCGCCTTTTTTCACACGCGCCATCTCCAGATTGCCGATATAATATACATTGCGGGTGTATTTCAGGATCGCCGGTACGTCAGAAGCGATAAAGGATTCATCTTCTGCCACTCCAAGGATCATGGGGCTGTCTTTTCTGGCTACATATATTTCACCCGGATAATCCTTGAACATGATCGCAAGGGCATAGGAACCACGGATACGTACCATGGAATGTGTGATGGCATCCACCGGTGTTCCCTCATATTTCTTGTAATAATAATCGATCAGCTTGACTGCTACCTCGGTATCGGTCTCAGAATAGAAAGTATAGCCTTTACGGGTGAGCTTATTTTTCAGTTCCTGATAGTTCTCAATGATGCCGTTGTGGACTGCTACGATATTACCGTCGTCTGTCATATGCGGATGTGCATTGTTCTCAGAAGGTTCACCATGAGTTGCCCATCTGGTATGACCGATACCACAGGTTCCCGGTACAGTCTCTCCGCCGTTTGTCTTTTCTGACAGAACTTTCAGTCTTCCCTTGGCTTTGATCACTTCCGTCTCGTCCCCGCCGTCACGTACGGCGATTCCAGCGGAATCATATCCTCTGTATTCCAGCTTGGAGAGTCCATCTAAAAGGATCGGAGCTGCCTGGTGTCTACCTGTAAATCCTACAATTCCACACATATTTATCTGTCCTTTCTGTCTATGTAGGTATTTTCGCAAAAGACCGGGCTGTTACATCATATGCAACAGTCCGGTCAGAAGTTTCAGTTATTGCAATATAACACGTCCTACAGTATAGCACGTACCACTCTCGGTTTGCAACCCGCTTTTTCCAGAGCTGCAACGATCTGATTCTTATGATCTGTTCCGAATGCTTCCATAGTGATCCGAAGTTCTACGGCTGCATTTCGGTTGGTACTTACAAACTGGTTATGATCCAGTTTGATAACATTACCCTGATTTTCAGCGATCACACTTGCAACACGTACCAGTTCACCTGGCTTATCCGGAATAAGTACGGATACGGTAAAGATACGGTCACGCTGGATCAGTCCGTGCTGTACAACCGATGACATGGTGATCACATCCATATTTCCACCGCTTAAGATGGAAACGATCTTCTTATTCTTTACATCCAGATGACGGAGAGCGGCTACAGTAAGAAGTCCGGAGTTCTCTACGATCATCTTGTGGTTTTCTACCATATCCAAAAAAGCCACGATCAGCTCATCATCATCGATGGTAATGATATCGTCCAGATTTTCCTGGATATATGGGAAGATATTTTTTCCCGGAGTCTGTACTGCAGTACCATCTGCAATAGTATTTACGTGAGGAAGCGTTACGACCTCCCCTTTCTCCAGGGATGCCTTCATACATGCTGCGCCTGCCGGCTCAACACCGATGACTTTGATGTGTGGGTTCAGAAGCTTCGCAAGTGTAGAAACACCTGTAGCAAGTCCGCCCCCTCCGATCGGTACCAGAATGTAATCTACAAGCGGAAGTTCCTGTACGATCTCCATGGCGATAGTTCCCTGACCGGTTGCTACTGCCGGATCGTCAAATGGATGGATAAAGGTATATCCTTTTTCTTCTGCAAGGGCAAGTGCGTGTGCGCAGGCTTCGTCATACACGTCGCCGTGAAGGATAACCTCCGCACCGTAACTCTTGGTGCGCTCTACCTTGATCAGTGGTGTGGTAGTTGGCATGACAATGACTGCTTTTACTCCATATTTATGTGCAGCATAAGCAACACCCTGGGCATGATTTCCTGCAGATGCAGTGATCAGACCTTTGTTCCTCTCTTCGTCAGAAAGTGTGCTGATCTTGTAATATGCGCCACGCACCTTATATGCACCGGTACGCTGCATATTCTCTGGCTTCAGATAAACCTTATTTCCCGTCATATCTGAGAAATAACTGCTGTATATCAGCTTTGTTTCCTGTGTCACTTCTTTTACTTTTGCTGCCGCTTCCTCAAAGCTCTCTAATGTAAGCATTTGTATTTAGCTCCTTTCTTCTACGTCAAAGAGGGCGTTTACAAATGCGTCTGCATCAAATTTCTGCAGGTCATCGATACTTTCGCCTACTCCGATGTATTTTACTGGTATGTCAAGCTCAGACTGGATCGCTACTGCGATTCCGCCCTTGGCTGTACCATCAAGTTTGGTAAGAATGATTCCGGTAACGTTTGCGACCTCGGCAAACTGTCTTGCCTGGGAAAGCGCATTCTGGCCCGTGGTTCCGTCAAGAACTACCAGCGTTTCCAAATATGCTTCCGGATACTCACGTTCCAGAATACGGTAAATCTTGCGAAGCTCTTCCATAAGGTTTTTCTTATTATGAAGTCTTCCTGCGGTATCGCAGATCAGAATATCTGCATTTCTGGCTTTGGCTGCTGCCACTGCATCATAGACAACAGATGCCGGATCTGCTCCGTCCTGGCCGCCGATGATCTCAACGCCTGCACGGTTGGCCCACTGTGTCAGCTGCTCCCCGGCTGCCGCACGGAAGGTATCTGCAGCTCCGAGGATGACCTTTTTTCCCTGATCCTTTAATTTACCGGCCAGCTTGCCTACAGAGGTAGTCTTACCTACTCCATTGACACCGATCACAAGGATCACGGATTTCCGGTTCTCAAACTCATATTCTGTGCTTTCTACCTGCATCTGTTTTTTGATGCTGTCGATCAGAAGCTGTTTGCACTGGGACGGCTCCTTGATATGCTGCTCAGCAACCTGCTCCTTTAAATGCTCCAGAATGGAGGTGGTTGCGTTAATGCCGATATCTCCCATGATCAGGATCTCTTCCAGTTCTTCATAAAAATCATCATCAATACTGGAAAAACCGCTGAAAATGGAATCAAATCCGGCAACGATATTGTCTCGCGTTTTGGTAAGTCCACTTACCAGACGTTTAAAAAATCCTTTTTTTTCTTCTGCCATACTGATTCATCCCCTCTGCTACTGGGTAAGCTGGTTCTCTACTAAATCTACGGATACCAGCGTGGATACCCCTTTTTCCTGCATGGTAATTCCATAAAGCCTGTCTGCTGCATTCATGGTACCACGTCTATGTGTTATTATAATAAATTGTGTGTTCTTCGTCAACTTCTGAAGATATCCCGCAAAACGTCCTACATTGGAATCATCCAGTGCAGCCTCGATCTCATCCAGAAGACAGAATGGTGAAGGCTTCAGATTCTGGATCGCAAAAAGAAGTGCAATGGCTGTCAGTGCTTTTTCTCCACCGGAAAGCTGCATCATGTTCTGAAGTTTTTTTCCGGGCGGCTGGGAAATGATCCGGATCCCTGCCTCAAGGATATCCTCGTCTTCCGCAAGTTCCAGAGTTCCCCGGCCTCCGCCGAACAGTTCTTTGAAGGCTTTATCAAATTCTTTCTGGATCTCTCCGAATTTTTCGGTGAACTGCTTCCGCATGCCCTCATCCAACTCCTGGATGATCTGTTCCAGCGTTTTTTCCGCCTCCAAAAGATCGTTGTACTGACCGCTTAAGAACGTATGCCGTTCCAGAAGTTCTTTGTAATCCTCAATGGCATTGACGTTGACAGAGCCAAGAGCTCGGATCTCGTCCTTTAATTTATGGATCTGCTGCTTCATCACATGCCTGTCATTCATTTCTTCTTTCCTGTACTGCAAGGCATTATTCGGAGTGATCTCGTATTCTTCCCACATATAGGAAATCCTTGCTTCCCGGTTCTCTTCGATCTTTTCTGCCTGAGTCTTCAGTCGGAAGCATTCTTTGTCCAGAAGACTGATCTGGCCAGACAGCTCATCACGCTTTTCAAAAAACTCCTTATGGCTTTTTGTGCGCTCTTCCTTTTCCTGCTGCCATTTTTCCAGCTGTTTTGCAGCCGCCTCTTCTTTTGCGGCAAAGCCTTCGATCTCCTTACGGACCTTGTCGATCGTCTTTCTCTTTTCTGCAGTTTCCTGGCTGCCTTTTTCCAGAGAATCCAGAATTTCTTCCCTCTCTTTCGAAAGAACTTCGATCTCCTCTTTCAGACGCCGCAGATTTTCCTTTATGAAGCTTTCCTTCTGCTGGGATGCAGATGCGTCAAGACGAATCCTTTCCAGCTTCTCTGAAGTCTCCGCTTCGTCCTTTTTCCAGTCCTCCAGTTCCTTCTGCCGGGTCTCGATAAACGTTTCCAGCTCTTCCTCATCCCTTTTGGATGCTTCAAGTTCCTGCGTGATCTTTATGTTATCTGCCTGCATGTCTCTTGCCTGAAGACGGATCTCCTCCTGCTCCCTCTCAATCCTGGTATAACCGCCGCGGATCTCCTCCGCTTTTTTCTCCAGCTGTTCAATGTTCAACCTGGCTGTATTCTGCTGAATGGATTGTTCCTGAAATTTCTGCTGCAGCGCCGCCACAGCATCACGCATCTCATTTCTTCTGCTGCGGTTATCTTCCATGGACTGTCGGATCTCATGATACCCGGCTGCCAGCTCTTTTACCTTCTTTTCCAGTTCCTCGATCTCACGACGACGCCCAAGAAGATTGCTGTTGTTCTTAAAAGCTCCACCGGTCATGGAACCGCCTGGACTTAAGGATTCTCCCTCCAACGTTACCATACGGATACTGTGTCGGTATTTTCTGGCAATGGCAATAGCATGATCGATATGATCCACCACCAGCACTCTGCCAAGAAGATACCCGATCAGACCGTCATATTCCTTCTCTGCAGTTACCAGGCCACTGGCAAGACCAATAGCTCCCGGTTCGTTCAAAGCACCTCTCTGATTAAACTCGCCTCTTGAAGAAATGCTGTTTAACGGGAGAAAAGTCGCACGACCATACCGGTTTTTCTTCAGGAATTCGATCATCTGCTTAGCAGTCTGCTCGTTATCCGTAACGATATTCTGAATACTTCCGCCAAGAGCTGTCTCAATAGCGATCTCATAATTTTTTTCAACGTGAATGATATCCGCCACTACGCCACGGATCCCAGGAACATGATTCTTCTGTTCCATGACACGGCGGATACTGTTTCCATATCCATCATAACGTTCTGTGATATTGCGGAGGGATTCCAGTCTGGATGCCTCTCTATGATAGGACGTCTGTTCCTTTTCCAGCTGTGTATTCTGCTGTTTAAGGGTTTCCTGAATGGCATGTATCTCTTTTGTAAGACGGCTGCCTTCTTCTCTGGTTTCCTGAATGGCTTTCGTGATAGTGTCGTATTCCTTCTGTGCCTGATCGATCGCTGACTGCTGCTCCTCTTCCTGGGTTTTCAGGGAAAGGATCCTCTGACTGATTCCTGCTTTCCGGATATCCAGCTGCTCCTTCATGGCATCAAAACGCTGTGCCTTACCTTTGGTGTTTGCACGGGAATTAAGGATTTCAATGATCTCATTCTTACCATCTTCCACTGCCTGGGTGCATTCTTCGATGCTGCTCTGGATATTGTCCATTTTTTTCTGCTCGTCAGCAAGTTTTCTGTCGATCTCCCGTAAATTTGCCTGAAGATCTGCTTTTTGCTCTTCCAGAGCCTTCTGGTCTGCAGATTTTTTCTCCGTATCTTCCTGAACTGCTAAAAGACGGCTGCGATAATGACTGTCATTCTGCTCTCCTGCCAGGATCTGTTCATGAAGAACATTGATCTCACCGGACAGCTGTTGTTTACGGATAGCACGATCCCGGCTTTCTTCCCGCAACGCCTCCATCCGCTCATTCAGCTCTTCCAGTATTTTTTCCAGACGTTCATATTCATCCTTGGTACGACTATGAGCATCCTGGGCTTCTTTTAACTGATTTTCTGCGATCCTGGTTTTTTCTTCCAGCTCGCGGATCAGATTTCCGGTGTGTTCATATTCCAGGAGGAACATATTTATATCCAGCTCTTTCAGATTTTCTCTTTTTGCCAGATATATTTTTGCAGTCTCAGACTGACGTTCCAGCGGTTCCAGCTGCTTGGTCAGCTCACTTAAGATGTCCGTGACACGGACCAGATTCTGTTGTTCTTCCTCAAGCTTCTTCAGTGTGGTATTTTTTCGTCTTTTAAATTTGACGATCCCGGCTGCCTCGTCAAAAAGCTCTCGGCGTTCTTCGGGTTTTCCACTTAAGATCTTATCGATCTGACCCTGTCCGATGATGGAATATCCTTCTTTTCCGATACCGGTATCATAGAACATCTCATTGATGTCCTTTAAACGACAGGAGCTGCCGTTGATGCGGTATTCGCTCTCACCGGAACGATACAGTCTTCTGGTAACGGTTACTTCTTCAAAATCCACCGGGAGCTTGTGATCACTGTTATCAAGTGTAATAGCCACGGACGCAAAGCTCAGAGGCTTGCGAAGCTCCGTTCCTGAAAAGATAACATCCTGCATATTCCCGCCTCGAAGCTGCTTGGCGCTCTGTTCTCCCAGAACCCAGCGGACTGCATCGCCAACATTACTTTTTCCGCTGCCGTTAGGTCCTACGATGCCGGTGATCCCGTTATGAAATTCAAAATTTATTTTCTGTGCAAAGGATTTAAATCCCTGCACCTCTATATTTTTCAGATACATTGGCCACCTGCTGTTATTTTATACTGCGTATTGCCTCTAGAGCTGCAGCCTGTTCTGCTGCCTTTTTTGTATGGCCGATTCCGGTTCCCATACTTTTTCCATTGATCAGCGCCTCCACAGTAAAGCTCTTGCTGTGGTCCGGTCCCTCTTCTTTCAGAAGACGATATTCCACCGGATGATTTCCGCCTTCCTGTACCATTTCCTGAAGCACTGTCTTGCTGTCATAAAAAATCCTCTTATCCTCCAGATCGTTCAGGATAAATTTCATAACAAAAGCCTGTGCCGGTTCAAATCCACCGTCCAGATACATAGCCCCGATCAGAGATTCCAGGGCATCAGAAACGATGGAATCTCTTTTACGACCGCCCATCATTTCCTCACCTCTTCCAAGGAGGATAAACTCCGGAAGCCCGAATTCTCTTGCACAGTAGGCAAGACTCTTTTCACATACCATGCTGGCACGTTTCTTGGTCAACTCACCTTCCTGATTATTCCGGAATTTTTTGTACAAGAAATCACTGCTGATCAGCTCCAGCACCGCATCTCCAAGAAACTCCAGACGCTCATTGCATCCAAGCTTTCCAAGGTGTTTTTCGTTGGCATAGGAGCTGTGTGTCATTGCCTGCTCCAATAAAGATTTTGCGGTAAACTGGTATCCGATAGTCTGCTCCAGCTTTTTTAAATTATTTTCCATTTCTTCTTCCCTTCGTTACTCGGCGAAGAGTCTCCACTGCATCGCCGACAGTAACGATCTCCTCGGCTTCCTCCGGGGCGATACGAACATCAAAAGTTTCCTCCAGATCAATAAGAATCTGAAAAAAATCCAGAGAATCCACTCCCAGATCATCCACAAAGGTAGTTTTTTCTGTAATGGCATCCATATTTCTTCCCAGAGTTTTTTCGATGATGGTCTTCAGCATTTCCAGTTCCACGACTGTTCGCCTCCTGTTCTGTCTGTAATATTTCCGGCAATCCCGGTTTTATTTTTTTTCGCTTTTTTCTTCTGCCTGTGCTTTCTGCTCGGCTGCTATAAACTCCTCGATCTTTTCATTGATCTTCTCTTCCTTAAACTGCTCGCACTGAAAGATCGCATGACGGATTTCTACGCTTTTGGCACTTCCGTGGCTTTTGACCACAAGACCTTTCAGACCAAGAAGCGGTGCTCCGCCATATTCACTGGCATCAAATGATTTTAAGGTTTCCTTAAGAGCAGGTTTTACCATCAGAGCTCCCATTTTACTGCGAATGTTTGTCATCATACCTTTTTTGATCATAGATATCAGAGTAGCTCCAACACCTTCATAAAGCTTGAGGATCACATTTCCTACAAAAGCTTCACAGACTACTACATCTGCATAACCTGACGGGATATCTCTCGCCTCAATACTTCCGATGAAATTGATATCCTTACATGCTTTTAACAGAGGGAAGGTAGCCTTTACCAGCGCATTGCCCTTTTCTTCCTCAGCACCGTTATTAACGATAGCAACTCTTGGTTTCTTAATACCCACTACATTTTCCATATAGATGGAACCCATCTGCGCAAACTGTACCAGATGATCTGGTCTCGCATCTACATTGGCACCACAGTCGATCAGAAGGGAAACGCCCTTTGCCGTAGGGATCAGCGGAGCAAGAGGTGGTCTCCGGATCCCTTTGATCCTGCCTACGATCACCTGGCCTCCTACCAGTACCGCACCGGTGCTTCCGGAGGAAACAAAGGCATCGGCCTCCTGTTTTTTTACAAGATTTAATCCCACTACAATAGAGGAATCTTTCTTTTTCTGGATAGCCATGACCGGAGGTTCCGCAGTCTCGATCACCTGAGACGCATGCACCACACGGATCCTGTCCTTAGGATAATCCGGGTATTTCCGAAGCTCTGCTTCGATCACATCCTGTACTCCTGTAAGGATGACCTGGATGTTCTCTTTTTCTTTCACAGCTTCCACTGCGGCTTTTACCGGTTCCTCGGGAGCATTGTCACCACCCATTGCATCTACAACGACTTTTACCATTTCTGACATATGTTGTCCTTTCTCTGTCCGAAATCTTTTCGGAATGCATATGGTACACTGTAGTGAAAATCCTCATACACATCCGTATAAGGATTTTCATTGCAGAGTACCAAAAGTTAAGCGGATATTCGAAATCCGCATTCGCTACCTACTCATAACCGAATAACTGCTTTGCAGTTTATCCGGTTAACGTACCGTTATTTATGATACTAGAGTTTTGCCTGAGAAGTCAATATCTTTTACTCTTTCTGATTTTCAATCTGCTCTGCAAGATCATTTAAATATACCCAGCGATCCATTTTTTCGTCCAGCTTCTGCTGGATTTCCTGCTGCTCGTCGGAAAGCTCCCGGAGTTTTCCCGCATTTGTGGCATTGGCAGCCATCTCTTTGTCAATCTGCTCCAGACGTTCTTCCAATGCTGCAATGTCATCGTCAATAGTGTCAAATTCTTTCTGTTCTTTATAGGTGAATTTCAGTTTCTGTTTCCGGTTCTGTTTCCAGGTATCTGCAGCGGATTTCTTTTTCTCAGGCTCAGCTGTTTCTCCCTGTACTGTACCGCCATTCATATCTGAACGCGTTTCCAGAGACTGTCCCTTTCTTTCCTTTGCTTCCAGATAATCCGTATAACCGCCCTCATACTGGACAAGCCGGCCATCTCCCTCAAATGCCATAATACGGTTCACCACATTATCCAGGAAATAGCGGTCATGGGACACCGTGATCACGATGCCGGAAAAAGAATCCAGATAGTCCTCAAGAATGGTCATGGTGGGAATATCAAGATCATTTCCGGGCTCATCAAGAAGAAGAACATTTGGCGCCTCCATCAGAACCTTCAGAAGATACAGTCTTCGCTTCTCACCTCCGGAAAGCTTCTCCACCGGAGTGTACTGCATGGCCGGATCAAAAAGAAATCTCTCAAGCATCTGGGAAGCTGTGATCCTTCCTTCTTTTGTCGGAACATATTCCGCCACCTCACGGATATAATCGATCACCCGCTGTCTTCCATCCATATCCGGAACGTTTTGGGCAAGATACCCGATACGGATCGTTTCTCCGATCTGAATCTCTCCGGAATCCGGCAAGATCAGTCCATCTGCCATTTTAAGAAGTGTGGACTTACCGCAGCCATTTGGTCCGATGATCCCGAGACGCTGATCACGAAGAACAATATGATCAAAATCATTGATCAAAAGACGACCTTCGATGGTTTTACTTACATGATGAAACTCTATGGTTTTCTTTCCCATACGGGTCTCAATGGAATCCATTTCCACATTCTGCTCTTTCAGCGGGGTTTTTCCCGCCTTCAGTGCTTCCAAACGGTCAAGCCTTGCTCTCTGTTTTGTACTTCTGGCACGGCAGCCTCTTGCTGCCCATTCCAGTTCCATCCGAAGTACACTGCGGCGCTTCCGGTCACTGGCAAGCTCCATTTCCTCTCTCTGCGCTTTCAGCTCCAGAAATCTGGAATAATCTCCTGCATAGGAATATAATTTTCCGTGGCTGATCTCCAGGATCCGGTTTGCCACACGATCCAAGAAATAACGGTCATGAGTGACCATGATCACCGTCCCACGAAAATTCCGGAGAAAATCTTCCAGCCATATGACCATTTCTCCGTCCAGATGATTGGTAGGCTCATCCAGGATCAGAATGTCAGCTGGATTTAAAAGCATCCTTGCCAGCGCCACTCTTTTCTTTTCACCACCGGAAAGATTATCCATATTAATATTCTGATCGGTAATACCAAGTGTATTCAGCATGCGTCTGGCCTCACTTTCGGTACTCCAGTCCTTCTGCCATTTGCCTTCTGCCACATAGTCCAGAATGGTCATATGCTGCGGAAATTCCGGAGTCTGGGGAAGCCAGCTGATCCGGATCCCGTTCTGGGTGATCACCTGCCCTTCGTCCGGTTCTTCCTCTCCAGCGATCACGCGGAGCAAAGTAGTTTTACCGGTTCCGTTTACACCGATGATACCTATTTTTTCTCCCTGATCGATGCCGCAGGAGATATCATCAAATATCACCTTATCTCCAAAAATTTTGTGGATATGTTCTATATTAAGAATGTTCATGCGCATTTTCTCCGTTTTTTTCCAAAGTATATAAAAATCATTTCCATGATAGCGAATTTCCACGATTCCGTCAAGAATCACTGTTATGACAGGGGAAAGGGCTGTACCTCGAATCTGGAAGTACAGCCCTCTTGGGGGATTGTTTTTTATCTGGATCTTGGTCAACAGTTTCTGGTGTCGCCAGCTGCTGCCATTATTTTTCGTATATCCACCGCCTTTCGTATCTTTTGACGCTATTGTAAAAAAAATAGCAGGAAATGACAACAGACCTGTGACAAAATGACAGTTTCCATGAAATATGACATTTTTATTTTAAATATCTGCTAAAAGCACGTTTATCCCTGATAATTTTCTACACAATACGTCATTTCAGGCCAAAATCCGATATTGGATATACATAAAAGTTATGATATACTATTTTTACTACTCTTTTATAAACCGGAGGTTATATTATTTTGAATATTGCAATTATTGATGACATCTCAACGGATGCAGAAACCCTGAAGAATATCGCTGTTTCCTATTTTGAGAAAAAACAGATCCGGGCAGAAATCTGTCATTTTTCCAGCGCAGAAGAATTTTTTGAAGATTATCAGCCCGGAAAATTTCAGATCCTGTTCCTGGATATTTATATGGACGGAATGACAGGTATGGAAGCTGCGCGCAGGATCCGAAGACAGTCCGATAACTGCATCCTTGTTTTTGTCACTACCAGCAGTGATTTCGCTGTGGAAAGCTATGATGTAGGAGCCTCCTATTATCTTCTGAAACCATTTCAGCCAGAAAAACTCTGTTCCATTCTGGATTCCTTTCAATCCAGGCATTTACTGGCATCCCGTTACATTGAAGTCGTTTCTGACCGGGTTCCCATCCGGGTCCCTCTGCGCAGTATTTTATATGCAGATACATTCCGAAATGCAGTGTGCCTTCATACCGACGCCGGTCCGGTCCGGTCTTATCTTACCTTTCACAAATTTGAGGAGCAGATCCGGGACTGTCCCAATTTTCTCTCCTGTTACCGTGGCTGTGTCGTCAATATGGACCGTATACAGGAAGCTTCTGAAGAAGGCTTTCTTCTGGACAACGGGGAGGTCGTCCAGATCCGGAAACGTGGCTCTTCTGCTATCCGTAAAGCCTATCTTCAGTATCTCTTTGCGTCAGATGAAGAAATATCTCAGCTTTAAAAATGCCATTTTCAGACTGAAAATCCGCAAACCCTCCATAACGTGCCGCAATTTCCATGATCGACGCAGTTCCGATCCCCTGTCCGGAATGCTTACCTGAAAAAAATCCTGTTTTATTTCTGCGTAAGGGATCTGTGCAGCTGTTTTCTTCTTTTATAAGAAGTTTATTATTTCTGGTACGTATCTGTACACGGACAAATCTGGAACTGCCTTTCGGACAAAGCTGTGCCGCTTCTATGGCATTTTCCAGAAGATTTCCAAAGAGACGACAAAAATCTGTATCCTGGATCCCTGTTTTTTCCGGTGCCTCTACCTGACACTGAAAAACGATCCCGTTTTTTCTGCATAGTTCTTCATAATAATGTAAGATCGCATCGGCAACCTGATTTTTACAGTAAGAATGATAGGTCAAACGTTCCTGGAATTCACGGGTATACCGGCAAAGGTATTTCTGCATTTCTCCATACTGCTCACGTTCCAGTAATGCAGACAGAACACGAAGGTGCTGACGCATATCATGACGGACACGGCTGGTTTCTTCCATCTGTTCTTTTAATCGGTCGTAATGATTTTTCTGGGCAAGGAGACGAAGTTCAGTCTGATGACTATATACCTCATAAGTCAGACTGATCTTATATGCTTCTGACAGGTCTCTCCACAGAACACAGCCAAACGCAGCTGTCAGTATCAGCCCACCTGTCTCCGGGAAACCTCCTCCCAAAATCGGCTCATAAAGATACCCTATCCGATCTGCCACAAGGGAACAGGCATAAATCGTTGTTCCCACCAAAACGATCTTTCCATATCTGCAATCTGTTTCTCCAAAAGTATTGAGCAGCATATAGATCGCTGCCACCCATTTGACTGCCTCACTGATCCAGACAACATCATAAAGAAGCCTGGCTGAAGGAAGTATATCCGCAAAAATCTCCAGAAAGAAAGCTACTACGATCCAGAGATCGATCAAAAGAAACAGATATATGCCCCTTTTTTTTCCTATAATACAATCCTCAAGCCGGATCATGCAGGAAAGGATCAGATAATAGATCATAGTTTCCAGGGCATACCAGGGCTTTGTGGGAAGAAGAAAAAAATTATGTACCAGGGAGCATAACGAATATCCTGCCACACAGAGACAGACCAGATTAAAAATAGCAAATTCTTTTGTCCTGGTTCTGACATGTACCATAAGAGTCCCAAACATGATACAGATACAGAACGCAATGGCACAGCCGCTTCCGAGTACCCGCAGTCCTCTCTGTATGCTTACACGAACCGGAGATCCCAAAACCGGAATAGCCTGGATTCCGGGTCTGATATGGCTTTTGTCTGCTACTGCTATGACAATCTCCACAACCCCGGATCCCTGAAACGTAAAAACACGGTTCATGATCCGGTCCATATAGGTTTTTTCGTCAGGATCCCCCACTTCCCCGGCCAGTTCTCCATTGATATAGATTCGGTATGCGGAAAAAACCTCCGCCATAGATATCGCCCAGATTTTTTCCTCTTCGGGCAGGATCAGAAACATCCGGTATGTCCCACATCCATACGTAGAAGCCTCTTTATTCCCCAGTTCCATTTCATTACGTTCTCCGATCGAAATATAACAACTGTAATATCCTGGATCCTTTTTCAGCATCTCAGGTGTAAGCAGCTTTCCCGGAAAATATTGCCATTCCCTGGCAAGATAATGTAGCTTTGCCGCCGCATCTTTATCATCCAGACAAAGGATTCCCTGAATGG
The DNA here is from genome assembly GCF_003479245.1 of Ruminococcus sp. AF17-12. Lineage (NCBI taxonomy): Bacteria > Bacillati > Bacillota > Clostridia > Eubacteriales > Oscillospiraceae > Ruminococcus > Ruminococcus sp. AF17-12. Next base: position 261,991 of record NZ_QUGY01000002.1, read on the forward strand.
GCTGCTCGCCTTTCGCTGTATATTCATTATTTATGAGATACATCATAAAAAAAGCAGTCATAGATAACACCACAGTAAGTCCAAAGATCAGGGTCCATTGCCTACTTTTCTCCTTTATGACTGTCACCTCGCTTTCCGGATCTGCTTCGGATTCCTACGATCAGCACTGTTATCATTGTTGCTGTCGTCAGGACTGCCACTGCAAAAGGATTCTCTTCTATATCATCTATTTTCCGACCTCTTACGCAGAAGATTCCTGTCTCGTCCGTGTCAACGATCAGAAGATCCTGCTTTTTATCCAGGAATGTCTTTAGTTTTCTTCCTCTGGAATCCGTAATTTCCATAGTTTCCGGACCTCCGTTGGGAAACATCGCTTTTACCGGTATCATGATCCGGCTCCCCGGAATATCCGTGATCTTCTGAGTGCCTTTATAGATCTTTATTTCATATGAATGATTGGAAACCTTTTGTACCAGTGCCTGTATTGTACCATTCTCTGCTACCTTCCAACTTTGTGCCACAGAAGCAGGGATACGAAGACTGATTCCTTCTTTTTCAAAATTTATATCTCCCATATATTTCAGGATCAGATCCAGACGTTTTCCACTGATCACAGTCCATTTTTCAGTAACAACTTCTGTTACCTTTCTGGCCGGCTGCTGCACTTCAGGTTCAGCCCGTACAGTTCTCGCGTTATAAATCATACCGACACACAGCGCAATAACTTCAAGTATCAACCAAAAACCATATCGTATTGTTTTTTGCAGATTATACATATCTGGTCATCCCCATTACATATGTTTCATCTATCTGCATCCAGAATACCTCTTTTTCAGCTTTCAGGCAATCAAATCTATACGTAATAAATCGACATCTTTCGAACAAAACAAAGGTGCTGATCACTGCTATTACACAGAATCAGCACCTTTTCATATATCGTTATTTCTTTTTCTGCATACCTGGAAATCGCCGAAAATAATAGATGACAAACAGTACCGCAGTAATTATCCAGGACACCGGATAACTGAGCATGATACTGTCGATCCCCGGATGAGATCTTACAAAGGCAAACAACCAGATGATACGTAAAAGACAGACTCCTCCACAGGTCAGGATCATAGGAACCAGTACTCTTCCGGCACCACGCAGCGCTCCGGAAAGAATTCCGATCACAACATAAATAGCATAGGACGGAATCAGGAAACGGATCATATGCACCCCAATGTCTACAACCACCTGATCGGTTGTAAACAAATGGTAGATCGGATTTGCGAACAGAATAAGTGCTCCGCTTACAATAAACGCCGAAATGTATGCCATCACCATACAGACGCGGACACTTTTTCGCATGCGGTGGTATTTTCCGGCACCATAATTCTGTCCCACAAAGGTGGTAATTGAGATGGCAAAAGCATTGCATACCATCCAGAACACCGCATCAATCTTTCCCATAGTTCCCCAGGCTGCCACTGTGTCAGTCCCCAGTTCATTGACAAAAATCTGAATGGTGAGATTGGCAATATTATACATCACCGATTCCAGTCCTGCCGGAAGTCCAATCCTGAGAACTGCCCCCAAAGACCGGAGATCAAAACGGATCTCATGAAATTCCAGACGATAAATATCCTCTGCGCGCATCAGGAACCAGGTTACAAGGATGGCACTGACTGCCTGGCAGCTGACTGTTGCAAGTGCAACACCGAGGACTCCCATATGGAAGATCACTACAAATACAACATCCAGCAAAATATTCAACAAACAGGTAATGATCAGCACATAGAGCGGTCTTTTGGAATCTCCTACCGCTCTTAGGATACTGGATACCATGTTGTAGACCAGATTGAAAAATGTTCCCGCAAAATAGATATGCAGGTACAGCACAGAATCGGGAATTACTTCTGCCGGTGTTTTCATCAGGTGAAGGATCGGCTCAGCCAGGATAAAACCTGCTGTTCCCACAATAATACTGGCAGCCAGGCAGAAGATCATGGATGTGTGAAGTGCTTTTTTAAGGTTTTTGTGGTCTTTCGCTCCGTAAAACTGAGAAATCACTACAGACGCACCGGAACATAAACCTACAAAAAAACCTACGATGAGATTCACGATCATACTGGATGAGCCTCCTACTGCTGCCAATGCTTCTTTTCCCACAAAGCGGCCTACTACAACTGTATCGGCAGTATTGTAGATCTGCTGGAACAGAGTTCCAAACAAGATCGGAAAAAAGAATATCAGAAGCTGCTTCCAGATCACACCCTCTGTGATCTGGTTCACGGCGGTATTTTTCTGATTCTTGTTCTGTTTCATATTTTTTTATTTCCCCCCAGAGTATAAAAAAAGCCGGTATACTTATCTCAGCATACCAGACTCTTTTCGCATCATATATTGACTGTCTAATTAAAATTAGTCCTCAACTTTGATGATTTCCTTCTTATTGTAGCTTCCGCAAGCTTTGCAAACTCTGTGTGGCATCATAAGTGCTCCACATTTGCTACATTTAACAAGGTTCATAGCGCTCATTTTCCAGTTCGCTCTTCTCTTGTCACGTCTAGCTTTGGAAGATTTGTTCTTAGGACAAATGGACATAGGTTACACCTCCTTAAATTTACTGAATATATCACTGATAGCTGCCATGCGGGGATCCTTAGGCTCCTCCTTGCATCCGCAGGGACCTTCGTTCAGGTTCTTCCCGCAGCGGCTGCAGATACCTTTACAGTCTTCTTTACATAAGACCTTTAAAGGCCAGCATATCAATACCTCAAGATAGACCAACCGGTCCACATCCAGGTTCATACCTGTGAGATAGCTGCTTTCATCCAGATCATTGACACGCTCTTCATCAGAAAGCTTCATATCGAGCTTCTTCTTAAATTCCAGCGGTATCTCGACGGCTACTGTCTCAAGACAGCGGTCACATGGAATGCCCACTGTGATCTTACCAGTTCCTGTAAGCTCAAGAACCTTATCACCGGTATTGGTGATCGTAAGCTCTACCGGTTCCTTCGCAAGTACCGGAAAACTTCCCATCTGAAAATCAATCTTCTCCAGTTCAGGAGCAACTGATTCCTGGATCGTCTTGCCATCACAGGAAGAAATGTCTAATAAATGAATCTGCATAAGTCTCTCCTATCCACACTCAATCCATTATACATATGGTCTTGTGATTTGTCAACGTTATTTTCGGGAAAATATTACATTTTTTTAATTTTTTGTTACTGTTGGCTTAATCAGAAATTCGGGGTAAATTACGGGGGTGGACCTTTAATTGTCCGCCCCCCGAATGTATACTGCTGATCCACAGTAATATATAATTCTGCCTGATTACCGATCATGCCCGAACGGTTCTGTACCGGTACTGAAACAGCTGATTATACCAGTGCTACAGTCTCACGGCAGATTGCAAGCTCCTCGTTTGTCGGGATAACTGCAACCTTAACCTTGGAGTCCGGTGTGGAGATCACGATTTCCTCGCCACGATGTCCGTTAGCATCTTTGTCAAGTGTTACGCCAAGGTATCCGAGATAGCTGACAACCTTCTCACGTACCGGGATCGCATTCTCACCGATACCTGCTGTGAAGACGATCGCGTCAACACCATTCATTGCTGCAACATATCCGCCTACGAATTTAGCGATGCTATAGCAGAGAACGTCGATGGCATTAGCTGCATCCTCGTTTCCGCCTTCAGCTGCCTCGTTGAGGTCACGGAAGTCGCTGGAAAGTCCGCCGGAAAGTCCGAGAAGACCAGATTTCTTGTTGAGTACATTCATAACGCCCTCAATGTCCAGGTTCTCTTTCTTAGCAATGAACTCCATGATAGCCGGATCGATGTTACCGGAACGAGTTCCCATAACAACACCTTCAAGTGGTGTAAGACCCATTGTTGTATCTACACATTTGCCATTTACAACTGCGCTGATGGAAGATCCGTTTCCAAGGTGGCAGACGATAACTTTGGAGTTGTCTTTGTCAAGGCCAAGGAAATCAACAGCTCTCTTGGATACGAAGCTGTGGGATGTTCCGTGGAAACCGTATCTTCTTACTTTATATTTCTTGTAGAAGTCAAGCGGAAGTCCATAGAGATATGCTTTAGCAGGCATTGTCTGATGGAAAGCGGTATCAAATACGCCTACCTGTGGTACGCCTGGCATAAGCTCTGCACATACACGGATACCAATGAGGTTAGCCGGGTTGTGGAGCGGTGCAAGGTCATTGCACTCTTCTACTGCTTTGATCATCTCGTCTGTGATCACTGCAGAAGAAGCAAATTTCTCGCCTCCGTGTACGACACGATGTCCAATCGCATTAACCTCTTTAAGGCTTCCGATCGCACCTGTTTTATCGTTTGTAAGAGCATCCAGTACCATCTGGATTGCTTCTTTATGTGTTGGCATAGCTGCCTCTGTGATCTCTTTGTCACATCCGGCTTTCTGATATACCAGTCTTCCGTCAATACCGATTCTCTCGCAGAGACCCTTTGCAAGTACATTCTCTGTCTCAGAATCGATTAACTGATATTTTAATGAAGAACTTCCACAGTTGATAACTAATACGTTCATGATTTAACTCTCCTGATCTTTTAATAATTATTTATCCTCTGCCTGGCACTGTACTGCTGTGATCGCTACAACACCTACGATATCATCTGCAGAGCATCCGCGAGACAGGTCGTTTACAGGTTTTGCGATACCCTGTGTAACAGGTCCGTATGCTTCTGCTTTACCAAGACGCTGAGCAAGCTTGTATCCGATGTTACCTGCATCAAGGTCAGGGAATACCAGTACGTTAGCTTTACCTGCTACTTCGCTTCCCGGTGCTTTGGATGCGCCTACGCTTGGAACGATAGCTGCATCAAGCTGGAACTCTCCGTCAAGTTTAAGCTCCGGATGCTCCTCTTTGGCAATTCTTGTAGCCTCTACGACTTTATCTACGTCAGGATGCTTTGCACTTCCCTTAGTGGAGTGGGAAAGCATAGCTACGATCGGCTCCTCCTGAACAAGAAGCTTAAAGGACTCAGCAGAAGATGCTGCGATCGCAGAAAGCTCATCCGGAGTCGGGTTCTGGTTCAGACCGGAATCAGCAAATACGAATGCACCGTTTGCACCATACTCGCAATCCGGAACAACGATCAGGAAGAATGCGGATACAAGCTTGGTTCCCGGTTTTGTCTTCAGGATCTGAAGGCATGGACGAAGTGTATCTGCTGTAGAATGGCATGCACCGGATACCATACCGTCTGCATCCCCCATCTTAACCATCATTACGCCATAGTATGGGTACTGAGTATGAAGGATCTCTTTCGCTTTCTCAGGTGTCATTCCCTTCTTTGCTCTCAGCTCTACAAATTTATCAATATATGCCTGAGTTCTGTCAGATTTCTCCGGATCTACGATCTGTGCACCGGAAATATCAAAGCCGCCCTCTGCAGCTTTCTTGTTGATCTCTTCCTCATTACCGATGAGGATGATCTTTGCAACTCCCTCTTTCAGAATCTTGTCAGTTGCCTCAAGAGTTCTCATATCCTCTGTCTCTGGCAGTACAATTGTTTTTACGCTTTCTTTTGCTCTTTTTTTAAGCAGTTCAACAAATCCCATGATTAAATGGCTCCTTTCTTGATGTAACAAAAACGCTAGTGTCTGTTCGGGCACTACACTATGTTTATTATACCCCCTTACCCTTTTCTTTTCAAGCGTTTCATTGTCAGAAAATGGCTATACTGCGTATTTTTTGAAGTGCAATTGTTACTGTTTACCGACAATGTTCTGCGATGTGTTTTTTGTGGATAAAGATCACAGATGGCCCGAGGATTTCGGCGCATAATTATAAATTTGCGTGATTTCTGTATCTCACAAAGGGTGTTGCTGGGCCCAGAGCGGACAGCAGCATTCGGGTTTATGGCAGCAAAACAGATTTCGAATGCCGCTTAACTTTTTACATTGCTTATGTTAAAATAGCACCATTATTATAATATAAGAACTTATTTCAAGATTTGAATTTTCAGAAACGGCAGGTACTTTTTTATATGAAAGTTGTTGGAATCATTGCAGAATATAACCCATTTCACAAAGGTCACGAATACCAGATCCGCTATGCCCGGGAGATCCTTGGTGCCGATTATATTGTGATCGCCATGAGCGGGGATTTTGTCCAAAGAGGGGCTCCTGCCCTTATGGAAAAACATCTCCGGGCTGAGATGGCTCTTCTCGGAAGCGCCGATCTGATCCTGGAAATGCCGGTACAGACAGCAACGGCCAGTGCGGAAGGATTTGCCGCAGGTGGCGTAAGCCTTCTTGACGGGCTTGGTGTTGTAGATGAGCTATGTTTCGGAAGTGAATGCGGAGATACAGAGACTCTTATGAATATTGCACAGATTCTTATAAAGGAACCGTTTGAATACCGCAAACTCCTTCAGCAGAATCTTCGTACCGGAATGAGTTTTCCTGCTGCAAGAAGCAGTGCTTTGATCCGTTACATGCGAGAAAAAGCCACTTCCGTGCATAACACATTCGGCGTTTCATCAGAACATATTGAACTCATTCTTTCTTCTCCCAATAACATCCTGGGAATCGAATACTGCAAAGCGCTTCTCCGTCTTAACAGCCGTATCCTTCCTCATGCACTTTTAAGAAAGGGATGTGGTTATCATGATACGGATTTTTCTCTTCTTTCCGACGAAGAATTTCCCTCTGCTTCCGGCATCCGGAGCCTTATGAAAAAATCCGAAGGAACTGTGCAGTCTGCTGATCTTTCCCGGTTGATCCCTTCTGCTTCCCTTCCGGGATTCCTGGATTCTCTCAAAAAAGGAGCATGGCTTTCTGACTCAGCACTGGATCTTCCTCTGCATTACAAACTGCTTCTGGAATCCGAAGAAACTTTAAAAATGTATCCGGAGCTTTCGGATGCACTGATCCGGCGTATCCTGAAATCCCGAAATCAATATGAAGGTTTTTCCCAGTTTGCGGATCTTTTGAAAACACGGGATATTACCCGTTCTGCTATCTGCCGCAGCCTTGTCCGGATCTTTCTTGACCAAAAAACAACAGCACCCGGACACATTCCCTATGCCCGGGTACTTGGCTTTCAAAAAAACAGCGCTCCGCTTCTCAGCCAGATCAAGAAAAACTCCTCGATCCCGCTGATCACCAAAGCCGCCGATGCATCTGCGATCCTCGATGAAACTGCGCTTCGACTTTTTAATGAAACCTGTGCGGCTTCCAATCTTTACGAAATGCTTCTCTGCCACAAAACAGGTCAGCCTTTCATCCACGAGATGAAAAAGCCGCTGCGGATCATTTAAGCTCCACAGCGGCTTGAACGCTGATAAGTAATCTTTTCATGGCTTGAGATCGGATTTTGAACAACTTTCAGTTATTCAGTTTAATCCGCTTTTTCGGATCGCTTCCACTGCTTCCCGGATCTTCTCCGGCGGAAGTACCAGGGCGAAACGTACGTAGCCCTCTCCGTGGGGACCAAAGCTTGCTCCCGGAGTCACGATGACGCCGGCCTTTTCCATCAGTTCCATACAGAATGCCATGCTGTCGGTGCGGCCACCCGGGATCTTCGCCCAGACAAACATGGTGCCTTTTCCATTTGGAAGTTCCCATCCGATATCACGAAGTCCCTGGCAGAGAGCATCTCTTCTCTCCTGGTACTTCTGACACTGTTCTTTTACGCTGTCCAGCGGTCCCTGAAGTGCTGCAATAGCTGCTTTCTGAAGCGGCAGGAACATGCCGAAGTCGATCTGGCTTCTCAATTTGCGGAGCGCTGCGATCACATCCGGCCGGCCTACCAGAAAGCTAAGTCTTGCGCCTGTAACATTGAAGGATTTGGAAAGACTGAAAAATTCCACGCCAATATCTTTCGCTCCCGGAGTGGCCAAAAAACTTCCTCCAAATGCCCCGTCAAAAATAATATCGCTGTACGCATTATCATGAATGATCAGAATATCATATTTTTTCGCAAATTCCACGATTTCTTCGTAAAGTCCCGGAGTGGCAATGCTTCCTACCGGGTTGGACGGCAGGGATACTACCATATATTTAGCCTTATTCGCTATTTCTTCCGGAATTCCCTTTACATAGGGAAGAAAATCATGCTCTGCAACCAGCGGATAATAGTAAGGAACTGCTCCTGCCATCAGACTTCCTGCTGCAAATACGGGATAGCACGGATCCGGAAGAAGTACTGTATCTCCCTCATCACAAAGCGCCATGCCAAGATGCCCCATTCCTTCCTGGCTTCCATAAACAGTCATTACCATGTCCGGTGTCAGTTCCACATCAAAACGTTTCTTATAATAAATACAGACTGCATCCAGAAGCTCCGGCAGATCACGGAGACTGTATTTCCAGTTGTTGTCATCCATAGCTGCTTCCGCTACAGCTTTCTTGATATATTCCGGAGTCTTGAAATCCGGAGTTCCCACACTCATGTTATAGATCTTCATGCCCTGTGCTTCCAGCTCCATACGCCGGTTGTTCAGAGCAGCAAAAATTTCATCTCCAAATCGGTCCAGTCTTTTTGAAAACTGCATGTCATTCGTCCCTCTTCCATAATAAAATCAAACGGATATTCGCAATCCGCTTCGCTACTTGCTCATAAATGAAATCACAAAGTGATTTCATTTATTTTATCACGGTAACGTAACATACTCAAGAATTTTCATAAAAAAAGAACCATCACCTGTGTAAAGCGGCTATTCATTTTCCACTTTACACATGATCGGTAACGGTTCTTCATTATTTATTCCGTTTATTCAGACAAAAGAATACGGTCATTATCCAAAGCCTTGCCCACTCCCGTTTTAAATTTCTCAAGAAGGCCATCCACGGTCATATCCTTCTTCTCTTCCCCTCCGATATCCAGCACGATATTGCCGGAGTCCATCATCAGGATACGGTTACCAAGATCAATTGCTGACTGCATATTGTGTGTGATCATCAGACAGGTCAGCTGATTTTCTTCCACGATCCGTCTGGTGAGATTAAGGACTTTCTCAGCAGTTCCCGGATCAAGGGCTGCAGTATGCTCGTCCAGAAGAAGTAATTTCGGCGGATTCATGGTTGCCATCAAAAGCGTCAGCGCTTGTCTCTGTCCACCGGAAAGAAGACCTACCGGATGGCTCATCCGCTCTTCCAGCCCAATGTCCAACTTCTTTAATTCCTCACGAAAACGTTCTTTTTCCTGCCGGGTCGTGCGGGAAAGCCACCCACCCTTGCCGGCTGCAAGTGCAAGATTCTCTTCGATCGTCATTCCCGGTGCAGTACCACGCATCGGATCCTGATAAAGACGTCCGATCTCTTTTGCGCGTGCATGCTGCGGCATAAATGTGATATCCCTGCCATCCAGCTCGATCGAACCGGCATCTGTAAGAAAATCACCGCAGATCGCATTAAAAAGTGTTGATTTTCCTGCACCATTGGAACCGATGATCGTAGCAAAGTCGCCTTTTTTCAGTTCCAGGGAAAGATCTGTGATCGCCTTTTTTTCGTTTACGGTTCCCGGATTAAATGTTTTTGAAATATGGCTGATTTTCAGCATGAATCATCTTCCTCCTTTTGTATGAGTCATTCTTCTTCGGATCTGCGGCCACTGTTTCTTAAGATACGGACCGGAAATTGCAAGAACAACGATCACAGAGGATACCAGCTTCAGCATAAATGCCGGCATATTGAACCGAAGTGCGATGGTATACACAAGGCGGAAGATAAAGGAACCAAGCACCATTCCCACCGCTCTCGCAAAAATTCCTCCATGTCCGAGAAGAGTACCTCCGATCAGCAAGGATGCCAGTGCGATGGTGACCATACCCTGACCGATGTTGATATCTACGGATTTCTGTGACTGAGACAGAAGACATCCGGAAAGTGCGGTAAATGCATTTGCCACGCAAAGGCCGATGACCGTTGTAAAGACCGGATTGATGGAGGAAGATTTTACCATATCAGAATTATTTCCGGTTGCCCGGATCGCAAGACCAAGTCTTGTTTTCAGAAAGAATACCAGAAATACGATCACGAGGATCACTGCGATAGCTGCAATGAGGATATCTTCCCTACCTTTTAACGCTGTACCTGCAAGCGCATCCTTCATCATGGTAAATACTGTGGTCGTCCGATTCATATTGATCAGGGATGACCCTCCCATGACCGCGATATTTACGGAATATAATGCAGTATTTACAATAATACCTGCAAGCAGGCTGTCTACCCCCAGCTTCGTCTGCAGGATAGCCGTTACAAATCCTGATGTAACACCTGCTGCCATGGCTGCCGCAATGGACAGAAACGGATGTCCGCTTACAGCAACTACGGCTCCTACAGCGGCCCCGAAGGTAAAGCAGCCATCTGTAGAAAGGTCGCAGACATTCAGCATGGAATAACTAAGGAACAAAGCAAGAACTGTCAGAGAACAGATCAGTCCAAGCTTCAGGGCAGTCTCCCCGAGGGAGAGCATAGTTGCAATCGTCACAGTGATTTCCTCCAATTGGATTTATTTCATAACTGCTCACAAAAGTGAGCGGTTAATTTATTTTGATTCTACTTCATCAAAGCTTTCTGCAGTTGTGATCTCATTTACCTGTGTGCAGAGAGGCTCAAATGCCTTCTTTACGGTATCGAAATCAAGTCCAAGTGCCTTGCAGGTTTCTGTATTAACTGTTGCAGTACCATTGTCAAAGGTTTCAACAGCTGTCTTAGACGGATCCGCATTATCTATCAGGATGTCAGCGATCATATCGGCTGTTTTCTGTCCCAGATTTGCATAATCAACACCATATCCTACAAAGGCACCATTTAATGCAAAGGAGTCGGCACCTGTGTAGTGCGGGATTCCTGCGTCGATGAATTTTTCATAAATAGAAAGCTCTGCTGTCATGATGGTGTTGTCCGTAGGTGTAAATACGGCATCCACACCGTCAGCGATCAGTGCATCTGCTGCGAGCTGGACTTCATCGGTAGTGGTTCCGGTACGCTCTACATATTCGATTCCCTCTTTATCCAGATAATCTTTTGCTTCCTGGATCGCTGTTGTGGAGGAATCCTGTCCGACATCATAGAGAAGACCGATCTTCTTTACATCCGGATTCTGTGCCTGGATCAGCTTCATGATAGAAGAAGTATCCAGGTAATCGCTGGTTCCTGTGATATTTGCACCAGGAGCATCCAGAGAATCTACAAGACCGGAGCCAACCGGATCAGATACTGCGGAGAAAACAACCGGTGTATCGCTTCCCTCTGTAGCGGACTGCATACGCATTGCCACCGGTGTAGCCACACCAACCATCAGGTCAACCTTATCCGCCTGAAAATCTGAAATGATCTGTTCCATAACACTGGCATCTGCATTACAGTTATCATAAGACACATCAAATGTGACACCCTTTTCTTTGCCAAGCTCCTCCAGACGGGACTGGATGTTGTCTACGATCTGGTTCAGGGAAGCATCATCTACATAATTGCAGATGCCCACTTTAAAATCCTCCGCCATAACCGGGCTTGTCATCATCATAGTTGTTGCTGCTACTGCTGCTGCGATCACTAACATTCTTTTTTTCATGGTTTTGTTCTCCCTTCTTATTTCCGCTTATGATTACCTTTTGTACACCTTGCGGTCTGCTTTTCCGGAACAACTTTCATGCAACAGAATCGCTTTTCCTGTAACACAAAAACCGTCCCAAGCTTATATCATGCTTGAGACGGTAATAAAAGTTCTTTATTATCGCGGTACCACTCAAATTGACGAATCGTCCACTTTCCGGTGTACTAACATACACTCCTCATTGGTAACGGGTTCGGTTCCCGTCGGCGCCTACTGTACAGATAAATAGTTCGGGCCGCCCTCGAAAGTCCATTCAACATCTGGTCCCCTGCGGATTTCCACCATCACCGCTCTCTGTGAAGCTTCCTGAAATGTTTACTTCTCTTTCTCACTGGTTTGTTTTTTAAGTTGTGTTTACTTTAGCACATCAACGTGAGTCTGTCAAGTCCAAAAATAAAATTAATTCTTAAAGCTGTGGATTGGTGCCGGGATCCTTCCACCTCTCTGTACAAATGCATCACAGGAGAAGGAATTTACTGGCATGATCGGAGCATAGCCAAGAAGACCTCCGAACTCAACCGTTTCGCCCACACCCTTACCGATAACCGGGATGAGACGTACTGCAGTTGTCTTCTGATTTACCATACCGATGGCAGACTCATCTGCGATGATACCTGCCAGTGTAGTCGCCTTGGTATCTCCCGGAACTGCGATCATATCCAGACCAACAGAGCATACACAGGTCATGGCTTCCAGCTTCTCCAGAGTAAGAGCTCCCTCGTTTACCGCATCGATCATTCCCTGATCCTCGCTGACAGGAATAAAGGCACCACTTAATCCGCCCACAGCAGCTGCTGCCATAACGCCGCCTTTCTTCACCTGGTCGTTGAGAAGTGCAAGCGCTGCAGTTGTTCCAGGTGCACCGGCTCTCTCAAGGCCGATCTCTTCCAGGATCTCAGCTACGGAATCACCGATAGCCGGTGTCGGTGCAAGAGAAAGATCCACAATACCAAACGGCACGTCAAGACGTTTGGATGCCTCACGTGCAACCAGCTGTCCAACTCGTGTAACTTTGAATGCGGTACGTTTGATCATCTCGCAGAGAGTTCCGAAGTCCTCGCCACGAACCTGCTCCAGAGCTTTCTTTACAACGCCAGGGCCACTGACACCTACGTTGATGATGCAATCCGCCTCTGTGACACCGTGGAACGCGCCTGCCATAAACGGGTTATCATCCGGTGCGTTACAGAATACTACCAGCTTGGCACATCCAAGAGAATCCTGGTCCTTAGTAGCCTCTGCTGTTGCGAGGATGATCTCGCCCATCAGCTTTACGGCATCCATGTTGATACCGGTCTTGGTGGAACCAACGTTTACAGAACTGCAGACGCGCTCTGTTTCTGCCATTGCCTGAGGAATGGAGCGGATAAGAAGCTCCTCTGCCGGAGTCATTCCTTTGCTTACCAGTGCAGAATATCCGCCGATAAAGTTAACGCCAACTTCCTTGGCACATTTATCCAGCGTTCTTGCGATGGTCACAAAATCCTCCGGTTTCTTACATGCAGCCCCGCCAACCAGAGCAATGGGTGTTACGGAAATTCGTTTATTTACAACCGGGATACCGTACTCGGTTGCGATCTCATCACCGGTAGCTACCAGATTTCTGGCCTTTGTGGTGATCTTTTCGTATATTTTCTGATTCAGTGCATCCAGGTCAGGATCGATACAGTCCAGAAGGCTGATCCCCATGGTGATGGTACGCACATCCAGATTCTCCTGCTCGATCATTTTATTTGTCTCGTTTACCTCAAAAATATTGATCATTTTATTTTCTCCCTGATGATTGATGTAAAGTAGATATCATATGCATTGGCAATCCGCATTCGCTGCTTGATCATACTCGATGCATCATGTTAAAAATATCTTCATGCTGGCAGTGGATCACAACACCGATCTCCTTGCCCAGATTTTCAAGCTCTTTTGCAAGTTCACCGCCATCCTTTTCACATTTTGCTGTGTCTGCGATCATCATCATGTTGAAGTAACCCTGAACGATGGTCTGAGAAATATCCAGAATATTAACCTGATTCTCTGCAAGATATGTACAAACCTTTGCAATAATTCCTACTGTGTCATTTCCTACTACTGTGATAATTGTCTTCTTCATCGTTTTTTCCTTTCTACACTGTGATTATTTCTGATATGTGATCCCTCTTCGCTACCTGGATCTTAAAATCCCTGGAACGGTACGGGTTGTCACCAAGTGTCACCTCCGAGCACACAGTCTCGTAGGCAAGTTCTTCATAGTTGTTTTCTCTGCTTAAATGGCCAAGAAAAACCGCCTTCAAATTATCATGGAGGATCCGACAGAGCAGACGTCCTGCATTCTCATTGGAGAGATGCCCACGGTCTCCCAGAATCCTCTGTTTGAGATAATAAGGGTATTTTCCAACCTGAAGCATGCGGATGTCATGATTTGCTTCCAAAAGCACCGCATCCAGATTCTCCAGATTTTTTACAATGTAATCATTATATTTTCCAAGGTCCGTGGCAATGCCCACAGAATGCTCTCCACATTCCAGGCGGTAACCCACCGGCTGTGCAGCATCATGGGGAATGGTAAAAGGATTTACCGTCAGGTCCTTGATCTCAAAAGGCTCATCCTCCCGGATCTCGTGGATCAGTCCCTCCGGCATTTTTCCAAGGGATTTCATACGAAGCATGGCATCTGCGGTTCCACCTGTGGTATAGATGGGAATTCCGTATTTTCTGGAGATCACTCCCAGTCCCTTGATATGGTCGGAATGTTCATGTGTGATCAGGATACCGTCCACATCTTTTCCGGTAAGATCCAGGGAATTCAGGCCTTTTTCGATACTCTTCCCGCTGATCCCCACATCTACCAGAACATGTGCCTCCTCAGATCCCACATAAATACAGTTGCCGCTGCTTCCGCTGGCAATACTACAAAGTCTCATTTCTCTCTATCCCTTCTCTGATCTGTCTCCGGGTACCCTTCAGATCTCCATTATTCTCGATCACATAATCCGTATGTTCTCTGAAAACCTGGTCAGATACCTGGTTTCGGATAATGCCAAGAGATTTCTCTCTGGAATAGCCACGGCTTTCCATCAGACGACGGATCCGGATTTCCTCCTCTGTATACACATACCAGACTTCGTCACAGAATTCCTGATAATTCTCTTCCAGAAAAAGAGCAGCTTCCACAACACAGATCTCTCTTCCGGCTTCCTTCTGTTCTCCAAGAAGATCTAGGATTCTCTGCTTTACAGCCGGATGGATGATCCCGTTTAATTTCAAAAGCATATCCTTATCTGTGAATACTACATCAGAAATCCGTCTCCGGTCAATAGTTTTATCTTTTTTTATGATTTCTTTTCCAAACAATGCGATCACCGCATCGTAACATTCTTCCCCCGGTTCCATCAGAATGTGACCAAGCTGGTCTGCCTGGATCACATATGCCTGGAAATCTTCTTCCAGGATTCCAAGTACTGTACTTTTTCCGGCCCCTACTCCGCCGGTTACTCCGATCACTCTCATTTATTTCGCCTCATACCAGCTGTCACCCTGGTGCATATCTACGTCAAGTTCCACTGCAAGGTCTGCCGCTCCCTTCATCTCTTCTTCCAGAATACGGGAAACTTCCTCGATCTCTTCTTTCTTTGTCTCGATCAGAAGCTCATCGTGAACCTGCAGCACCAGTCTTGAACGCAGTCCCTCTTTTTTCATTCGTTCATAAACATGGTTCATGGCTATTTTGATGATATCTGCTGCAGTACCCTGGATCGGAGAGTTCATGGCTACACGTTCTCCGAAGGAGCGCTGCATGAAATTACTGGATCTCAGCTCCGGCACGGGCCTTCGTCTGCCGAACATAGTTGTTACATAACCGTGTTCCTTGCCATCCTTTACCAGACCGTCCAGAAAGCCCTTGATCTTCGGATAGGTCTCGAAATATTTCTCAATATAGGCAGCTGCCTCTTTTCTGGTAATACTTAGATCCTGGCTCAGTCCAAAGGAACTGATCCCATAAACGATTCCGAAATTTACCGCCTTGGCATTTCTTCGCTGAAGAGATGTCACTTCATCCAGCGGCACATGAAACACCTGGGATGCGGTGAGCCGGTGGATATCCTCCGCCTCACGATAAGCCTGGATCAGTTTTTCATCACCGGACATATGTGCCAGCACACGAAGCTCGATCTGGGAATAATCAGCATCCAGAAATACAAATCCCTCTTCCGGCACAAAAACCTTACGGATCAGCCTTCCCAGCTCCATGCGGACCGGTATGTTCTGAAGATTCGGATCTGTGCTGCTGATACGACCGGTTGCTGTGATCGTCTGATTAAAAGTAGAGTGGATCCTTCCATCTTCTCCGATCACATTTCCGAGACCATCTGCATAAGTGGATTTCAGCTTGGTCAGCTGGCGGTACTCCAGGATATCTTTTACGATGGCATGATCCGGCGCCAGCTTATCCAGGATATCCGCCGCTGTGGAATAGCCGGTCTTGGTCTTCTTTCCACCTGGAAGTCCCAGCTTTTCAAAAAGGATCACACCCAGCTGTTTCGGGGAATTGATATTAAACTCCTCCCCTGCTTCCTGCCAGATGGTTTTTTCCAGCTCCTGGATACGGACTTTAAGTTTTTCACCATAGCTCTTAAGCTCTTCACCCTTAACGAAAATCCCCCATTTTTCCATGGAATCCAGGGTAAAGACAAGAGGAAGCTCGATCTCATCATAAACCTTACGCATGCCTGTTTCATCCAGTTTTTCAAGAAGAACCTTTCGAGCCATGCAGGGCACAAACGCCTGATAGCAGGCATAATTTCCAAGGCATTCCAGTTCCTCTTCCCAGGCCTTTTTCAGAGAAGTCTTTCCAAGAAGGTCTTCCTTTGAGGGGAGCATCATACCATCCAGATATTCTCTGGCGATGTCATCATGGGAATAGGAAGATTTCAGCGGGTTCAGAAGATATGCAGCAACCCCCGCATCAAAAACCTTCTTCGGATCATCAAGGGAAACATGTTTGAGAACTGATTTAATATCCATAGCACAGAGCACCGTACTGTCCGCCAGAGTTTTCAGTTTTCCGCAAAGGTAATCCCCTGTGAGAAGTCCTCCTACCGGAATCTGATAGATTTCTTTTTCATCCAGGACCAGTCCCACGGTATACACCTGATCCAGATCTGCAAGAACAGAAATACCCACCTGATCTTTCTGCGCTGCTTTTTCAAACAGTGCCTCCACACCGGAAAGGTCATTACAGGTAAAAAATTCCAGTTCCATGGAGGAATCTGCTGTCGTAGCCGGATCAAAACGGTTCAACATGTTCTTAAATTCCAAGCGTTTACACAATTCATATGCCTCCAGAGTATAGGGATTTTCCACTTTCGCTTTTTCGTAGGAAAATTCCAGCGGACTATCTGTGTTGATGGTTGCAAGCTCTTTGGAAAGCTGTGCCAGATCATAATGCTCGCGGAGAGATTCTTTCGCCTTATTAGGCTTTACCTCTTCCAGATGCTCATGAGCATTCTCAATGGAACCGAACTGCACGATCATCTTGGTCGCGGTTTTCTCTCCAACACCCGGGATTCCCGGAATATTATCGGAGCTGTCGCCCATCAGCGCTTTCAGTTCTATGATCTGCGGCGGCGTTACCTGATATTTCTCAAGAACTTCCGCTGTATGGTAGTTTTCAATGGTTGTCTTTCCCCGGACAGTCTTCGGAAGCCGGATCAGCACCTTATCTGTGGCAAGCTGAAGAAGATCACGGTCTCCGGAAAGAATGGTAACATCCATACCCTTTGCTTCACTTCTTCTGGCGACCGTACCAAGAAGATCATCTGCTTCATAGCCTTCCAGGGACATGATGTTGATTCCCATGGCAGAAAGCATCTCCTTGATCAGCGGAACCTGTTCCCGAAGCTCCTCCGGCATGGGTTTTCGGGTGCCTTTATAGGCTTCATATCTCTTATGCCGGAACGTAGGTGCACTCAGATCAAATGCAACGGTAAGATACTCCGGCTTCTCTTCCTCCATGATCCTGAACATAATATTCAGAAATCCATATACCGCTCCTGTATGACGTCCTTCTGCATTGGTAAGATCCGGCAGACCATAAAACGCACGGTTCAGGATGCTGTGACCATCGATCAGTAATATTTTTTCACTCAAAATCAAATTCCCTCCTTCAGTTCCAGGATCACAAAAACAAGAAAGACCACCAGTGCCGCGATCAGAACGCAGACTGCCACTGCAGCGATCGCTCTGTGAAATTTCTTTTTTCGGATATACCTTCTGGATTTTCGGATATCCTCTTCCAGAAGCTCCTTAAAATCCAGAACAGTATCTTCCTGTTTCTCATCCAGCTGCTGCATGGCCTTATGTACAATGAAATATGTGGCAAGCTCATCGTAGCAGGAGGAACACTTCTCAATATGCTCCAGAAAATCCTCCAGATCATTCAACGGCAACGTATGATCGATATATTTATTAACCATTCCCTCTGCAATACGACAGTTCATATTTTCCCTCTCTTTCAAAGCAGCGGATTCTCCCATATGATAAGCCTCTTCTGAGATCCCGCTTCACAATTTGCCCCAGACTGGGGAAATATTTCCCAGAATATTATATCATTATAGCGAATTAAACGTTGAATGACAAGGGCGGTTTCCTGTGGTATACTTGAGATGTCCCGGTCAGAAAACAGAAAAACTGACCAAATATGAAAATCCAGGCAAGGAGGATCACCATTATGAAATCTATAGCAATCGTTACAGACAGTAACTGCGGCATGTCTCCCGCTCAGGTAAAAGACCTTGGCATCTACATGCTTCCAATGCCGTTTTTTATAGATGATAAGGAATATCTGGAAGACATTGACATGAACCAATCAGAGTTCTTTCAGCATCTTGAACAAAATCCAGGCTGCAAAGTTTCCACATCCCAGCCCACACCGGAATCCGTCACTACCCTCTGGGACAAGCTGCTCAAAGACTACGACGAGATCGTACATATCCCCATGTCCAGCGGTCTCTCCAGTTCCATGCAGACTGCCCGCATGCTTGCAGAAGACTATGATGGCCGTGTACGTGTCGTAAACAACCAGAGGATCTCCGGAACCTTACGTTACTCTGCCATCGAGGCTATCCAGCAGGCTAAAAACGGTCTCTCTGCCGATGAAATTGGAACCTGGCTGGAAAAAACCCGCTTCGACTCCAGCATCTATATCACTGTAGCTACTCTGAAGTACCTGAAACAGGGCGGCCGCATCACTCCTGCAGCTGCAGCCATCGGAACCATGCTCCGTCTGAAACCGGTTCTGCAGATCCAGGGCGAAAAGCTGGACGCCTTCTCCAAGGCCCGCACCATGACCCAGGCAAAAAACACTATGACGAAAGCCATCAAAGATGACATTGCAGACCGCTTTGGAGAAAAGATCAACCTGGATGTCATCCACTCCCACAACCTGGAAGCAGCCGAAGAATTCCGAAAAGAAGTCCTCACCACCTTCCCGAATATCGGTGAAGTCAACATCTTCCCTCTCTCCCTGAGCGTCTCCTGCCACATCGGCCCCGGAAGTCTGGCACTCACCTGTTCCAAGGTACACCCGGAAATATGGTAAAGACTAGTCAGAAGCAATCCACATGGCCAGAGCACAGCCGGAGGGAATACTTCTGTATGGCTCTGTCTCTGGAGGAGGGCTGCTAGTTCTTAGGTTCTGGAAATCTGCGTTATTAAAAAAAGTTCGGCTGTCTGAGCGGCAACAAGCCGCGAGTTCCGAACTTTTTTTAATGGTTTTAGCAGATTTTCAGGGCCTTAGAACTAACGCCCAACGGAAGCCGAAGACCTTACAGAAGTATTCCCTTCGGCGTCCCTCCCGCCAACATATTTAATTTTCCTGTGTATTCTCAATCTCCACCGGCGCTTCATTCAAGATCTTCATAAACTCCTCACCGGTGATCGTCTCATGCTCATACAGATACTTGGCAATCTCATGGAGCTTTCCGATATTATCTGTAAGGATCTTCGTAGCCTTTTCATGCTCCCGTCTTACAAGCTCCACAACCTTCTTATCCAAAAGCGTCTGCGTCTCAAAGGAACAGGTTAGACTTGCATCTCCGCCAAGATACTGATTGCTTACATTTTCCATGGCAACCATGTCAAAATCATCACTCATACCATACCTGCTGATCATCGCTCTGGCAATCTTAGTCGCCTGCTCAATATCATTGGAGGCACCGGTAGTAATGGAATGGAAGATCAGCTCTTCCGCTGCACGGCCGCCTGTAAATGTAGCGATCTTATTCTCCAGTTCTTCCTTAGTCATCAGGAAATGTTCCTGCTCATCTACCTGCATGGTATATCCCAGTGCACCGGAGGTACGTGGAATGATCGTGATCTTATGGACCGGTGCAGAATCTGTCTGCTTGGCAGCAACCAGTGCATGACCAACCTCATGATAGGAAACGATCAGCTTTTCCTTATTGGAAAGTACACGGTTCTTTTTCTGATATCCGGCAATAACAACTTCGATGCTTTCTTCAAAATCCGCCTGTGTGGCAAATTTCCGTCCGTCGCGGACTGCACGGAGAGCTGCCTCGTTGACAATATTGGCAAGCTCCGCACCGGAGGCACCGACTGCCGCCTTGGCAATTTCATCAAACCGGACTGTATCCGCAATTTTGATCTTCTTGGCATGAACCTTCAGGATTTCCTCACGCCCCTGAAGATCCGGAAGCTCAACCGGGATCCTTCTGTCAAAACGTCCCGGGCGAAGAAGTGCAGGGTCAAGGGAATCCGGTCGGTTGGTAGCTGCCAGGATCACAACACCCTTGGAACCGTCAAAACCGTCCATCTCTGTCAAAAGCTGGTTCAGTGTCTGCTCACGCTCATCGTTTCCGCCGCCCATTCCGGAGCCGTCACGTTTCTTGCCGATCGTATCGATCTCATCAATAAATACGATACATGGTGCCTTCTCATTGGCCTGTTTAAAAAGATCACGGACCTTGGCAGCACCCATACCCACAAACATCTCCACAAATTCCGAACCGGAAATTGAGAAAAACGGAACCTCCGCCTCACCGGCAACTGCCTTGGCAAGAAGAGTTTTACCGGTTCCGGGAGGGCCTACAAGAAGGGCACCCTTCGGCATGGAAGCACCGATTTCTCTGTATTTCTCCGGATTATGAAGGAAATCTACAATTTCCGTCAAAAGCTCCTTGGCTTCATCCTCACCGGCAACATCTGAAAATTTGATTCCCGTAGAGGATTTCACATAAACCTTGGCATTGCTTTTGCCAAAGGACATCATTCCTCCCGGTCCTCCGTTTCCCATGGAACTCATCATCTTCTTGCTGAGCCAGCGTCCCAGGAGAATAAAAATTGCGATCGGGAGTACATATCCCAGGATCAGAGATAAAAGCAGGGACTGTCTCTGAGGTGCAGTACCCTCTATACTTACGCCCGCATCGTAAAGATGGGATACAAGATCCTGATCCTCTACAGATACCGTCTTACAATAGACATCATTTCCATCTACCTTCATCGTATAATAGATATAATCAGAATTAATAGTTGCTTCATATACTTTTCCTCTGTCTACAGCTTTCAGGAAGGTGGTGTAATCGGTCTCTTTTACACTTCTCTCAGAAAGAGCAGGAAGAGCAAAAACATTCAGCAGAACAATAATTACGACCGCAATAATGTAATATACATACAGCGGCCGCTTCTCTGGTTTTTTTGAATTCAGATTCATGCAGTCTCCTCCGTTATCTTATAGTATATTGCTATATCCACAGTGCTATATCAGGTGGTACAGCCTTGTAATACACTCTACCACTTTTTTCAGTCAATTTCAAGGATGCCTCATCCGATTTCATAAACTTTTTAGAATTAAAAATATTTCCAAATAATACCTTTATTCTGAAAAAATCCTTGCAAGCCACCTGATACTGTGCTATTATAATAAATGGTTATGCCGCTGTGGCGGAATTGGCAGACGCACTTGACTCAAAATCAAGCGGAGCGATCCGTGCCGGTTCGAGTCCGGCCAGCGGCATTCGCATAAAAGACCTGACGGAGAAATCTGTCAGGTCTTTATTATATACTATCAAAAAACACGAAAGGAATAAAAAAATGGAAAAAGACAAAAGCTTTTTAGGAACCGAGTCTGTCGGAAAGCTTCTTCTGCAGCTTGCACTTCCTACCGTTGCCGCACAGCTCATCAATATGCTCTACAATATCGTCGATCGTATCTATATTGGTCATATTCCCGGAGAGGGTGCTCTTGCCCTTACCGGTGTAGGTGTCTGTATGCCGCTTATTATGGTCGTATCTGCCTTCGCTGCTCTTGTCGGAAACGGAGGCGCTCCCAGAGCCAGCATCTTTATGGGTAAAAATGACACGTCGAAAGCCGAACAGACTCTCGGAAACTGCTTCACCATGCAGATCATCATCTCCCTGATCCTGACTGTTATCCTGTTTCTCGGAAACCGCAGCCTTCTCCTTGCATTCGGCGCCAGTGCAAACACCATCGACTATGCGGTGGGTTACATGAATATCTATGCAGTAGGAACTATCTTTGTACAGCTGACTCTTGGCATGAATAATTTCATCACAGCCCAGGGATTCGCAAAAACCGGAATGCTCTCCGTATTGATCGGTGCGATCTCCAACATTATTCTGGATCCGGTTTTTATTTTCGGATTCCACATGGGTGTCCGGGGCGCTGCTCTGGCAACAGTGATCTCCCAGGCATTTTCCTGCATCTGGGTCCTCTCCTTCCTCTTTGGAAAAAAGACCTTCCTGAAGCTTCGGAAAAGCACCATGAAACTGAAAGCCGATATCATTCTGCCCTGTATGGCTCTTGGCTCTTCTCTCTTTGTCATGCAGCTCAGTGAAAGCGTTATCTCTGTCTGCTACAACTCCTCCCTCTTAAAATACGGCGGGGATGTTGCAGTAGGAGCCATGACTATCCTTACCAGCGTCATGCAGTTTGCCATGCTTCCTCTTCAGGGACTTGGTCAGGGTGCACAGCCTATCATCAGCTACAACTATGGTGCACGTAACGAAAAACGTGTACGTTCTACATTTAAGCTTCTTATAAAAACAAGTGTTTCTTATTCCGTGATCCTGTGGCTGATCATTATGATCTTCCCGCAGATCTTTGCCGGAATGTTTACTTCGGACAGTACATTACTTGCTTTCACAAAAACAGCGCTCCGGATCTATATGGCAGTTGTGTTTATCTTTGGTATCCAGATTGCCTGCCAGATGACCTTTATCTCCCTTGGCAGAGCCAAAGATTCCATCATTGTGGCTATTGTCCGGAAATTTATTCTGGTCATCCCGCTGATCTATATCCTGCCCAATATTTTCCGTGCTGACCGGACAAATGCAGTTTATATGGCCGAGCCGGTTGCGGATATCCTAGCCGTTACATTTACTGCCATCCTGTTTTTCTTTGAGTTTAGAAAAGCCTTGGCAGAAATCTCCGGCAGCCGGAAGCAGTAACCCTGCATTTGACCACCTTCCGCCCTGCTCACGATCTTATGCCTACCAGATACTTAAACATAAAACAGCCTTCCGGCATCATTACAAGATGCACAGAAGGCTGTTTTTATATATTTTCGCTATTTTATTTCAGTTCATCTTCATCCTGAAGAAGTTTCTCAAAAACAGGGAAGCAGTCAAAGGTTGCAAAATAATCTCTCGGTGTCTCGGCACGACGGATCATCTCAAAGCTGCCGTCCTCATGAAGAAGGATCTCTGCAGATTTCAGTTTACCATTGTAGTTATAACCCATTGCAAAACCATGAGCACCTGTATCATGGATCACAAGAAGATCTCCCTTGTCGATTTTCGGAAGCATACGGTCAATGGCAAATTTATCATTATTCTCACAGAGGGAACCTGTCACATCATATTTATGATCGCACGGCTCGTTCTCCTTACCCATAACCGTAATGTGATGATAAGCACCATACATAGCCGGACGCATCAGATTTACTGCGCAGGCATCTACGCCGATATACTCTTTATGCGTATGTTTCTCATGGATTGCTTTTGTGACAAGGCAGCCATACGGTCCCATCATGAAACGGCCAAGCTCTGTATAGATCGCAACATCACCCATTCCTTCCGGAACAAGTACTTCTTCATAAACCTTGCGGACACCCTCACCGATCACACGGATATCATTTGGCTCCTGATCCGGTTTATAAGGAATTCCGATACCACCGGAAAGGTTGATGAATTTAATGTGTGCACCTGTCTCCTTCTGAAGCTTCACGGCAAGCTCAAACATAACCTTTGCAAGCATTGGATAATAATCATTGGTCACTGTGTTGCTTGCAAGGAATGCATGGATTCCGAACTCTTTGGCACCTTTGGATTTCAGGATACGGAATGCGTCAAAAATCTGCTCGGTAGTCATTCCGTATTTTGCATCTCCGGGATTATCCATGATACCGTTACTGATCTTAAATACTCCACCTGGATTGTAACGGCAGCTGATCACTTCCGGGATTTTTCCGAGAGCTTTCTCTACGCTCTCAATATGTGTAATGTCATCAAGGTTGATGATCCCACCGATCTCATCTGCATATCTGAACTCTTTCTCCGGTGTGTCATTGGAAGAAAACATGATATCGCCCTTTTTGCAACCTACTGCCTTGGCCATCATAAGCTCTGTTTCTGAGGAGCAGTCGCAGCCACAGCCATACTCCTGCAGAATATTGATCAGATATGGATTCGGTGTTGCCTTTACCGCAAAAAATTCCTTGAATCCTTTGTTCCATGCAAAGGCCTCTTTCAGGGCTTTTGCATTCTCACGGATCCCCTTCTCATCATAGAGATGGAAGGGTGTCGGAAACTTTTCAGTAATTTCGTTAAGTTTCTCAAGTGTCACAAATGGTTCTTTTTTCATAATAACTGCATCTCCTGTTTTTCCGACTGCTGTTCCCGAAGAAAACTCAGTCTTATTCTGCCTCGATCACGTGCATCATATTTGTCACTGCACCACGACCGTTTGTCATGTTGGTCGCAGGGTCTCCTGCTGTAAATACAACAAGGTCTCCTTTATGTATCAGATGACGGCTGCGGACAACATTCATAGCCTGAGACATGATATGGTCCGTGGTATCTCTCTGAT
This sequence comes from Ruminococcus sp. AF17-12, assembly GCF_003479245.1. Lineage (NCBI taxonomy): Bacteria > Bacillati > Bacillota > Clostridia > Eubacteriales > Oscillospiraceae > Ruminococcus > Ruminococcus sp. AF17-12. The sequence goes on from NZ_QUGY01000002.1 coordinate 286,712, forward strand.
ATCCTTTCAGAGGTGTTACACCCCAGATCAGCTGAAGTTTATGCTGGATGGTTGAGTTTGGTGTGATCGCATAGATTGGAACCTTCGGGCGGAAATTGGAGATCAGTCTGGCTGTATTTCCACTCATTGTCGGTGTTACGATAGCGTTCGCCTTCAGGTTCTTTGCAGTACGCACCGTTGCAAGTGCCACTGCACTGGAGATCTTCTCTCTTCCATCCATGGAACGATGTTCAATAAACACTTTATAATCCAGATGCGGCTCTGTCATCTCTGCGATATCTGCCATCATCTTAAGAGCATCAACCGGATATTTCCCAGCTGCTGTCTCTCCGGAAAGCATGATCGCATCGGTTCCGTCGTAGATCGCATTGGCAACATCAGCTACCTCTGCACGTGTAGGACGCGGATTACGGATCATGGAATCAAGCATCTGTGTTGCTGTAATAACCGGTGTATAATGTTCGTTACACTTACGGATGATCTCCTTCTGAATGTGAGGTACCTGGCTTGCAGGAATCTCCACACCAAGATCTCCTCTGGCAACCATAATACCGTCAGATGCTTCAATGATGGAATCAATATTCTCAACACCCTCTGCATTCTCGATCTTCGCGATAATACCGATATCCTTTCCACCATTATCATTCAGAAGCTTACGGATCTCACGGATCACCTCTGCGGAACGAACAAAAGATGCCGCGATGAAATCAAATTTCTGCTCGATACCAAAGATAATGTCCTTCTTATCCTGCTCTGTGATTCCCGGAAGATTTACTTTTACATAGGGAACATTTACACCCTTCTTCTCTCCCAGCTCACCACCGTTTAAGATATCACAGACAATATCGGTTCCCTTGATCGCCTTAACCTCCAACTCGATCAGACCATCATCAATGAGGATCCTGTTTCCCGGTTTTACATCCTTGTAAAGTGTCTCATATGTGATAGCAACCTTTGTGCTGTCGCCTTCAAAATCGCCAATTCCAAGTACAAACTGTTTTCCCGCTTCCAGCTTAACCTTCTGTCCGTCCTTTAAAAGTCTGGTACGGATCTCCGGTCCCTTTGTGTCAAGAAGCATGGCAATAGGCATATCAAGCTCCTCACGAAGCTCCTTGATCATATCCACACGGCCCTTCTGCTCCTCGTGGTCTCCGTGAGAAAAGTTGAATCTGGCAATATCCATTCCATTCTCCATAAGAGCCTTCAGAGTTTCCCTGTTATTACTGGCAGGTCCAAGTGTACAGATAATCTTAGTTTTTTTCATAATAATGTTCTCCTTCGTTTGTGCGTTTTACTGTACGTGTTTATGTGTAAATAAATGATCCTGACAATATTCATAATTTCCGTTGCACTTTGAGCAGAAACGAAACTCCAGGTTTGGGTCATCCTTTTCGGTACGTCCGCAGATCGCACATTTATGCTTGGCGATCCCATTCGGACCGGACCCTGTTCTGGAAGGAGCCACAGCCTTCTTAAACTGCTGCCTCCTGTGGATCTCTTTCGGATTGTATCGGTTCATATCACGGGTACTGAAATAAAAGATCACAAAGTTTAAAAGTGATGCTACGATCGGTACTACACCTACCCAAAGCCCGACTCGAAGATAAGATACGATATCCCACGCAATGAACAGTCCGTATACAAAGGCCATCCATTTCATCCTGATCGGGATCACAAACATAAGAAGCAGCTGAAGATCCGGATATGTGACTGCATAGGCAAGGAAAATAGAAAGACTGATATAATATGTGGTAAAAATATTTCCGCCAAGAGAATAGGCGATCCCGTTCATAACCACATAACCACCTGTAAATACATGTAAAAGTACTGCTGCGATCACAGTAAACAAAACACCTGAAAAAATATACAATGTGTACCGGAAAGTTCCCCAGGTACGTTCCAGTGAAGTACCGATCGGATAATAGAAAAAAAAGATTGCGAGAAGGAACATCACAAGATTGCCAGTTCCTCCCACACTGGACGGCGGATAGATCACCCATGTCACCAGTCTCCAGATCTGTCCCTTCATGACCATGGACATATCAAGACTCAGCATGTTCAAAACTCCCGGAGCAAACATAGCCAGAAAATACCCCAACACATAACATCCGATGATGTAAACAGTCAGATTCGGAACCCCGAATCTTCCGAATTTACGTTCCAGTTTGTCAATAAATTTCATTAAAATCTCCTTTCAGAAAACTTTTGAAAATCAGAAAAATCGCTTCTTGGAAAGAATGATCGCTGCCACAACACTGATTGCCACAGAAATCAGGATAATGATCAGAAATCCCAATGGACTCCTTGATAAGGGCATACCGGAACCAGCCACATTCATTCCGTAAGCACTGAACACAATAGTCGGAATACTCATGACAATAGTAATGATTGCCAGTACCTTCATAACGATATTCATATTATTGGAGATGATCGATGCAAAAGCATCCATAGTTCCGTTCAGGATACCGCTGTACACATTGGCCATTTCGATCGCCTGCTTATTCTCAGTGATGACATCCTCCAGAAGATCGGTGTCCTCCGGATATTTCTTGATGCTGTCTATCTTCAGAAGCTTCTCCAGCACAACCTCATTGGACCGGAGTGATGTGATAAAATAAGTCAGGGATTTCTGCAGCTCCAGAAGCTCGATCAGCTCTTCATTTCTTGTGGAAAGATGCAGTTTTTCTTCCACCTGCTCACTTTTTTTGTCAATGATACGCAGATAACGCAGGTACATGCTCGCATTTCTGTAAAGGATCTGAAAGATAAAACGGGTCTTCATATAGGTAAAAAAGCTCCGGACTCTTCCCTCCATAAATCTGGTAAGAACCGGTGTGTCCTCTAGACAGATGGTAAAGATCATAGACCCCGTCACAATGATGCCAAGCGGTATTGTCCCATACCAGTCCTTGTCATTACGTTCCTCGATCATAGGAACATCAACCAGGATCAGTGTATAATTATCCTCAACTTCGATACGTGACCGTTCTTCCTCATCCAAAGGGGATCGTAAATCGTCAACCTCTATATCAAACTTCTCGGAAAATTCAAAAATCTCTGTTGCCGTCGGATTCGTCAGCGCAATCCAGCAGCCTTCCTCCGGTTCCTGTATCTGGTGGATGGCTCCGTCTATTGTCTTGTAAATCCTTACCACGATTCCCACTTCCCTTCTCTTGCTTTTCTTTTGCCAGGGCAAAATTCTTTTTTATTATAAATAGTCAAAATAGCTTTGTCAATTCATACCTTTTCTTTTTAAAAGAGCTTTTAAATAATTTCACATGATCTTTACATAAAAATTTATTCTGCCTTCCACGTTCTTTACATTTTTTCCGGCTTCCTATATAATGATTCCAGAATTCCAACGAAAGGAAGTTATACAAATGAGTCAGTCATCATTCGGAAAAAAATTCGTGGTTACCACCTGGGGAGAATCTCACGGCAAGGCTATCGGTGCCGTTCTCGACGGCTGTCCCGCAGGTCTTTCTCTCTGCGAAGAAGATATCCAGGTTTTTCTTGACCGGAGAAAGCCCGGTCAGAGCCGTTATACAACTGCCCGTAAGGAAGGAGATCTGGTGGAGATCCTTTCCGGAGTTTTTGAAGGAAAGACTACCGGTACTCCAATTTCTCTTCTGATCCGCAATACAGATCAGCGTTCCAGAGATTACGGAAATATCGCATACTCCTATCGTCCCGGTCACGCAGACTTTACCTTTGACCAGAAATACGGATTCCGTGATTACCGTGGAGGTGGACGCTCCTCCGGAAGAGAAACCGCCGGACGTGTGGCAGCCGGTGCCATTGCCATCAAGCTGTTAAACGAACTTGGCATTACATTTACTACCTACGCAAGATCCATCGGTCCTGTAGAGATCCGGTCCTTCTCAGAAGAAGAGATCCGAAATAATGCACTCTGCATGCCAGATGCCGACGCAGCCGCAAAGGCATCTGCCTATCTCGAACAATGTCTGAACAGTCAGGACAGTGCCGGCGGTGTGATCGAATGCCGCATCAAAAACGTTCCTGCCGGTCTGGGCGATACGGTTTTTGACAAGCTGGATGCTACCCTCGCTCATGCGATCATGTCCATTGGTGCTGTAAAAGCTGTTGAGATCGGTGACGGCATCAACGTGACACGTCTTACCGGTTCCGAAGACAACGACGGTTTTGTACAAAAAGACGGCATTATTTCCAAAACTTCCAACCACGCAGGTGGTATTATGGGCGGTATGAGTGACGGCAGCGATATCATTCTCCGTGCACATATCAAACCTACTCCTTCCATCAGTCAGTCTCAGTCTACTGTGACCAACACCGGAGAAAACCTGGAGCTTGAGATCAAGGGCCGGCATGATCCGGTGATCGTACCGCGTGCAGTAGTCGTTGTGGAAGCTATGGCAGCACTTACCATTACAGATGCACTTTTTAACAATATGAGTGCACGGATGGATCGTATCCACGAATTTTATCAGCGGTAATTTCACATTTTGACCTGTCAGATAAAAAAATATAAATGCACAAAAAAACAGACTCAGGGAAAATTCCTACTCGTCCCTGAGCCTGTTTTTGTCTGCCTGTGCAAGACTTACTTTGATCAATCCTGTTCTTAATCCAACTGCTCCCATGTATCCGGTACCGGCCAGATATGGATACAGTTCGGTGTCTCGATCTTTCTCGGTTTTTCGTTCATCATGATGATATTCTTTTCATAATCCACAGTGAAAACGGTAATACTGTTGCTGGCATGATTGGCAATAGCAATATGCTTGTTATCCGGGAAGATCATAAGATCCTTCGGGTAATCACCACTGATCGGAAGTGTAAATTTCTTGGTCAGAAGGCCTGTTTCCTGGTCTACTGCATACATAGTCACAGTATTTTCCCCTGCTGTTGTACAGAAAAGATATTTACCGTCCGCAGAAAGAGACATACCGGAAGCTGCGTTATGGAGCGCATCATTGGAATCCTCTTTTCCAAGAGTGGTAATGCTCTGAAGCAGCTGAAACTCCGGATTCTTACCACTTCCGTCATAGCTGTATACCTTCACCTCATTGCTGAGCTCAAAAAGAAGATATGCAAATCTTCCGTCATCACTGAAACGGATGATACGAGGGCCGCTCTCTCTCGGGCAGCGAAGAATGTCAACCAGCTCCAGTTTGTCTTTCTTCTTATTGATACGATAGATCTTAACCTGATCGATACCATTATCTACCGCACAGAGATACTTATTATCCGGTGTCGGACGTACACAATTAACATGCGGACGGAAGTTACGCTCTGCCACGCTTCCAAGTCCCTTGTGGAAAACGCCGTCCATAACACTTCCCAGACGGCCGTCTTTATGTGTATGTACAACCGTTACCTTACCATCATGGTACCCTGCCACATAAAGATATCTTCCGTCCACATCTGTTGCAAGATAGCAGCCTCGCATTCCGTTGATATCCACACTGTTGAGGCGGGTAAGATCACCGTTCTTGTCTCTTTCAAATACAGCTACACCCTCATCCTCAATGGAATACAGATATTTACCGTTTTTTGATACTGCCAGATGAGAAGCATTGCTAACTTCCACTTCGCTTCGTTCTGTGAGTGTTCCTTTTTCTACATCTACATCGTATACCTGAATTCCCTTACTGGTTCCATGGGTATATGTTCCCACGTAAGCCACGTACTTCTTTTTTCCCATAAGTTCTGGCCTCCTGCTTTTTACATTGGTTACGTATTTTTGTGTTTATTTTATCACAAAGCTTCTGCAAGAACAAGTTACCATCCTGTTATCTTTTGTGCAATTTTTTATGCAAAGCTGCCGTTCACTATGGCGTTCACACATGATCCACGCAAATGGATCGGCTCCTGCGCATCCATTACGCCTCTTTACAGATCTCCCAAAGCGCCTCTCATTGCTTCCAGAGTTTCATCAATTACTTCATCTGTATGCGCTGTGGAAAGGAACATCGCCTCAAACTGGGAAGGTGCAAGATGAATGCCTCGTTTCAGCATTCCCTTGAAATATTTTGCAAAAAGCTCCAGGTTGGATGTTTTTGCAGAAACATAGTCTTTTACCTCCTGGTCTGTAAAGAAAATACTTGCCAGAGAAGAATCATAGTTTACCTGATATGGAAGACCTTTTTCCTCCACGATCTTCTTCAAGCCGCCGTAAAGCTTCTCACCTTTAGCAGCCAGATCTTTGTAGATTTCCTGATGCTCATAGAGATATTTCAGCTGTGTGAAACCTGCAGCCATGGCAACCGGATTTCCGCTTAAGGTACCTGCCTGGTATACAGGACCACACGGTGAGATCAGATCCATGATCTCCTTACGTCCGCCATAAGCGCCTACCGGCATTCCTGCGCCGATTATTTTCCCGTAGGTGACAAGATCCGGACGGATACCAAAATACTCTGCTGCTCCGCCAAAGGCAAGTCGGAAGCCTGTGATCACTTCATCAAAGATCAGCAGACAATTGTGCTCATCGCAAAGCTCACGAAGCCGCTTTAAGAAGCCTGGTTTCGGAGGAACCACACCCATGTTTGCTCCTACTGCCTCCACGATCACGGCTGCCACATTTCCCTCTTCCTGTTTGAGAAGTGCTTCCACACTGGCGGCATCATTGTAGGTAGCCGTCATGGTATCCTGTGTACAGCCCTTCGGAACACCGGCGCTGTCCGGAATACCGCTTGCCATGACACCGGAACCGGCACTTACCAGAAGGCAGTCACTGTGTCCGTGATAGCAGCCTGCAAATTTGATGATCTTATCTTTTCCGGTAAAGCCTCTTGCTGCACGGATGGCGCTCATAACAGCTTCTGTTCCGGAGTTTACCATACGGATCATATCTACATGTGGGATATGTTCACAGATAAATTCCGCAATCTCCACCTCAATTCCTGTGGCGCAGCCAAAGCTCAGACCATTTTCACAGGCTTTTATCACGCTTTCACGGATCGCCGGGAAATTATGTCCCAGGATCATCGGGCCCCAGGAATCAATGTAATCCACATAACGGTTTCCATCTACATCATAGATGTAGCATTTATCTGCTTTTTCAATAAAACGAGGTGCCTCACCGATGGCTCCGTAAGATCTTACCGGGCTGTTTACGCCTCCCGGGATTCTTTTTACCGCACGCTCAAATAACTGTTCTGATCTTGTCATCAGCCGATCCTCCCTTCATCCATAAGTCTTGCCAGAAGCTCCGCATAATAGGTAAGATAGATCTGCGCGCCGGAACGGAATGCTCCTGTAGCCATCTCACCCACGATCCTTTCTTCGTCGATCCAGCCGTTTGCAGCTGCTGCTTTTACCATTGCATACTCACCACTGACACTGTATGCGGCAACCGGAACGTTTGTGATCTCCTTTACCTGCCAGATCATGTCCTGGTATGCAAGAGCCGGTTTTACCATGATGATATCTGCACCCTCTTCCACATCTGCAAGTGCCTCTTTCAGCCCTTCTCTGCTGTTGTGAGGATCCATCTGGTAGCTTTTTCTGTCCCCAAAAGACGGAGCAGAATCTGCTGCCTCACGGAACGGGCCATAAAATGCAGAAGCATATTTTACTGCATAGGACATGATCGGTGTTGTATAATGTCCGGCCTTGTCCAGACACTGACGGATCGCTGCAACACGACCATCCATCATATCAGACGGAGCAACCATATCTGCACCTGCCTCCACGTGGGAAAGTGCTGTTTTTGCAAGAAGCTCCAGCGTCTTGTCATTGTCCACATCATGACCGCAGAGAACGCCGCAATGGCCATGGGAAGTGTACTCACACATACATACATCTGTTACATAATAAAGCTCCGGAAATTTCTCTTTTGCAATGCGAAGAGCTCTCTGAACGATCCCCTCCGGATCATAGGCACCGCTGCCCACTTCATCCTTATGGTCAGGAATACCAAAAAACATCACACTGCCTACACCGGCTTTGGAAAGCTGTTCCAGTTTATACGGAAGACGGTCCAGGCTGTAACGGTACTGCCCGGTCATGGACGGAATTTCTTCTTCCTTATTTTCTCCTTCCATTACGAACATAGGATACATAAGAGAAGATTTATCCATTCTTGTCTCACGTACCATCTTACGAAGGTTTTCGCTACCTCTTAATCTTCTTGGTCTTTTTGTCAGTTCCATGATCATTCGCTCCTTTTCATATCCTCCACCAGCTTGACAAGACTGTCAATGGTGGCTTTTTCTGACATATATGCTTTCATTCCAAAGCTCTCAGCAGCCGCCTTCGTCTGTCTGCCGATGCAGGCCGCCTTAACCTTTGAATAATCCAGTCCTTTTGTTCCCTCTACAAATCCCTTCACAGTGGAGGCACTTGTAAACACCGCACAGCTGATCTGTCCTGTTTCAAATTCCTTCTTCTCATCGATGAGCTGGCTCTTTTCGTAAAGAGTCTGATAAGTCGGAACATCCTCGACCACAGCGCCTGCCTGTGCAAGAAATGCGGTGAGCTTTTCATTACCCTTTTCTGCCCGCGGGATAAATATCTTTTCTCCACCGGAAAGAAGCTCTGAAAGTTCCTTTCCAAGAGTATCCCCGTCATATACCGACGGCACAAAATCTGCCAGCAGACCTCTTTCCTTCAGGGCCTTTTTTGTTCCTTCCCCGATCACGGCCAGACGGGCATTTCCCATGGCACGGATATCTTTTCCATGGCGGATCAGTTCTTCAAAAAATACCCTTACACCTGTAGGGCTGGTAAATACAAGCCACTGATATTCCTCCAGGTGATCCAGCGCTTTATAGAGACGGCTCTGGTCTTCCATGGGGACAGTACGGATCGCCGGAAGCTCCAGAACCTCCGCACCTTTTTCACGAAGCTTGTCCGCAGTTCTGGAAACAAGCTCTTTCGGTCTTGTGACAAGGACCTTCCATCCTGAAAGCGGCAGTTCTTCATACCAGCCAAACTTTTCTGCCAGTGTACATACCTTACCCACCACAATGATCGCCGGTGTCTCGATCCCCTGGCGTTTCACCTCTTCTTCCAGGGTAGAAACTGTTGCTACGATCCGTTTCTGACCTGCTGTAGTTCCCTTCTGCAGGATCGCCGCAGGCATGTCCTTTTCCATTCCTGCACCTATCAGACCCTCGCAGATATCCGGAAGTGCGGACACGCCCATCAGAAATACAAGCGTTCCCCTTGTATCAACAAGTGCCCGGAAATCTATATCATATTCTTCTCCGGCTTTCTTGTGTCCTGTAATGATGTGGACTGAAGAACAGAAATCCCTGTGTGTTACCGGAACCCCGTTATATGCCGGTACTGCAATGGAGGAAGTAACACCCGGAACAACCTCATAAGGGATCCCATTCTCCCGAAGAAGCTCCAGCTCCTCTCCTCCTCTTCCAAAGAGGAATGGATCTCCGCCTTTCAGGCGCACCACACGAAGACCCCGCTGTGCCTCCTCAAGAAGTACCTGATTGATATTTTCCTGACGCATGATATGGTGACTGGCACGTTTGCCTACATTGATCAGCCTGGCATTTTCCGGGATTCTTGACAGAACTCCCTGACCTACCAGACTGTCATAGACGACCACATCTGCCTGTTCCAGCACTTTGAGGCCTTTTAATGTAAAAAGGCCGATATCGCCAGGGCCCGCTCCTACCAGCCATACTTTTCCTGTTTTCATCTGTTTTCTCCTTTTTTCCGAAGAGTTTCTGCCAGTTCCTTGCCTAAGCTTTCCGCATCTGCCTTATTGCCACGCAGTGTTCCTGTTACATAGGAACCGTCTTTTTCATTATAATAAAGCCCTCTGAGATAGATCTCATCCCCGAGAATTTCCGCATGGGCAGCCACCGGAGAAGAGCATCCTCCATCCAGGAGCTTTACAAAAGCACGCTCCGCACTTCCCGCGGTCCAGGCATCCTTATCACAGTAGCCCTCCAGGAAATCATAAGCTTCCCCTTTTCTTCCCTGTACAGCAAGGATTCCCTGACCAGCAGCCGGAATGATCTCATCTGCTGTAAAATACCGGTTGATCCTGGATTCCAGTCCAAGTCTCTTAAGGCCGGCAGCAGCCAGGATCAATGCACTGTACTGTCCTTCATCCAGCTTCCGGAGTCTTGTCTGAAGATTTCCGCGGATACTTCTGACATCCATATCCGGATACAGTTTTTTAAGCTGTAAAGTTCTCCTTAAGCTGGAGCATCCAAGGGGCTTGCTTTTATCAAGTTCAGAAGCTCCCTCAGGAAGAACCAGTACGTCTCTCGGATCTTCTCTTTTGGAAAAAGCCAGAAGCGGCAGCTCCTCCGGAACCTCCATAGGCATATCTTTCAGGCTGTGTACAGAAAGAATACTTCTTCCATCTATCAGTGCTTTATCCAGCTCCTTTACAAAAAGCCCTTTTCCGCCAACCTTATCCAGTGTACGGTCCAGAATGATATCCCCGGTAGTTTTCATAGTGAGGATTTCCACTTCCAGATCCGGATTTTTTTCTTTTATGTAGTCACGGACCATTTCGCTCTGCAGCACTGCAAGCTTACTCTCTCTGCTGCCGATCACGATCTTATCTCTCTTCATCTTCATCCTGCTCTCCCAATACTTTTTCCAGCGCATTCTGGATCTCTTCCCTTACACGCTTTGCTTTTTTGTGATCCAGTCCGCTGGCTGTAACTCCAACTACCATTTCATCCCGCATATATACGCCCGGGAAATAAAAATCACAGGCTTCCCGGTCGGAGGCTACATTAACATAAATGCCCTCCTCCTTACAGACACGGTGGATCTCATCATTCAGCTTCCAGTCATTGGTGGCTGCGATCACCATATATGCGTTGGCAAAATCTGAACGTTTCACGGGACGGATATATAAAGTTACAGTTCCTGCTTTTCCAAGATCCATAAGCTCCTGGGTCACTTTTGTAGCCACTACCGTGATATTTCTTGTAAATTTCAGAAGAGTCTTTATTCTTCTGGTAGCAATATTACCACCACCTGCCACAACGATATTTTTATCGGACAGGTCTATAAACATGGGGAAATAAGGTTTATTCTTCATAAAGTTTCTCCAGTCCTTCCACACATTCCAGAAAAGCATCCTGGTTCAGACTGTCCCGAAGCCCGAAGATCAGCTTGTTCACAACCTTTCCGGCTGCAGTATCCACTGCTTTTTTCAGGTTTTCTCTGTCTGAATCCTCCATAGGAGTTTTCCGGAAGATTTTTTCGATCCTCAGGTTCAGATCTTCCACAGCATCCGCTTTGATCTCCTGGATGCGCGGGATGATATCACGACCTTCCAACCACTGGAAAAATTCGTTCATCTGGGCCTTCACAATGGATCCTGCTGCTTCCAGGTTATCTGCAAGTTCCTTCGGTGTCTCGCCGGTTCGGAAGCTGTCCATATCATAAAGTGTGATGTTATCTTTTTTTCGGATCTCCGGATCAATATCTCTTGGAACTGCCAGATCGATAAGGATCATAGGTCGTTCCACACGTACATCCTCAAACAATTCTTCCGTCAGTGTATAATTGGGGCTTGCTGTTGCGCTGACCACCAGGTCACACTCCGGCAGATAATCCATTCTCTCACCATAATTGATCCTGCTGCATCCAACAGGAATGCTCACAACACCACTTCTGTACTGACGGATCGTAACCGTCACATCCGCTCCTGCTTCACGCAGTGTCTGGGCAGCCATCTTCCCCATCTCACCGTTTCCGATCACCATACAGACTTTATTGCGAACATGATAACCGCCCTCTTCCAGAAAACGGATGGCCTGATGGATCACAGAAGGATTTCCATGAGAAAACGGCACTTCCGTTTTGATCTTCTTGCCTGCAGTTACCGCCATACGGAAAAGCACCTCCAGAACACTGTCTGTGGTAAACTCATCCCTTGACATACTCAACGCCTCTTTTACCTGGGTCAGGATCTGATCTTCCCCCAGGATCTGGGATTTCAGTCCGCTGGTAAGATAAAAAAGGTGCTCCACCGCCTCTTCGTTTTCTCTGCTGGTAAAATACTTCTGGTATTGTTCTCCCTGCACACCTTTCAACGAGCAGAGCCACTGATACAGGTCCGGCTTCTCCTCATCTGCAGTACTTACCCACAGTTCCAGCCGGTTACAGGTCGACAGAATAATACACCCGCAGATCCCAGCTTCTTCTTTCAGCCTGCGCAGCGCCTCTCCGGTATTTTTACGGGTAAAAGCAAACTGCGCTCTGACATCTACAGGTGCCATATTATGATCGATTCCAAGCATGAATATACTCATGTCCTACATTTCTCCTTTGTTTCCACAATCTTTTATAATGATAAACATTTCCGTAAGGAAAGTCAACTACGATTGACAATGTCAGCCCTCCCTTTTATAATATCTTATGGTAGAAATTGCGGATCATCTTTATATTCCAGCGGAGAAATATAAAGAATTTATCATAATCACCATAATTATCAGGATGGAGGAAATCCCCGTATGAACTCAGCTTCAAAAAAAGCGATCCTAGTAGTAAGTTTCGGCACAAGCTATGAAAACACCCGTAAGCTTACCATCGAGGCAATCGAGCACGATATTGCCGATGCATTCCCGGCCTGTCCCACCTACCGTGCATGGACAAGCAAAATGATCATTGCCAAACTGAAAAAGCGGGACGGTCTTACGATCCACACGGTAAAGGAAGCTCTGGAACAGATGCTTCTGGATGGTATCACCGATGTGATCGTACAGCCGACTCATGTGATCAACGGTATCGAAAATGATCAGATGAAAGCCGATGCGCTTTCTTTTCGTGACCGTTTTTCCAGTATTGTTTTCGGAAATCCTCTTCTCACAACAGAAGAAGATAACCAGGCGATCGTCCGGGTAGTTGCAGATGAATTCCGGGACATGGATCCGGACACTGCACTTGTACTGATGGGACATGGAACAGAACACTACGCAAACACGGTTTATGCTGCTTTGGATTACCGTTTTAAAGATACCGGACATAAAAATATTTTTCTTGGAACTGTAGAAGCCTATCCGGCCCTGGACTCCCTTCTCCGGGCTGCCGACAGCTTTCATCCGAAAAAGATCGTGCTAGCGCCTTTCATGATCGTAGCCGGCGACCATGCACAGAACGATCTGGCCGGTGCAGATCCGGACTCCTGGATGAACCGTCTTTCTTCCGAAGGATATGAAGTCACCCCTGTACTGAAGGGACTTGGAGAATATCCCCAGGTCCGGCAGATCCTTGTGGAACATGTACAGCAAGCCATGAACGTTTCGGTCTGACAGAGATCAGATGATCCATATATATCCCTCATAAAAAAACTGCACCGTGATCCATCCCTGGATCTTCCGGTGCAATTTTTTATTTTTTATGAAATTACTTGAAATTCTGAAATTCCTATTATTTATGCCATCAGTTCATCCAGTTTTGTCTTTACAGCAAGGATAAACTCTTTGCTGTTCAATACCTGTACCTCTTTCAGGGAAGTGATCAGTGCAAGATCCTTGGTCATCTTTCCGCTTTCAATGGTATCCAGTGTTGCTTTTTCCAGTTTTCCTGCAAAATCAGCAAGTGCTTCATTTCCGTCCAGCTCGCCTCTCTTGCGGAGAGCTCCTGTCCATGCAAAGATCGTTGCAACAGAGTTTGTGGATGTTTCTTTTCCCTCAAGATGACGATAATAGTGTCTCTGAACTGTTCCGTGGGCAGCCTCATACTCAAAATATCCCTTCGGGGATACCAGTACAGAGGTCATCATGGCAAGAGAGCCAAATGCGGAAGATACCATGTCGCTCATAACATCTCCGTCATAGTTCTTGCATGCCCAGATAAAACCGCCATCTGCCTTCATAACACGGGCTACGATATCATCGATCAGACTGTAGAAATAGGTCAGGCCGGCTTCCTCAAATTTATCCTTAAACTCTGCATCAAAGATCTGCTGGAAAATCTCTTTAAATCTTCCATCGTATGTTTTGGAAATGGTATCCTTGCTTCCGAACCATACATCCTGCTTTGTGTCCAGTGCATAATTAAAGCAGCTTCTCGCAAAGCTCTTTACGGAATCATCAAGATTATGCATGCCACGGAGAACACCTGCTCCATCAAAATGCTGGATCAGCTCCTTACGCTCTTCTCCGTCTTCGCCCTCAAATACAAGATATGCATCTCCCGGCTTGTCAATATAAAATTCTGTATTCTTATAGATATCTCCATATGCATGACGTGCAAGTGTGATCGGTTTCACCCAATTCTTTACACATGGCTCGATTCCCTTTACAACGATCGGCGCACGGAATACAGTTCCATCAAGAATGGCACGGATCGTTCCGTTTGGACTCTTGTACATTTTTTTCAGGTCATACTCTTCCATTCTGGCTGCGTTTGGCGTGATCGTGGCACATTTTACGGCTACTCCGTATTTCTTGGTTGCTTCTGCTGCATCAATGGTAACCTGATCATCTGTCTCATTTCTGTGCTCAAGACCAAGATCATAATATTCTGTATTCAGTTCCAGATACGGTGTGAGAAGTTCATCCTTGATGATCTGCCACAGGATACGTGTCATCTCGTCTCCGTCCATCTCAACTAAAGGTGTCTGCATTTTGATTTTTTCCATATTATTTTCTCCTTTTGAGGTTTATTCTCCTGTTCGGATTCCAGGTGCTCTTTCCTTTAGAATCTTTCTTCAGCACTTTTACTGTACATTGTACTCATATTTTCCGGTTCCGTCAACGCTTTTGTGCTTTACCACACTATGTTTATAAGAATTGTATAATAATTCAGCCTGCCAACAGTTTTTCACAGTTAAATTTTCCCCATCCCTGCTGATTTCTGGGAAGTCCCATATCTTCTGCATTTTCTCTTAACAACATCTTTACCTCCACATTAGAAAGCCGGGGATCTTTTTCCAGAAGGCAGGCGATCCCTCCTGACACCAGAGGCGTCGACATGGAGGTTCCGCTTTTGAGCCCATATGAGTACGGCAGTCCCGGTGCACAGGCAATGACCTGGCTTCCCGGCGCTACCAGATCCGGTTTGCACACACAGTCAAAAGTAGGGCCTCTTCCGGAAACTGCCTTTCTGCCATTCAGCATATCACTGGAGCCTACGGTAATGATCTTCCGGCTGCTTCCCGGTGCTGTTACCGTGCCGGCCCCCGGTCCCTGATTTCCTGCTGCAGCTACCACCACAAATCCCAAATCCCAAAGTTTTTCCACTCCTTCAAGAAGATCTGTCTGTTCCTTATGATCCCGGGATGTTGTTCCCACTGAAATATTAACGATACGGATATGATAAATGCTTCCAAACTCCATGATCCACCGAAATGCCCGCATCACATCCTCCCTGCTTCCGTTCCCGAAACGATCCAGAACCTTCAGAGCAGCGATACTGCAGCCAGGTGCAGCCCCTTTATATTTTCCACCTGATGCAGTTCCGTCCCCTGCAAGGATCCCGCTGACATGAGTCCCATGTCCGTTATCATCATATGGGCTGCGTCTGACTCCTGTAAAATCACGAAACACGGAAATACGGCTGCCAAAATCTATATGAGGAAAAATACCGGTGTCCAGAACCGCCACGCCTATCCCTTTTCCTGTATACATCCTTTTATACCTTTCCAAAGCTCTCCCGTCGGACAGCTGACCTTTCTTTAGCTTATTCTGCGGACATCTTTCCCGCTACTCGTTTTATATAAAAAGACCCCGGGATCTTTGCTGTATATTTTATTTAGTTTCCTCTTCCTGTACGAAAATTAACTGTTTTCTGGATCTGATTGTCCATTATGGTGATCACTAGATCCTGACCTGCCGCATCCTTGGAGTCTTTCTTTTTGCTGTCATCCTCTTTTGCATCCTGAAGCTCTGCGGTTTCCTCCTTTGTCGTTATCTCGCCTACAAAAGCAGCTGTCGGTGCCCCCAGACACATCGCTGCGATCAATGCTGCCCCTAAAAGCACCTGTACTGTTATTTTTCTCATTTCTTATGTCCTCCTTTATAGCGTCAGTCCGCCTATTATACGGGCTGAATCTTTGTTGCCTGTAAGAATTTCGATCTGATTTCCGTCTGCTGCAAGAAGTGAACAGTCCAGATATAAGCAAAAACCGCTGCTGTCCGTTTTTCCATCTTCTGTGGAAACATCCATCGGAAATGCTTCATAAATCTTATCATGGTTCAATCTTATATAAATCCTGCTGTCTGTATCCAGATATTTTTCTTCAATACAGCCTGTGATCTTTTCCAGATTTCCCTGGATCTCGCACTGAACTGCTCTGGCACCGGCAGGAACCTTATTTGCTGATCACGTCCAGTACAATTTCCTTCCCTTTTTTGTCTTTGTATGTATTGACCCAGAATCTTGTGTATTCCAACAGATATTCCTGTCCGTCACCATAACAGCCATCTGTCTTTCTGGTACGAAGAGGTCTGCCAAGGACTTTCCGCAGTGCTGCAGAACTCTTTTCTCTTACAAATGCTTTCCTTATTCTTGAAGATGTTCTAGCATCGTATACACCAGTTTTTGTATTAAAAGCATAAAATCCGGCTCTGGACTGTCCATATGCGGAATAATAAACGCCTTTTACCATCTGTGCATACCGGTTAAATCCATAGTATTTCCCGCCGATCTTTTTTACAAGGAGATAGTTCTCCCCGAAGAATGTTCCACCTTTATAAGCCTTTCCGGTGTTGGAAAAATAGTATCTGTATGTCATTTTTTTGCCGGTAGTCTTATTAGCGACAGTCACGGTTTTCCATGTATTCTTTACTTTTTTTCCCTTCACATAATAGTAGTATTGTCCGCCCTCTTTTTTCCAGCCATTTTTAACAGCTGCTTTTGCGGTTGTTGTGGTTGCTGTTGTTGCTGCCTGCGCACACACTGTGCCAAATGTCAGGCAAAACAGCATTGTGATCATGAGAACAAGCTGTGCGAATCTTCTCTTTTTCATGGTTTCTTTTCCTCCTGTTTTAAAAATCTCCATACCCGGTGATAATTATATTTTCTTGCAATATAATGTATAAAATACATTATCTCCTCCAATACTTAACATATCTGAAAAATAAAGGAGGTTTTTCTATGCTTCTCTTTTTTCTTGTATTCTTCGGACTCCAGATCTTTGTTCTTTTCTGCTGTGCCGCTGCAGGAAATGACGCCGCTTCCCAGGAACTATCTGACCAGGAACAGCTTCAGTTTATCGCAGAATGGAAAAAACAACATCAAAAAAAGGACGTCTGCTGAAGAACGTCCTTTTTGCTTTGCAATTCTATTCTCCATTCATATGATGATACACACCAGTCCGCCTTTGCTGTCATTTACGATCTTCTTCATAGTATCCTGAAGCTTCACCTGACTTTCTTCGCTGATCATGGCAAGCTTGTTCCGGATTCCGTCTTCCACCAGCTGCTGTATGGATTTTCCGAAAATATTGGTCTCCCAGATACTTTCCCCTCGCTCCGGGCTTTCTCTGATATACTTTATCAGGTCCTCCGCCTGCTGTTCTGTACCAACAATCGGAGCGATCTCCGTTTCGATTCCCGCCCGGATCATATGAATGGACGGACTTTTTGACCGGATCTTTACTCCGAATTTATTTCCCTGACGGATCACCTCAGGTTCCTCAATAGTGATCTCGGAAAGCTCAGGCACCACAACCCCATACCCTGTTCCTTTTACCGCTTCCAGGGCAGCCTGGACTTTTACAAATTGTTCCTTCATACCGGCAAGCTCTTTTATGGTCTGGATCAGTTCATATTCGCTTTCCATAGATATCCCGCTCATTTCACTGAGCATCTGATAATAATAAATGTCTTTTACTGCGATCCGGATACGGACTTTTCCATCGGAAAGACTGACCTGCTCAAGCAATGTATCTTCCACATATGGACTTTCCAGATATACTGATTCTCTGCTTACATCACGCACATGAGTAAGTCTGGTCATCTTTTCCCGAATCTCATTTAACAGAGCCGCCTTTACCTCATGTTCCGGAGAAAGCATCTCCACCCATCTGGGAACAAAAAGCTCTATCTCACTGACCGGGAATTCATAAAGGATCTTCTCCAGGATTCTGGTCACATCCTCTTTTCGAAGCTGTTCACAGTTGACTGCCAGAACGGATACTCCAAATTTCTCTTCCAGATGTTTTACAGTTTTTCCGGTTTCCTCACTGTAGGGAGTCTGGGAGTTTACCAGGATCAGAAAGGGTTTTCCCTGGACTTTCAGTTCTTTTATGGTCTGTTCCTCTGCCGGAATAAAATTTTCTCTGGGAATCTCCCCAAAACTTCCGTCTGTTGTGACTACAATCCCAATGGTGGAATGCTGGCTGATCACTTTTTCCGTTCCAATGCGGGCTGCATCATGGAACGGGATTGCTTTTTCCTGCCAGGGAGTTTTGACCATCCGCTCCCTGCCTTCTTCCACATTTCCGGATGCATCCTTTACCAGAAAGCCTACACAGTCAATGAGTTTTACCCGGATTTTCTGGTTTTCCCCTATGGATACTTCCACTGCTTCTTTTGGAATAAATTTGGGTTCTACGGTGGTGATCATTTTTCCGGCACCGCTTAATGGCAGTTCATCCTGAAGTTCTGCTCTTTTTCCCTCGCTGATCGATGGCAGTGCTATCAGCTCCATAAATCTCCGGATGAATGTGGATTTTCCTGTACGGACCGGTCCCACAACCCCTATGTAGATATCCCCGCCCGTCCGCGCCTGGATATCACGGTAAACCTGAAAGTTTTCCATATAAAAAAGCCTCCCTGCATATACTGGCCTGTAA
The DNA here is from genome assembly GCF_003479245.1 of Ruminococcus sp. AF17-12. Lineage (NCBI taxonomy): Bacteria > Bacillati > Bacillota > Clostridia > Eubacteriales > Oscillospiraceae > Ruminococcus > Ruminococcus sp. AF17-12. The sequence continues at coordinate 305,436 of NZ_QUGY01000002.1, forward strand.
GTTCCGGGAAACGTCTTAAAAAAGACAGTTCCCGCATACCACAGTATATGCCCGGAAGGCTTCTTATATGCTGCTGTTCACCGGGAACAGCAGCTCTTTGTATTCCTCATATCAGTCTTTGATATAGAACTCATTGTGAAGCAGATGATGCTCTTTGCCTTTGAGGAGTCCCTCATAAAGCTCCAGAACCAGTGGGTTCTCATCGGATTTCTTGATGATCATGGTATTGTCTGCATTGTACAAACCTCTTGCTCTGGCTGCCTTGGTTCTGTCACCGGATCTGGTCGGCTGACCTCCACCCATGATACATCCACGGCGGCATGCCATAACCTCGATCAGATGATAGTTTGCCTCGCCGTTCTTTACACGTTCCATAACGGTTCTTGCATTTGCAAGGCCACTGGCTACGCATACATTGATATCCATTCCCTTGTACGGTACGGTAAATTCCTTGATTCCCTCTTCACCACGAACACCGCACTCTGCAATCTCATGCATGGCTTCCTTGCTGTGATCCGGGCTCAGTCTTCGAAGAACTGCCTCGGTAACACCACCGGTAACACCGAAGATAACGCCACCGCCGGAACCAAATCCAAACGGCATATCGCATGCTTCCGGATCCAGTGTTGCAAAATCAAGACCAAAGTTATCGATCATGCGGAGAAGCTCTGTGGTTGTGATAACGATATCGGTATCCTGCTCGCCATCGGTAAAGCTGTTGGGGCGGATTGCCTCTGCCTTCTTGGCTGTACATGGCATAATGGAAACCATAACGGTCTTCTTGCCTGCTGCATGCTCCGGATCACGGAAGTATTCCTTGATAACCGCAGACATCATTCCCTGTGGGGAACGGCAGGTAGAAATGTTCGGAACATATTCCTTATACTGATCTGTGATGAACTTCACCCATGCAGGACAGCAGGAGGTCAGAAGCGGAAGGTTCTCACCCTTCTCTACTCTGTTTAAGAACTCCTTGGTCTCTTCCATAATAGTAAGATCGGCACTGAATGTGGTATCGTATACTTCATCAAAGCCCATTCTGTGGAGTGCGTTGACGATCTTGCCCATAACGCTCCTGCCCTTTGTGAGGCCGTAGTGATCACCAACTGCTACACGGACTGCCGGCGCGATCTGGGCAACCACACGGGTATCCTTGTCCGCAAGTGCATCCCAAACCTCATCCATATGTGTACGAATGGAGATGGCTCCTGTCGGACAGTAAACACGGCACTGACCACAGTTTACACACTGTGTCTCAGCAATCTTTTTATTGAATGCAGGCATAACCATGGCCTCTGTTCCACGGAATGCGAATCCAAGAGCTCCGATTCCCTGAAGTTCCTCGCAGGCACGTACACAGTTGCCGCAGAGGATACATTTGTTCGGATCACGGATGATGGACGGTGAACTGTCATCGATCTCGTGCTGTTCTCTTGTATTTTCAAAACGGATATCCCGCACGCCAAGGCGATGTGCCAGCTCCTGCAGGATACATTCGCCGCTCTTTACACAGGTTGTACAGTCACGGCAATGTGCTGCAAGAAGCAGCTCCACGATCAGTTTACGATATTTCTTAATACGACCGGAGTTGGTATAGATAACCATTCCGTCTCTCGGCTGCTCGGAACAGGAGGCAAATGTTTTGCCTCTGTCATCCTCAACTGTACAGAGACGACAGGCACCAAAGGTGGAAACCTCTGAATGATAGCACAGTGTGGGGATATTGATACCGGCATTCCTGATGACTGTCAGGACATTTTTTTCGTCAGTAAATTCTACTTTTCTTCCGTCAATTGTCATTGTACCCATAAGATATCCTCCCTTCTATGCTTCCACATAAATCGCATCAAAGTTACAGTTATCCTTACAGGATCCGCATTTGATACATACGTCATTGTTGATTACATGTGGATGCTTGATCTTTCCTGAAATCGCACCAGTCGGACAGTTCTTTGCACACTTGCCGCAGCCGATACAGAACTCAGGATTGATATGGAATTGACGGAGCGCCGTGCAGACCTTCGCACGACATTTTTTATCTACGATATGCTCTACATATTCGTCACGGAAACGCTTCAGAGTACTGATGACCGGAAGCGGTGCACTCTTACCGAGTCCGCACAGGGCCATGCTCTGAACCATGTTTGCAAGCTCTTCCAGCTCATCCAGATCGGAAAGCTCACCCTTACCTGCGACGATTCTCTCCAGGATCTCAAGCATACGTTTGGTACCCTCACGGCAGGGAACACATTTACCACAGCTCTCACGCTGTGTAAAGCTCATGAAGAAACGCGCAACCTCTACCATACAGGTATTCTCATCCATAACAACAAGTCCACCGGAACCCATGATGGCATCCAGCTTCTTAACAGAATCAAAATCAAGCGGATGATCGATCTGATCGTCGATCAGACATCCACCGGAAGGACCACCGATCTGTACACCCTTAAATGCAGCACCACTCTTAAGACCACCACCAATGTCATAAATGATATGACGGAGGCTTGTTCCCATCGGCACCTCGATAAGGCCGGTGTTCTCAATGGAACCGGTAAGTGAGAAGGTCTTTGTTCCGGGGCTTCCCTCTGTACCGATGGTGTGGAACCAGTCAGCACCCTGAAGGATGATCTTCGGTACGTTGGCATAAGTCTCTACGTTATTGAGAACGGTAGGCTTACCCCACAGACCTTGCTCGACAGTTCTCGGAGGTTTTACTCGAGGCATACCTCTGTTGCCTTCGATAGAAGCAGTCAGGGCAGAACCTTCACCACATACGAACGCTCCGGCACCGCGATTGATATGTAAGTGGAAATTAATACCGGAACCAAGGATATTATCACCAAGAAGGCCATAGGACTCTGCCTGCTCAATAGCCATTCGAAGTCTCTGTACAGAAAGAGGATACTCGGCACGCACATAAATATAACCATCTTCTGCACCTACTGCATAGGCAGCGATCACCATACCCTCGATCATCTTGTAAGGATCACCTTCCATTACGGAACCATCCATAAATGCTCCCGGGTCACCCTCATCACCGTTACATACTACATAACGGACTTTTTCCGGCTGGCGTGCAACCTGTGACCATTTCTTGCCTGCAGGGAAGCCTGCACCGCCACGGCCGCGGAGACCAGACTTCGAGATCTCGTCGATAACACCCTGTGGGGTCATCTCAAAGAAAGCCTTCGCCATAGCGGAAAATCCGCCTACGGAAATATATTCATCAATGGACTCTGCATCGATCTTGCCACAGTTCTCAAGAACGATCCTTGTCTGCTGGTTCAGGAACGGAATGTCACTGGGATGTGGACAGGCCTCATCATTATGACGATAAAACAGACGCTCGACAGGCAGTCCGCAGATCACGGTCTTCTCTACGATCTCGCGACAGTCGTCTACCTGAACATGTACATACTGATAATCATAGGGTTCAATTCTCATAAGAGGACCCAGTTCACATAAGCCCTGGCATCCGGTCTTAACGATTCCTACATGAGGAACATCCTTTTGCATCTCAACCGCAACACCCTCGATTCCCTCACAGAGTCTTGACATTTCTTCATAAATCTTCTGAGCACCGGAAGCAATACATCCGGTACCGGAACAGACGAGAACACGGCAGGTATAGCCATCAAGATTCTTCTTAACCTCAGCCTGTTTGTTTTTCAGATCTTCCATACTGGTTATACTCATACGCTCTCACCTCTCAATTCATTTAAAAGCTCAACAGCCTTCTCAGGAGTCATCTTCGGGTGAACTTCATCATTTACAGTCAGTGTCGGTGCAAGTCCGCAGGCACCAAGACAGGAAACTGTCTCAACGGTAAACATCATATCATCTGTAGTATGCTTCTTATGACTCAGTCCAAGTTCCTTCAGCATTGCTTCCTTTACAGGCATGGACTTACGTACATGACAGGCAGTACCGTCACATACCTTGATGATGTACTTGCCTTTCGGCTCAAAGGAAAAGTTTTCATAGAAAGTAGCTACACTGTACGCCTTCGCTTCTTTTACACCAATCTGTTCCGCAACATAAGTAAGAAGCTCTCCCGGAAGATAACGGTACTCAGCCTGAATATCCTGCATGATCGGAATCAGTGATGCAGCTTTCCGGCCGTAGTGCTCGATGATCTCGTCCGTTTTTCTGTAATACGTCTGGTCTAACATTCGGTTCCCTCCTTGTTTCTCATAGATTTTCCACTTGATCAACCTGTTCCACTACAGGTTAATGCTTTAACACTCTGTCAGTGCCGCGCATTTATGCAAATCATTATTTTGCACTATTTCATGCCTTTAATTATAACTTATATGGTCATTTTTCACAAGCAGTTTTTTTGCTTTTTTCAGAATATATCGAAATGTTTACAACGGCTTACTGATTTTATATCTATTTTCCATAAAATATGTTCAATTTTTAACAGCTTTGATAATAAAGATACAAATCTGCTCTTTGTTTCTGCCCCAAAACATTAAAGCCGGTTATTGATTTTATTTCTCAATTACTTTAAGATAGATAAAAAGTGCGTGGAAAACATTTAATTAATTTATTTTGTAAAGGAGAACATCTATGCGAAATCTTGACACACCAGTAAAACAGATCCGGCGAAAGATTTTTACCGAAATTGCTAAGATCGGATTTGAATCCACGGACGAATCAATGATCCATGATATCGAATCCATTCCCTACAATATTGTAGAGGAACGCGCGAAATACCGTGAAAGCATCTATCGTGAAAGAGCTGTTGCAAGCGAACGTGTCCGTCTGGCCATGGGACTTTCCCTCCGCCCGGAAAATCGTTCCGTCCACCTTACCGATGGCGTGAAGGCCAGCAACATTGACGAGAAATATTATGAACCACCTCTTATGCAGGTGATCCCTTCCGCATGTTCCGCATGCGAATCCAACAAATACGAAGTCAGCAACATGTGCCGCGGCTGTGTCGCACATCCCTGTTTACTCACCTGCCCCAAAGGCGCCATTTCCATGGTAAACGGAAAATCCTTCATCGACCAGGACAAATGTATCCATTGCGGAAGATGCAAAGCTGTCTGTCCTTACGATGCCATCGCCCATAAAGAACGCCCCTGCGAACGTGCCTGCGGTGTAAAAGCCATCGAGAGCGATGAACAGGGACGCGCCTCCATCAACCAGGATAAATGCGTATCCTGCGGCATGTGCATGGTCAGCTGTCCATTCGGAGCTATCTCCGACAAATCCCAGATTTTCCAGCTGGCACATGCCCTCCGAGAAGGAACTGAGATCATTGCAGAAATCGCCCCCGCCTACATCAATCAGTTCGGCGAAGACGTCACCCCGGGCCAATTCCGCTCCGCTCTCAAACAGCTGGGCTTCTCAAACATTTATGAGGTAGCACTGGGCGCAGACATCGGCTGCATCTCTGAAGCACACCACTACGCCAAAGAAGTAGCAACCGGCCACCTCCCGTTCCTCCTCACCTCCTGCTGCCCATCCTGGTCAGTCATGGCAAAAAAATACTTCCCGGCTATGATCGACAACATCTCCCAGGAGCTGACCCCGATGGTGGCAACTGCCCGGATCGTAAAAAAAGAGCACCCCCATGCGAAAGTAGTCTTCATCGGACCATGCGCCTCCAAGAAACTGGAAGCCATGCGTCATTCCGTAAGAAGTGATGTAGACTTCGTGATCACCTTCGAGGAACTCTGGGGCCTGTTCGACGCCAAAAGCATCACCCCATCCACCTGCGAAGAGCTCCCGGAAGAAACCCAGGCCGCAACCGCAGCAGGAAGAGGCTACGCCATCGCCGGCGGCGTAGCTGGAGCCATCGAAAACTGTCTGAAGGAATACTATCCCGATGTACCAGTCCACATCGAACACGCAGAAAGCCTTGCCGAATGCAAAAAAGTCCTCACTCTGGCAAAAGCCGGCAAGATCAAAAACTGCATGATCGAAGGAATGGCCTGCCCCGGAGGCTGCATCGGAGGCGCCGGAACCAACGCCGGCTTCGCAAAAACCTCCAAGGCCCTCAAAAAATACGTAGACAGCTCAGAACCAAAACTCCCCTCACAGGAACTGGAAAACCTGGAGTTGAACTAAATACCTCAAAATATTCCACTATATAATTCCCCAAATATTTCAATTTGATTGAATAAAAAACGGAGATGCAACCTAGATCTTTAATCTTCAAGGTTGCATCTCCATTATTTTATCAACCAGGACAGGGCAAAGCCCGCCTCCATCCCTCATCCACATCCTATCGTTTAGCCAGACAACTTACCCCAACCAACGCACAGGCCCGGAAGGGAGTGCGGTACTGTCTGCGGACGACTCTGCAGGAGGTGTGCTGGATCTTAGGCGGCGGGACTTCTGCGTTATTTTTCAAAAGCCAGCTGTCTGAGCGGCAAAAAGCCGCGAGTTCTGGCTTTTGGAAAATGGTTTTAGCAGAATCCCGGCGCCTTAGATCTAGCCGCCGACGAAGCCCGGCCGCGGACAGAACCGCACTCCCTTCCGGGCCGTCCCATCTGCCACTACCGTCCCGTTCGCCACCACCACTACTTCTCCACCGTCTCCGTACTCTCCGGCCAGGTATACTCCTCCCCCTTCAACTCCGCCAGAAGACTCCTAAGCTTATATCCATAATTCCTCCCGGCGGCCCATCCGCCCCCATAAGGATTCTCCTGGATCCCAAGCCACTCCACATAAGGCGCACTCTCACGGGAAACATACTGGAACCGATTATCCACGCAAGCCTGGTTCAGCTCCTCCGAAGAAGCATAAGCCTTCAAATGCTGCACCTGCGCCCGAATTCCCGTCCTTACATCAGGAAAAGAATTACCGGCAACACCACCACCGGTAGTCCCCAGCCCCGAAAAATTAAACTGCCCTGCACTGGCATCCCCACCAAACTGAAGCCATCCGGTCTCAAGCATCGCCTGCTCAAAAACAACCTCTCCACGGACGCCCTCCGCATCCGCTTCCTCTATCACAATCGTGCAAAACGTATCAATATCCGGTGCACCACCCTCCGTCAGGATGCCGGAAGGATACTCCACATTCTGCGCCTCATACTGCACTACCATATCCTCCGCATCCACTGTGGTACACCCCATGATTGTATAATATCCATAAGTATTATCTGTGGAATCATCCACAAAACCCTCTGTATCACTCTCTCCAGATGACTGAGGCTTCGAAATCTGACCCTCCATAGAATGATCCGCTTCCTCTGCCAAAACACTTGCAGGCGTTCCGAACACCAGAACGCCTGCAAGTACCATCATCCGTAAACAAAAACTATTTCGGAATCTGTACATATATAAATGATCAATCCTTTATTACTGTTATTACTGCGCTTTTCTCATTGCAGCTTCAACCACATGACCTACAAGAACAGAAGTTGTAACACTTCCTACTCCGCCAGGAACCGGTGTGATCGCATCAACGATTGGCTCAACTGCCGCATAATCAACATCACCACAAAGCTTGCCCTCTGCATTGACATTGATACCAACATCGATAATAGTCTGTCCCTCTCTGACATAATCAGCGCCAACAACACCAGCACGACCAGCTGCAACGATGACGATATCCGCCTCTTTTGCAACAGATGGCATATCAACGGTTCTTGTATGGCAGATCGTTACTGTCGCATTTTTCTTAACAAGCATCATGGCAGCCGGTTTACCAACTACAAGACTTCTTCCGATAACAACCGCTTTTTTGCCTGTGCAGTCGATTCCATAGTGATCAAGGATCTCCATGCATGCCTGCGGTGTACATGGCGGGAATCCGATCTTCTTGCCTGTAAATACACCAGACATGGAAAGATCTGTCATACAGTCAACATCCTTCTCTGCTGCAAGTGCATTCTCGATCACTGCCTGATCCAGATGTTTTGGCAGCGGACGGAACAGAAGAACTCCATGGATCTTGTCATCTTTGTTTACTTTATCGATGGTTGCAAGAAGCTCATCCTGGGAAACATCCTCCGGAAGAAGGATTTTCTCACATGCAACACCAAGAGTCTCACAGCGCTTTGTAGCACCTCTCTCATAGGAAATATCGCTTGGATTCTCACCAACACGGATAATGCAAAGTGTAGGATCTACACCTTTTGCCTGAAGCTCTGCAACGTTAGCTTTGATCTTCTCGTTAAGAGCTGCTGTTACTTCTTTACCTAATAACTGCTTTGCCATTTGTCTGGTTCCTCCTATTTCAGTCTTCCGAGAACACTGTCAAATGTCTCGTCTGCAATCTTTGTATATTTCTCAAGCATAGCGTCTGCTTTTTTGTTTAATTCCTCTGCATACGCACGGTCAGCCATAGATTTTGTGTTAATGTACACATTCAGGCTTGCTCCCTTAAGAGCTGCTTTGCAGAATGCAGCACCTACACCAGCATCACTGATTGCAAGCTTGGAACCTTTTGCTCCGAACTCAACGATAAGTTCAATAGCCTCGCAGCATTTCTCCATGATCTCCATAGGAACAGAGCATGCTTCCTTGAGGGCAGCTTCCATTACTCGAGCCTTCTCAGCCTTCTCTTCTTCTGTCTCTCTCGGCATTCCGTAAGCCTTGGAAAGAGGCTCAAAAACTTCCGCATCTCTCTCGATCAGATGAAGGAAATCTTTCTGAAGCTGATCACATTTCTTTTTCAGCTCCCACATTTCATCTTCTACATCTGCATATTTTTTCTTACCGACAGTAAGGCTTCCAACCATGTTTCCAAGAGCTGTACCAACCGCACCTACAAGAGCAGAAGCGCCGCCGCCGCCAGGAACCGGTGCCTTGGAGCTTAATACCTCAACAAATTCAGTACATGTACTTGTAGAAAATCCCATAGGACTCTCCTCCTTATATTCTTATTTTAGCACTCTTTAGAGCCCATTGGGGGCTTTATAAAAAGCCCCCTCCGGTTGTTTTTGATCTTATGTTCCGATTAGAAGAGACCTGTGATCTTACCTGTCTCATCTACATCGATCTTGGTTGCAGCCGGTACTTTCGGGAGACCTGGCATAGTCATGATCTCACCTGTCAGAGCAACGATGAATCCTGCACCTGCGGAAATCTTCAGGTTACGTACTGTTACCTCAAAGTCTGTCGGTGCACCAAGTTTTGTCTGATCATCAGTCAGACTGTACTGTGTCTTAGCAACACAGATCGGGCAGTTGCCAAATCCAAGTGCTTCTAGCTGTTTTGCCTGTTTCTGAGCATTTGCTGTAAGAACAACTTTCTTACCACCGTAAACTTTCTGTACGATGTTATTCAGTTTATCCTCGATGGATCCCTCAAGCTCATAAGCATATGTGAAGTCATTCGGCTCCTCAACAAGACGGATTACTTCCTCAGCAAGCTTCATGCCGCCTTCGCCGCCTTTTGCCCATACCTCGGAAAGTGCAACGTTAACGCCAAGCTCTTTACATTTTGCCTCAACCAGGTCAAGCTCTGCCTTGGTATCGGTCGGGAATGCATTGATAGCAACTACACATGGAAGTTTGTATACATTCTTGATATTGCTTACATGTTTCAGAAGGTTTGGAAGACCTTTCTCAAGAGCCTCAAGGTTCTCGTTGTTCAGATCTGCCTTCGGAACACCACCGTTGTATTTCAGCGCACGAACAGTAGCTACGATAACAACTGCGCTTGGATGAAGGCCTGCCATACGACACTTGATGTCAAGGAATTTCTCTGCACCAAGGTCAGCACCGAATCCAGCCTCTGTGATAGCATAATCTGCAAGTTTCATAGCCATCTTTGTAGCTGTTACGGAGTTACATCCATGAGCGATGTTTGCGAATGGTCCGCCGTGTACGATTGCAGGAACATGCTCCAGTGTCTGTACAAGGTTTGGTTTCAGGGCATCTTTCAGAAGTGCTGTCATAGCACCCTCTGCATGAAGATCACCAGCTGTTACCGGTTTCTGCTCGGAAACTTTACCATAGGTATATCCGATGATGATTCTGGAAAGTCTCTCTTTCAGGTCTTTGATGTCACTTGCGAGGCAAAGAACTGCCATGATCTCAGATGCAACTGTGATGTCGTATCCGTCTTCACGAGGCATACCGTTTGTTCTTCCGCCAAGACCATCTACTACATTACGAAGCTGACGGTCGTTCATGTCCACGCAACGTCTCCATGTGATCTTTCTCGGGTCAATGTTCAGGTCATTACCCTGGAAGATATGGTTGTCGATCATTGCTGCAAGAAGGTTGTTTGCCGCACCGATCGCATGGAAGTCACCGGTAAAGTGAAGGTTGATATCCTCCATCGGAACTACCTGTGCATAACCGCCGCCTGCTGCACCACCTTTTACACCGAATACCGGTCCGAGGGATGGCTCACGAAGAGCTACCATTACTTTTTTGCCCATTTTCTGCATTGCATCTGCAAGACCAACGGTTGTTGTTGTTTTTCCCTCTCCTGCAGGTGTCGGGTTGATAGCTGTTACGAGGATCAGCTTACCATCTTTCTTGTCACTCTCTTTTAACAGATTGTAATCAATTTTTGCTTTGTACTTACCGTACTGCTCCAGATATTTGTCGTCAATACCTGCCTTCTCTGCAATCTGTGTGATTGGAAGCATTTCACACTCCTGTGCAATCTCGATGTCACTTTTAAATCCCATAATGTTACCTCCCTTTAGGTATTTTTACAGTTTTTAATCCCTTAAAACTGCATCTCTATAAAAACAGGTCCCATCCTGTTCTTAACTATTTTTCATTTTTAAAGACATTTCAGAAATGCCTTTAAAGACCCAATGATAACGTCTCCCATAACAGCCATGTCCTCGGCTGCAAAGGAAACCGGAAAATTATCAGAAAACAAGATCTGTGAGGACGGCGGAAATTCATCATCCCCCTCCCAGAGGATCATCTGAACTACATATCCCGGAAAGATCTCCACCTGATATGCAATATCTCCATGATCCACGGGAACCGCATGGATGTGTTCCATGATCTCCTTGAAATCCTTAAGTCTGTTTCCATATGTGAATGCCAGGCGTTTGATGCACCTGCCATCAAACTGACGGAGATAAACCTCTCCCCAGGGCATTTCCCTGTATGTTTTAAACCTTCCGCTTCCCTGAGATACATTCCCGTTCAGCAGAAAACGGATAGCAAGGATCTTTGCATAATGCATTTCCTCAAGAGGATAATATCCCGCATCATCTTCTTCATGAGTTACCTGAAAATCCGGCCAGGAAATATGATAAACGCTTCCCAGGAATTTCAGAGTCAGTTCTTTCTTCTCTTCGTCATAAGGAAGTGAAAGACGTCCGGCAATTTCTGCCGGGTCTGCCTTAGCGAACTCCTCTGTATAATGCTCCCAGGGCATTCTTTCCTTGCTGTCTTTTTCATAATTCAAGTCATTTATACTAAAAGCCATGTTTTACCTCTGCTGTTTTAGTCTGCTTTATCTCTTCTGCTGTTCTTCCATAACAGACGGAAACAGATTTGTGTCCGTATGCGGAATAAAGCATGCACCTACAAACTCATCCATATAGGTAGGAACTGTAGAAAGCTCCAGGTAAGTCATATTTGAAGCCAGTTCATAGGTTTTCTTCTCTGCTGATGTGGAATGAAGCATCAGATAAGCACCCGTCAGAGAAGAGTTACCAATATAATGGAACTTCTCAAGAGGGATATCCGGGAACATTCCGATATGTACTGCATTAGCCATATTGATCCCGCTTCCGATTCCACCGGCAACATATACGTCATCGATCATGGAAACATCGAAATCAAGAGAATTCAGCATAGTACGGATTGCAGAGAAAATAGCGCCTTTGGCACGGATAAAGTTATCAATATCTACTTCTGTGATCTCAACATCCTTGGCAGAACCGGCTTCCTCTTCAAACGCGATCACATAGCTTCCCATGCCATAGTGATCGTGACGGATTCTTTTGCCCTCACGGACAAATTTTCCCTTCGGATTGATGATTCCTGTCATAAAAAGTTCACTGATCACATCAATGATACCGGAACCGCAAAGTCCTACCGGTTTGGTTCCAGGTTCGCCTACAACCTTATATGTCGGCTCCATAGTTTCTTTATCAATGGTACATGCCTCAATAGCACCGTCTGTAGCACGCATACCGCAGCTGATATCTCCACCCTCAAAGGCAGGACCTGCGGAACATGCACAGCTCATCATAAAATCGGAATTACCGAATACAAGCTCTCCGTTAGTACCAAGGTCGATAAACAGAGAAAATTCCGGTCTGTTCCAGATCATACTTACCAGTGTACCGGCAGTGATATCTCCACCTACATAGCTTCCGATATTCGGAGCCATGATAATATGTGCATCCGGATTGATCTCAATTCCCACATCCGATGCAAACAAGGAATTTGTTTTGAAAAACGTAGGAATATACGGTTCCATACGAAGCGGATCCGCATTGATCCCTGCAAACAGATGATTCATGGTCGTATTGGAAGCAACACACATCCGGTAGATCTGTTCCTCCGGGAAATGAATGCTTCTGCACATCTCATGGATCATCGGGTTAATGGTCTCTTTGATCACTGCATCCTGAAGTTTCTTCTTTCCGCCAGGTTTCTGAGATTCGATGATACGGTTGATAACATCCGCACCAAAACGGATCTGTCCGTTTCCGGAAGAACTCTTGGCCAGGATCTCTCCTGTTTCCATATTGATCAGGACTGCAGAAACGGTTGTGGTACCGATATCTACAGCAAGACCACCGATCACAACATCTTTCTTACTGTCAAAAATATCATAAACATACATGTCATTTGGTGCTGTACGAACCACGCACTTCACAGAAAATTTACTCTCACGAAGTACATCCGGAAGCTTCTTAAGCACCGCATACGGAATTCTGACACGCTTCAGGTTCATAAACTTCTGAAGTGCACGGGTCAGTCTTTCATTATCCGGCATGGTATCATCCAGTGATGGAATATCCATCTGAAGTTCCACAACATCAAGACTGTTTGTAAGTTCTATGCCAGCCATCTCAACTTCATGCTTGGCATTTTCAAAAATAGCGATTTCTTCTTTTGAGCTCAAATCAGCCACTTTCATTCGGCTCTTATACGCGGATGCAATATCCGGAACAAGAACCTCCACATCTGCACTGATCTTGCTCATACAGGCCAGACGCCAGCCTGCGCCATATTCTTCATCCGAAATATGAAGAGTTTTCTTTGAGTCCAGTTCTCCGCTTTTTAACTGTACCCGACATTTTCCACAGGCTCCGTTTCCGGAACATGGTGCATCGATAGCCACATTGGCACTACGAGCAACCTCCAGTAAATTATCCCCCGCATTGGCAAATGCTTCTACCGTACTGCCATTTTCAAAAGCAAAAGTCACCTTAAACATTCGGCAACCACCTTTCTCGCCTCGTAAAAGTTATTCGTCTTCCACCTGTGGCGTTGGGAGTTAGACTAAACTATATTAGTAAAAAAGAGGCTGAAGGCCGAAGCCCCCAGCCTCTGAAACAGCGCTCCTGTTTTGTTCACACGCCAAATTAGATCTCAAGGTAAGAATCTGCGTAAAGTGTGTTACCCTTGAATACGTCACAGGATTTGATTGTCTCCATAAGACGAAGGTCGTTAGGGTTAACGATTGCAGATGTAAGACCATTCATCATAGCCATAGCTACAAGAGCAGAGTCCATGATCGGACGGATATGTTTTGGCATACCGTTACTGTTGTTGGAAAGACCGCCAGTGGAGTTCAGACCCATCTCGGAGAACATCTTGATTGCCTCAAGAACTTCCATCTGTTTGTCCTGCATTCCTTTTACAACAAGGAAAAGCGGATCAAACCAGAGATCCTCTGCTTCCATACCAAGGCCAAGACCTCTCTCAAGCATGTTCTGGCAGTGCATCATACGCTCGTCATTGTCTGATGCAACCATACCGGAAGAGCAAAGTGCGATACAGATCGCATCGTTAGCTGCTGCAAGGTCGATATTGGAAATTCTGTCTCCAGCATCTGCAGAGTTTACGATCGGTTTACCTTTGCTTCTGTTGTATACGGAAATACCAGCCTCAATAGCTTTCTGGTTTGTAGTATCCAGAGCAAGCGGAACATTGTCAAACTCAGACTGAAGGAGCTGTACTGCCCATTTCATAAGGTCCTCGCCATCGTTCTCAGCCGGTCCGATGTTTACATCAAGATATGTAGCGCCCGCATCAAGCTGCTGTTTTGCTCTTTTGATGATCGGCTCAGGATCTCTCTCAGTAAATGCTTTATTTACTGCCGGTGCTGTTGTTGAAAGTCTCTCCCCAATTGTTACAAATTTTGCCATACTCGTGTTCTCCTTTACATATTAGTAGGATATGGCTGTGCAGCAAACCTGCACAGCCGTTTATAACTGCCGGCGATATTGCCGGACAGCTGATTTCTTAAACCTTAAGTTTATGCATCAAGGTCTTTTAAGAATTTCACAAGCTGTACTGCTTCTCTTGGTCCTACGATGATCTCCCATCCAGGAAGCTTAGCCTCAAGATCGCCCTTAAGAACTGCTACTTTACCAGGAATAACCAGTCTTCTGCATTTAACCTTCGGCTCAACATTCTCTTTGATATACTCGGAGATGCTGTTTCCGGAGAATTTACCTGCTGCCCAGGATGTAAGTACGGAAAGTCCGCCTGCATCATTGATCACCAGGTTAAGCGGAACACCGGAACGCTCCAGCTCGCCAGATACTACGAAATATGTAAGAGCAAAGTCTACTGTTGTTACAACGAGAGAATTCTCGTCTGCTCCGTTCAGAGGATAAATGCCCGGTTCTACCTTCATTGGCTTCTGCGGGTCTGTAAATACGTTCTGACGAAGACCGAACAGCGGAAGTGCCTCTGCATATGTCATCTGCTCCATAACGATGATAGAACCATATTTCATAGTAAACATGGAAGCAAGTGCTGCCTGTAAATGTTTGTCACCCTTCGCAAGTTTAACAAGGTTAACGATAGAAGGATAACCAAATGTTCTGTCCTGATTCTTAAGAGCTGCACGACGAACCTGTACAGTATTTGCAAAGGTCTCTTTGATGTCAGCTCCTGTTGTATCAAGTACGAGATTCTTGTTGCCAAGTTTCTCAATAGCTGCTGTAGTATCATATAACTCATTGATGTCCTTACCGGATACACCGAGAACTACGCCTGCATCTGTAGCAACCTTGCTCATTGCCTCGTAGTTGGAAGCGTTTGCTCCGTTAAGAACCGGTTTGCCGTCCTTACATACTTCAAGGGCAGCTTTTGCGATCTCAGGATCTGTACAGCCAAGGATCAGTGTTCTTCCAAGACCTTTAGCCTTCTCTACAAGTGCTGTAAATTTTGCAGCATCTGCATTCTCATCGCAGTTTACATACACAAGCTCTACATGCATTCTCTCACCGATACGATCATAGTCAACGTGTGGGATCTCTGCAAGTTTTGCTTCTACTTCTTCATCACTCATGCATGTGCAAAGTGATACGGCATATCTTGTTTTGCTTACAAATGTCTTCTCATGTCTGAAAAGAACAGTCTCTCCACCAAGTGTAAACTCTCCATCGCCTGTTCCGATCTTGATAGTTTTCATTGGCGGTGCAGTTGCCTCAGAAAGAGATGCTAATGCATCCTCGGACATATGAGGACACTGCTCAATTTTCATAGCGCCCTGTGCAACTTTCATAGAGAAAGCCATACATGTAGGGCATCCACATTCCTTACAGTTTTTCTTTGGTGTTAATTTAAAGATCTGAATACCATTCAGTGCCATAGCTCTTTATCCTCCTATTTATTACGCAAGTGCTTTGATCAGCTTGGAAATTGTCTTAACAGATTCCGGATGTCTTAAGATAACTGCATCAGAACCAGCTGCAAGATCAGCTGCTGCTGTCTCAACTTCCATGTCGATTCCACGCTCGTCCTGTGGTCCCCATGCCGGCATGTCTGCTTCAGAAGCCATTGCCTCTTTAACATTCCATGTCTCAGCGGATACAGGTGTAATAATAGGCATCTGCAGCATGTTATCATTCTGCCCTAAAGCGGCACCTTTGATACGGTCCATAGTAGATACTACGTACTCATATCCATAACCAACTGCTGCACTACCGATATTCATAACGATCTTCTTAGCATCTACACCAAGCTGTGTAGTAACAACGTTAAGCTGTTTAGCAAGGTTGATATCAACGGCAGACTCAGCGCCTACGATCTGATTGTAAGCAAGACCTGCTGCTGCACCGATCGCTTTGTAGTTCTCCTCTTTCTCGGAAAGGATCAGTGCATTTCTGCCCTGAAGAGCCTCTGCAACCTTCGGAAGGAGCTCTGCATCCTTCTCAACATTCTTGCAGCCCTCTACAACCAGTGGACAGTCAACTGCATCTGCAACTTCTTTAACAACTGCGATCAGCTCATCGATAGATTTGTTAACACCGTTCGGGTCGCCGCCCTCAAGAATAAGTGCAACAAAGTCAGCACCCTCCATAGCTGCAGCTTTCTTAGCAATGTCAGCCATTGTAGTAGCGCCTTCATAGTAAGCTTTGATACCTTCAGATACGCCCTCAAGACCCATATCAGAGATCTCTACACCGATCTTCGGGCAGTTCTCTGACTCTGCGTCAAAGGAATAAAATGGGAATGTACAATCCCCACCAATTGTCACAGTCTTATCTCCGCTTCCGATTGTGACAGCATTAATCTTTGCATTGAACTTTTGTGGTTTCTGATTAAACGGCATTTTTCGTTAGCCTCCTTAAAAATAATAATTAAAAAACTACAGAGCTTCTTATATTATACTACATAGCACCAGTTATTGGCAAGATGCAGCACTATATTTCTGTTAAAAAATCAACAAACTTTTTAACAGTTTACAGGAGAAAGGATGTCCGCACATCCTTTCTCCCTGATAAATTACATCATCGGATCAAGTCCGAGAGCCGGATGTCCTTTTTCTGTAAGGAATGCAACCAGTGTCTCCGGATCTTCTGCGATCGTCTCATCACCGATCATGTCTGTAAAGTTATCGATTCCGTAAAGCTCTTTTGCAGTCTTATTAAGTCTGTCAGCTACGAATTCTTTCAGTTCTTTCGGCATCCATACGATACGCTCGATACCGCCCTCAGCCTTCATGAACTTCTTGGAGGAAATGAAATGTTTACCATGTCCCATGAATCCAGGTGTCTGAACTCCACCACCTGTCATGGATGCCATCTCAGGGAATGTCATTCCAAGTGGTGTCATGCCTGCATACTCACGGTTAGCAATAACAACACCGTTGGAGAATGGCTCGATACCACAGATACACTCGAAGCATCCGCAGGAAGTCATCGGATCCTGCATGATGGAGTACAGTGTAACGTGCTCCAGAGCACCCTGGGAGAATTTCTGAACTGCCTCATCAACGTCCTCATAAGAACCAAGATTCTCATCGATCGGACGCTCTTTTGTGATGATCTGGCAAGGACCAGCTGGGTCAAGCTGATGTGTAGCTTTTGCATCCAGCCATGAAACCGCACCGCAAAGACCAAGTCTCTCAGGTGTTACTACACATACGTGGCTTGGTGCGAATGCCTGGCAAAGGATACAGCTGTAATATACGTCAACAGACTCATCTGTCAGAGTATCAAGACGCTCATCACGTTTGTCAAAGATCGGAATTGCAACCTCATGACGGATTCTTGTACACTCAGCAGGATCTGTATAGATAACAACCTCACATTTATCAACAACCGCATCGAACTCATTCTTAACAGATGCATAAAGAACCTCACCGATATGTTTGATTCTGAAGCCTGCATTAAATGCGTCAATGCTGATACGGATACGCTGCATATCACGCTGTCCTGTATGGTATACACCCTCGATACAGTTGATGTAGTTGTGGAATTTACGCTCGATAACCGGCTCAAAGTCAGACTGCATATTCTTACCTGCAACTTTAACAACATATGCAATGCTGTTCTTGCTGCCGAATTCCATCTCATCTACTTCAGGTCCGATTACTGTGATCTTGTGATCCTCGATCTCAGAAGCATCGCAGGTCTGTACAAGCTCTGCACAGTCTACACGGGAACCATCGAACTCAACCTGCATATCTTTACGACGGATGATCTCACCCTCGAATGCAGATGCGAAAGCAACCGGAATATCGATATTTGTAATTTTGATCTTAATGTCACGTGCCTCAAGGGAAGTAGCGTTGAATTTGCTTACGTCCTCCTGAACGATAAGGCTCTTCGGTACACGGAAGATATTCTCTGTCTCATTTGTAACAACCGGGAATCCAAGTGCGATAGCGCCTGCACCGCATGCTACGATCACATCATCCAGAGGTTTGAATGCGTTAACAAATGCCGGTACACGATCCATTGTGTATTTCATAAGTGTTCCTGCATCTCCAGGTGTTACGTTACCGAAGATCAGAGCTGCACGGATCGCAACGGAAACTACATGAACAACAGATGTAACATCTTTTCCAAGAGGAATAACACGAACGTTGGCACCTGTCTTCATTCCGGCTTCTGCAACCTGATCAATGATTCCGCCAACAAGTGTTACCAGGATACCCTGTGCCTGATAGCTCTTTACAAGAGCAACACCCTCTTCTGTAGTAGGAGCAGCACCAAGGATAACAGCAACGCCTGGGATATCGCCTGTTACAAGCGGTACACCGAGCTCACGGATAACAGCATCACCAAGATGTCCATAGCATGGCTCTTCGTAAGGAGTTGCTCCGTCGATATATTTCAGAACCTCGATGAACTCTGCGCAGAGTGCTGTAGCAACACCGGACATGAATGCATCGTTCAGTCTTTTCTCTCTTGTCATAAGTGTTTTTACAACGCCAAGAGCTTCTTTTAATTCTTTTAATGTTGTAACTTTTGTTCCTGTTACAGCATAGTAGCAAGGAAGGCTGTAAGCGGTATTCGGGAAGCTGACAGCTTTGTCTTCGCCATACTGAGCGATCGCGCCGTCAATAGCACCCTCTGTTAAACCATATACAGCATCGTTTCCGCCGAATACTCTATCAAATAAAGTCACTGTAATACCTCCTATTTTTACAGAATTGAATTCTGATCAATTTTGTCTTTGATTTTTCTGATTTCAGCTGTTACAGTTTCACTGAAATCGTAGGGAGATTTTCCCTGACGATCAGCATCTATAACTTCTGTATTGTAGTGGATCATTCCAAGCAGATCCTCTGCCGGAATCTTACTCCGGATAAATTCCTCATCCTCCGGATTTCTTACCTTATT
Source organism: Ruminococcus sp. AF17-12 (assembly GCF_003479245.1). Classification (NCBI taxonomy): domain Bacteria; kingdom Bacillati; phylum Bacillota; class Clostridia; order Eubacteriales; family Oscillospiraceae; genus Ruminococcus; species Ruminococcus sp. AF17-12. Next base: position 324,645 of record NZ_QUGY01000002.1, read on the forward strand.
GGCCACGACCTTAACCTGAGAAACTCCCAGATCCTTTGCAAGACGTTTAACATTCTTATATGTCTGTACACTTCTTGCCCCTGGTTCGATCACTACAATAAATTCATCCATGCTCTCCGTGGTGCCCCGGCCCAGATGTTCCAGGCCGGCCTCCATATCCATGATCACCACATCATCTCTGTGGATCACAAGGTTATTGATCACTCTTTTAAGCATCACATGTTCAGGACAGACGCATCCGCCTCCACCTGTTTCCACAGTTCCAAGGACAAGCAGCTTTACGCCATTACAGGTTTTTCCATAAGTATCCGGAATATCGTCTACCTTTGGGTTCAGTTTATAAAACTGATTCTGGCTGTTGGCTCCGGTGCGTTCTTCTATGAGCTTACGCATTTTTGAGATTGGAACAATAGAATCCAAGGTTTCCTCGTCAAATCCAAGGGCAAGACCCAGGTTCGCATCCGGATCCACATCCGCCGCAAGGACTTTTTTTCCCTCATCTGCGTATAGTCTTGCAAGTGTTGCTGCGAAAGTTGTCTTTCCTACTCCGCCTTTACCGGTTACTGCTATTTTCATTTTACGTCTTCCACCTTTTATAACATTTTAAAGATCGCAACGGATTAGATTCCTAATGCTGTTCTCTTCTCTTCAATTCTCTCGATCATAAGATCAACTAATTTCTCGATGTCTGTCTCTACTGTGTAAGCAGCACCTGTCCATTTTCTTGTTCCCTCTGTAAGAAGTTCGCACATTTCTGAAGAACCGGAAACATATGGATCAACGCCAAGGAATGTATCAATACCAGTACCAACTACGTAGTTACCGATGGATACAGCTTTTTCAGACATCCACTCAGGAGCACATCCTACTACCGGAAGCTGATTGATCTGAAGTCCTGCATCTTTTGCAAGTTCAGCAGCCAGGATCATCATACGGGAGATATCTACGCAGGATCCCATATGAAGTACTGGTGGGATATCAGCCAGCTCACAGACACGTTTCAGACCTGCACCGCAGAGATCTCTTGCGGATTTGTCCATCAGACCAGCTTTAGCAGCTGCCTGTGCGGAACATCCGGAAGCGATGATAATAATATCATTTGCGATACACTTCTTCATCAGTTCGATATGTGCATAGTCAGGACGGATCTTAGGATTGTTACATCCAACCATAGCGACAGCACCACGGATAACACCGGAAGTGATGCACTCAAGTAATGGTTTGGTTGTTCCTGTTACATCAACCTGAGAGTTTGTAACACCATCAAGAACTTTAACGATCGCTTCTACTGAATAACCAACAGTAGCTTTCTGTTTCAGCTGTGGGATATGTACAAGCTCAGGTTTTCTGTTCTTGAAGTTATCGATAGCCATCTTAACGATTGCTTTTGCATTTTCTCCTGCTGTCTCAGCGTTGAATCTGATAAATTCAGAATCCGGCATCTGAGCGATCGGAGAAGTTGTAACAAATTTAGTATGGAAGCATTTGCTCAGAGGTCCTAATGCAGGGAAGATACACTGAACATCAACTACGATTGCCTCGCAGGCACCTGTCAGTACTACGTTCTCCTGCTGCAGGAAGTTACCAGCCATCGGAACACCACGACGCATAGCTACCTCGTTAGAAGTACAGCACACACCGGAAACGGTGATTCCTTTTGCTCCTACAGATTTTGCATAATCGATCATTTCTTTGCTGTCTGCATACTCACAGATCATCTCAGAAAGACTCGGATCATGTCCGTGTACAACAATGTTTACGTTCTCTTCAACCATTACTCCAAGGTTAGCCTCTGTATCAAGTGGCTTCGGAGTTCCGAATAATACATCAGAGAACTCTGTTCCCATCATGGAACCGCCCCATCCATCAGCCAGACCGCAGCGAATAGACTGTTTTACAAGTGCTTCCGGAAGAGATGAACATCCCATATGAGACATATGCAGGGAGCTTGCAACCTCACGGTCGATAGCACGTGGTGCGATTTCGTTCTCGATCAGTTTTTCTTTCTGTCCTGCAGGCATTCTGTCAAGGAATCTCTGATATCCGAACGGTTTACCATATTCCATAAGACCGATCTCAGCCATCTCATGAGCCAGATCATAGATATCCTTGCCTTCTGTTTCCACGCCCCACTCTTTAGCGATGCGAAGCAGTTTCTCAGGATCTTTTACCTGATAATTTCCGCCCTCTTTTGCACAGTACAGTGTATGGCAGATCTCACGACCATGATCGGAGTGAGTAGCTGCACCACCGGCTGTAAATTTAAGGAAGTTTCTTCCTACGATACCATGAGCATCACATCCGCAGATTCCTCTTGGAGCCTTCGGTGTAATACGACACGGTCCCATTGCACAGATACGGCAGCAGATACCCTGCTCACCGAATTTACAGTGCGGAGTCTGGTTCTTTGCACGGATCTGCCATGCATCTGCTCCTACCTTTGCACCTGTCTCGAGAAGACGGGCTGTAGCGGCTTCAAATTCCTCCACTGTAGTTAATTTGAATTCACTCATTATAGACCTCCTTTAATAGCACATCTATTTTTATTTTTCTTTTTATAATAAGCCCAGGGCAGGAACCCATCCCCACCCATGGGTTATTTTCTTTTTTAAAAAAAGGTTTATATTTCGTTATAAACCTAATTTATCAAAAATTTCAAAAGCTGCTTTTCTCATCGGATTATCCTCAGGAAGAGTAACGGTTGGTTTACCATCGCAGTCATATTCATAAACTGCCTCATCCTGTGGTACCACACCGATCAGATCGAGTCCCTGATTCCGGATTTCCTCAAGGATTCCTGAATTCAGTTCTGCTTTTGGCGCGCGATTGATAATAAGACCTACTCTGGAAGGCTTCATATCGCATTCCTTAATAAGCTCTGCGATCCTGCCAACTGCCTGAACGCCTCTTCTGGAGCAGTCACTTACAAGAATTGCTGTCTCCATGCTCGGAAGGATTCCTCTGCTGATATGTTCCATTCCAGCTTCGTTATCCACAACAATATACGGATAATTTTTCTGGTATTTGGCAAGCTGTGCCTGAAGCAGACCATTTACAAAGCAATAGCAGCCTTTTCCCTGGGTTCTTCCCATTACAAGAAGATCATAATCATCTTCCTCTGCAAGAGCATCCTCAAAACGTACCTCCGCATAATCTGCCTTGGACATTCCTTTGGGGATTGGGCTTTTCTCTGTCATCTCAGCATGTGCGATCTCCTCGCGGACATCGCCAAGAGTTGTATCTACTTCTACACCAAGAACCTCGTTCAGATTTGAATTGGCATCTGCATCTACAGCCAGTACAGGTCCTTTTTTCTTTTCGCAGAGATACTGGATCAGCATTCCGCATAATGTAGTTTTTCCAACGCCGCCTTTTCCTGCGACTGCAATAACATGTGCCATAAAACGGGCACCTCCTGATTTTATATCTGTTATGCCGGCGCATAAGGGAGGTGCCTGATACTGTTCTGACACCTCCGCATCGTGCCGGAATTCTTATTTATTTCGTTGATGATTAGATAAGTGTACGAAGTCCGGATCTGTCAATGATCTCGGATACATCTTTCCATTTGTTTAATGCATAAAGATGGATACCGTCAACACCAAGAGCGCGATACTCATCGATCTGTCTGATGGTGTATTCGATTCCTTCTTCTTTGAATCGTTTAACCTTGTCCTCATAGAACATGTCAAATGGTTTACCATCAGCATCTTTAGCGTTAAACGGATTCGGGAACAGCCAGTTTCTGGAGATCAGCCTGCAAAGCTCACTGTCCATTACACAGCCATTACGTGAAAGAGCCATATTAATGGTAGCTGCCTGATCCAGGATTGGCATTACACCAACATCTACAGGCATTGTCACTCCAGCCTCGCGAATAGCGTCCAACCAGTATTTAAACTGTTCCATATCCCAGCAGAGCTGGGTCATGATATAATCAGCACCATTGTCCTGTTTCTGTCTCAAAACAGCAATATCAGCATCCAAGCTTCTGCATGCGATATGACCTTCCGGTGAACCGGCTACTGCGATCTCGAACTTATCGCCAAATTCATCACGGACAAATTTAACAAGGTCTGTCGCATAATTGAAGTCTCCGCAGGTTGTTGTCTCACCAAGTGGAATATCTCCGCGAAGTGCCAGCATATGGTCAACGCCATCTGCCAGATACTGTTCCAACTGCTGTCTGATTCCTTCTTTTGTGTTCTTGATCACTGTGAAGTGTGTTACAGGAACAGTTCCTGCATTCCTGATCATCTGGCATACTTCCCTGTTGGCACCGACATTTCCGCCGCCGGCACCGTATGTACAGGAAATATACTCCGGTCTATACTTCATGAGATGTTCAATGGTTCCCGGCAGGTTTGCCATACCTTTTTCTGTCTTTGGCGGAAAAAGTTCAAAGGAAAGCAGCATTTTTTCTCTCATTGCTTCAGATAATTTCATTGATCGTCCTCCACGTATTTGTATCAGTCACACTGCAGTTTCACGATGCTGTTTGCAAGATCCACCATAAGGATACTGCCTTCTACCACGCGCTCATCTCCCATGATATCTCGAAGGATCAATTTATTTCCGTCCACATCGATCCGGCTTACATTCTTAAAGATCACAGAATTATCTTCTTCCTTATATACTGTTGCAAGACACATAATCATTCCTCCAAATAAGTGGCATCATTTAACCACTATGCTGTCAAAACTATTCTGTCGGTTTTTATTTCAACTCTTCCTTAACAAGTGTAAGGGCAAGTCCAAGTCTCATATTGCCTTTCTGAAAATCTGCAACTGCCTCTTTGATCGTCTTCGCAGCTGCATCCATGTTAAGCTTCTTAAGATTGTCAGCCATCTGATCAAGTTCTGCGGCATGATGCTCGTTATGCTGCAGCATGTAGGTAAGAAGTGCTACAGTCTCATTCTTGCAGTCACCGCTCTCGCAGGAACCGCAGTGTCCATCACCGTGTGTATGACAATGGTTATCTCCTTCCGCATGGCTGTGTGTATGGCTGTGAGTCACACCGTCCTCATGGGTGTGCTCATGTGTATGTTCATGGCTGTCTGCATGTCCATGCTGAACAAGATTGCCATTCTCATCTTTGATTAAATGCATAAATACCCCTTTCCTGTATCCGCCAGGCGGACACTCTCATGACAAGAATTTATCAATTAAATTTATTATACATCTTTTCACTGTTATTATCAAGAAAATAATTATAAAATATAGCCAAAATTATATGCTGTTTTTCCTATTTTTCCAAAAACTTTGACAGTAAATTAACTCGATTGTTTCATTTTTAACGAAGTTAGTCTCTTCAAACCACAACTTATTACCCAGTCTGCGCGTCTGTCCAACTCTAAGCTTTATCACTTTTGTAATATAATTGATGTGATTCTTTCATATTTTTGTGCTATAATAGCAAAAGCATGGAAAGCAGAACATACAAGGAGGAATTATTTTGAAAGAAACTGTTTTTCTGAACAACGACAGAGAAATGCCTCTTCTGGGGCTTGGCGTATACAAGTTGCCCGATGACGTACAGGCCGAAGCAGCAGTCACTTCTGCTATTTCCGCCGGCTACCGCATGATCGATACCGCTTCTGTTTATAAAAATGAAGAAAGCGTTGGCCGTGCCATTGCCAAATGCGGAGTTCCCAGAAAGGATCTTTTCATCACCAGCAAGATCTGGAACAATGCGCAGCGTCTCGGCGATGTCCAGGGAGCTTTTTCCCGTAGTCTCGACCGTCTGAAAGTCAGTTATGTAGATCTCTATCTGATACACTGGCCGGTTCCCGGCTGCTATTTGAGCACCTGGAAAGAGCTGGAATCCATTCTGGAATCTGGACGTGCTTTAAGTATCGGCGTCAGTAATTTTGATATCCGGCATCTAGAAGAGCTTCGTAAGATATCCGGGGTTATTCCTGCTGTAAACCAGATCGAGTGCCATCCTTTGTGTTACCCTGCTGAACTGATTGAATACTGCAAGGCTTTCGGTATTCAGGTACAGGCTTATGCTCCTCTGGCAAGAGGTGCATATTTTGATAATGATGTAATGTGTGTTCTGGGGACCAAATATGCCAGGACTCCTGCACAGATCGGGCTTCGCTGGGCAATACAGAAGGGAATTTCTGTCATTCCGAAATCCATCAACCCGGAACGAATCCGCAGCAATGGAAACATCTTTGACTTCAATATCGAGGATGAAGATATGGCGATCATCGATACACTGAACGAAGATCTGCATACTTCTCATGTTCCAGAAGATCTCCGTGATATTCAGTTTTAATTTCCATAATAATGCAAAAAAGATATCTGTCAGAGTATAAGTGATCTTCTGGCAGATATCTTTTTATTTTTTCTTTTCAGTTGATACGGCGATCCTGTTATTCCCAGCTTAGCATTTCACATATCTGAAACCCGGAAATATTTAACTGATCCGCTCACGCATTTTCCCACGGGAGCATGGGCGTTTCCACTTTTTTATCACGCAGCATCAGGTCCATTACTGCTTCCGCTGCTGATTTTCCTTCAAACAGTACGCGGTTCACTTCCGTTATGATAGGCATCTCCACCTCATATTTCTCCGCAAGCTCTCTTGCAGCTCTTGCAGAATAAACACCTTCCACAACCATCTGCACTTCTTTCATAGCTTCTTCCATCGTATATCCCTGGCCGATCAGATATCCGGCCTTTCGATTACGGCTATGCTTACTTGCACAAGTCACGATCAGGTCGCCGATCCCGGACAGGCCGTAAAAGGTTTCCATCTGCGCCCCCATTTTTTTACCAAGTCTTCCTATTTCCGTGATTCCCCTGGTGATCAGTGCCGCCTTGGTATTATCTCCATATCCAAGGCCGTCGGCAGTACCTGCTGCCAGTGCGATCACATTTTTCAGTGCTCCGCCAAGTTCCACCCCAAGGATATCCGGTGTTGTATACACGCGGAACACAGGGCTCATAAAAATGCTCTGAAGGTATTCCGCAGTTTCCTGTGTATGTGCGCTGATCACGCAGGTTGTAGGAAGTCCGCGTCCTACTTCTTCCGCATGGCTTGGACCGGAAAGTACAGCTACATTACCCTGCGGGATTTCTTCTTCAATCACCTCGCTGAGTGTTTTCAGTGTCTTTTCCTCAATACCTTTTGCAACATTGACGATCTTCTGGTCCCTGCACACAAACGATGCCATCTTGTGTGCAGTACTCCGGATATACGGGGAAGCTACTGCCAGAACTGTTACATCCACATCCTTAAGCGCACGCTCCAGATCTGTCAGGACATCGATTTCATCCGGAAGCCGTACCCCCGGAAGCCTGTCAGGATTTTCTCTTTTTTCCCGGAGTTTTCGGGCATTCTCCGGTCTTGCTGACCAAAGAAGGACTTCATGGCCATTATTATGCAACAGGAGTGCCAGGGCTAATCCCCAGCTCCCCGAACCCAGTACGCTGATTTTTGCCATAAATCTTACCTCTTATTTTTTATTCTTACTGCTTAAAAACACCTTATTCTCTGTTCCATGAAACAGTCTTACAATGTTTGCCCTGTGTCTGTAGAACGCCATTGCTGTAAGAACTGCCATCACGATATAAAGCTCAACAGTATGCGCCTGATCCATCCCATATTTTCCCATATGTCCAAAAACCAGGACCAGGATAAAAGCCACCGCATATGCACTGAGAGAGCAAAGCGATACATAATGAGTTGTAAAGAACAGTGCAAAAAAGACAACTGCACATACAATAAATATCCGCCAGTCAAAAGCAATGATCATACCCACAGAAGCAGCAATTCCCTTTCCACCGCGAAATTCCATAGAAATCGGAAAATTGTGGCCGAGGATACATCCCAATGCTGCATAAAGGGTAAGAAGCGGAAGGATACCATTCATGGAATTTCCATAAACCATTCTCACGATCACAATAGCCAGTACACACTTCAGGCAGTCTCCCAGCAGGGTGATCGCTCCCGCTTTCTTTCCAAAGGTCCGGAAGGCATTCGTAGTACCCGCATTTCCGCTGCCATGCTCTCTGATATCTGTCTTGTGGACTTTTCCAACAATATAGCCTGTCTGAAAAAGCCCGCATACATAACCGATAACAAGACAAATAATACGTTCCATACTTTTATTCCTTTTCCCCGCGCTCGCGGATGATAAATTTCAGGGAAGTTCCGGAAAATCCAAATGCATCCCTGATCTTGTTCTCCAGATATCTTACATAGGAAAAATGCATCAGTTCCTTGTCATTGACAAAGATAACAAATGTCGGCGGTTTTACCGCAACCTGTGTCATATAGAAGATCTTCAGTCTTCTTCCTCTGTCAGACGGCGGCTGCTGAAGAGCGACTGCCTCAGAAAGGATCTCATTAAGAACACCTGTCTGGATACGAAGTGTCTGATTTTCGATAACTGTATCGATATTTTCGAAAAGCTTTGGAAGTCTCTGACCTGTTTTTGCAGAGATAAAGATGATCTGTGCATATGGCATAAAGGAAAGGATCTGACGGATCTTTTCCGTATGCTTGTAGATGGTCTTGTCATTTTTCTCAATGGCATCCCATTTATTTACCGCTACAATGATACCCTTTCCTCTGTCATGAGCGATTCCCGCGATCTTAGCATCCTGCTCGGTAACGCCCTCGGAGGCATCGATCACAACTACAACCACATCTGCACGCTCTACAGCTGTCACAGTACGGATAACACTGTAGCGCTCAATCTCTTCTTTTACCTTACCCTTGCGTCGAAGTCCTGCAGTATCGATAAAAATATAATCTTTTTTGTTCCAGGTAACCTTTGTGTCTATAGCATCACGTGTGGTTCCTGCAATATTGGATACGATCACACGCTCCTCTCCAAGAAGCTTGTTGATCAGAGAAGATTTTCCCACGTTCGGCTTTCCTACAATGGCGATCTTCGGAATATCATCCTGATCTTCCTCTTCACTCTTATCCGGGAACTCTTTGATCACCTCATCCAGCATGTCTCCAAGACCTTGTCTGTTAGCTGCGGAAATCGGGATCGGTTCTCCGATTCCAAGATTGTAAAACTCATATACGTCCATCATATATTTCTGGTGGCTGTCTACCTTGTTAACTACAAGACGTACCGGCTTGCCGCTGCGGCGGAGCATATCTGCCACCTTGGCATCGGAATCCACAAGACCCTGGCGGACATCTGTGATAAAAATGATCACGTCTGCCGTATCAATGGCGATCTGTGCCTGCTCTCTCATTCTTGAGAGGATGATATCGCTGCTGTCCGGCTCGATTCCGCCTGTATCGATCAGGGTAAATGTCCTGTCAAGCCATGTGACATCTGCATAAATCCTGTCACGGGTTACTCCTGGTGTATCCTTTACTATGGAAATATTGTCACCTGCCAGAGCGTTAAACAGAGTGGATTTGCCTACATTAGGCCTTCCCACTATCGCTACTACTGGTTTGCTCATAAATCTGTCTCCTTCTTGTTTGTTTATGTTCCGGAGGGTAGATCACGGCTTCCACCAGATCACGTCCTCCTGTGTCTACGATTACAATTTCTGTGTTCAGTGCTTCCGAAAGCTCTTCCAGCGTCATGTCATCCAGAAAAATCTCCTCATCACCTTTCAGCATGCTGCATGGGATCAGAAGCTTCTCTCCAAGGTCAAGACCGGAAAGCTGCTCTTTCAGATCCTGCCCTGTGATCAAACCGGACACCGTGATCTTTTCACCGAAAAAACGATTCTCGATGGTTGTGACCGAAATCTGCACATTGGGATATTTCTTCTGGATCTCTTTTATATAGCGTGCGATAAAAGGCGCTGCCAGTTTTCCTGTAGCGATCCTGCCTGTCACCTTACGGTCGTCACCGGAAAGCCCCTCCAGCGTTTCTTTTACTTCCGTTTCCAGAAGTCTGAGCATTCCCACGCCATTCTCAAGCTGCAGATATCCATCATATTCATCCTCACAGGGAAGCTCCCTGTCTGCCAGAATATACCATTCGTCTGAAGCATGGATAAAATGGATCCCGTATTTCTCCATCATGATCTTCTGCCAGCGTTCGATCTGCCCCAGGACTTTTTCAGCATCTTCCTTATTAAAAGGCTCCAGAGGATAGAGACCTTCTCTGTATTTGGTAAGTCCTACCGGTACAACAGAAACGCTCTGAAGGACCGGCGCATAAGCGGAAAGCTTTTCAAGGCTGTATTCCAGCTCGTCTCCGTCATTGACACCCTTACACAGTACGATCTGTCCATTCATGGTGATTCCTGCATTGTACAGCATATCCACCTTATCCAGGGCCTTTCCTGCAAAACGGTTATGCAGCATTTTACACCGGAGTTCCGGATTCATTGCCTGGAACGAAATGTTGATCGGTTCCAGATGATAGCGGATCACACGCTCAATATCCTTCTCACTCATATTGGTAAGCGTAACATAATTTCCCTGAAGAAAGGAAAGCCTGGAATCATCATCCTTAAAATACAGCGTCTCACGCATACCTGGCGGCATCTGGTCAATAAAACAGAACATACACTTATTTGAACAGGAGCGATAGTCATCCATCAGTCCTCCGTTCTCAAATTCTATTCCAAGGTCTTCCTCATATTCCTTCTCTACCTCCAACTCCCACTCTTCGCCATCAGGCTTCTCTACCAGAAGCACCACGAGCTCTTCATTCATGAGATACCGGTAATCGAAGACATCTTCCACAGGCTGTCCGTTTACAGACACAAGTCTGTCTCCCGGCTCCAGCCCCAGCTCCTCGGCAATACTGTCGGGCAGCACCCTGGAAATCATATGTTTTCTTAATTTCATCATTATCTCCCTTTTCTATCCCGTATATAATAACAACTTTGCTCTTAAAAATCAACACTTTGAGAAAACACCTTGACTGACACGTGGGTCTGATGTTATAAATAGACTGAGAATTTTTAATGACATACACTTAGGAGGAATATTATGCCAAACATAGAATTGCTGGAAAAGTCTATGCCTGTTGCCCCGATCCGAATCGCCGCACTTGCCGGATGCCGCGAACTGGCCGAGGAGGTTGACAAAAAGCTGGTTAAATTCCGTAAAGAACTTGTAGCCGCCAAGAAATCCACCATCATCCCACAGGGATATGCAGAAAAATCTTTCCTTGTAGACTGCGAATGCCCACGTTTCGGAACCGGTGAGGGTAAGGGTTACATCAAGGAATCTGTCCGCGGAACAGACCTTTATATCATGGTAGATGTGACCAATTACAGCCTTACTTACAGCGTATGCGGTCATGAGAACCACATGTCTCCGGATGACCATTACCAGGATCTGAAGAGAATCATCTCCGCAGCCACCGGTAAAGCACACCGTATCAACGTTATCATGCCATTCCTTTACGAGGGACGTCAGCACAGACGTACCAAGAGAGAATCTCTTGACTGTGCACTTGCACTTCGCGAGTTAAGTGCCATGGGTGTTTCCAACATCATTACTTTTGATGCTCATGACCCACGTGTACAGAACTCTATTCCGCTGAAGGGCTTTGATAACTTTTTCCCCACATACCAGTTCCTGAAAGCACTGGTCAAAAATGTCCCTGATTTCAAGCTTGACAATGATCATCTCATGATCATCAGCCCGGATGAAGGTGCCATGTCCCGTGCTGTATACTTCTCCAATATCCTTGGAGTCGATATGGGTATGTTCTACAAACGCCGTGATTACTCCACCGTTGTCAACGGAAAGAATCCGATCGTTGCTCACGAATTCCTCGGAGATTCCGTAGAGGGCAAAGATGTTGTCATCATCGACGATATGATCTCTTCCGGAGAAAGCATGCTGGATGTTGCTCGTCAGCTCAAAGAGCGTAAAGCCGGACGTGTATTCGTCTGCACAACCTACGGTCTGTTTACAGATGGCGTAGCCAAATTTGATGAATATTACGAAAAAGGCTGGCTGGACAGAGTCATCACAACCAACCTTAACTATCGTATTCCTGAGCTTCTTGACCGCCCATACTATATCGAAGCAAACATGAGCAAATATCTTGCAAGTATCATCGATATCATCAATCATGATGTATCTGTCGAGAAGGTTCGTTCCAGCAACGAAAAGATCATGAATCTCATGAAAAAAGTCAACGAACAGTAATAAATGCTCCCAGGTTTCCACGTTTCCCGTGAGAAGCCCTGTGTGAATAAAGAAAGAGCGGATTACAGCAGGTGCAGATGCCCGGCATTGAGATCCGCTCTTCTTTTATGCCTGCATCCAGAAAGATCCTTCGGTTCGCCTCCCACAGATTCAGCTGGTATTTCCCATCTGGTTTTCTGTAAAAAAGCACATCCCAGTATTTTTCTTCAAACGCCTCTCTAAACTGATCGATCACATCTTCACTGACTTCATAGCAATCCTGACAGATAGAAGGACCAATGGCTGCATAAAGCTCTGAAGGATCTGTCTGAAATTCCTCAGTCATCTTCTCCACCGTCACTTTTCCGATCTTTCCTACAGTACCTCTCCAGCCGGAATGAGATAATCCCACAGCTCTATGTACCGGATCTATAAAGAAAAGTGGTACACAGTCCGCATAAAACGTTGCCAGCACCAGTCCCGGCACATTGGTGATCATTCCATCCACATCTGTATAAGGTCTTGGTTTTGTGATCCCATTTCCTCTGTCTTCTTCCGTGACCACACGTACATTGGTGGTGTGTGTCTGATCAGAGGTTACGATATCTTCCATGGAAAATCCCATAGCAGCAGAAAGTCTGCGGTAATTTTCCCGCACCGCAGACTCTTCATCCCCTCTTGTGAAGCTTAAGTTCATAGATTCATAAATCCCCTGGCTTACTCCTCCCAGGCGGGTACTGAAGCCATGTACGATCCCGGAAAATTTCTCAAAAGCAGGATATGTAAGCCAGGTAACCTTGTTCTTCTGATTTACATTCATTAGCTGTTTATCTTTATACCATTTTATTTTCATCTTATGTGACCAGTCCTTTCAACTGCAAAAATCAAAAGCATTTTTTATCCAGTGGATGTTCTCTCCATCAATTCCTACTACGTCAAAACGGCAGGGAGGCAGCTCCCGGTATCCATGTGCAATCAGATAAAACATTGCCACTTTGCTGATGATCCTCTGTTTTTCTCTCCCTACCGCTGAAAAAGGACTTCCACTCTTTCCGTTCTTTCTGTATTTCACTTCAATAAACACCAGATATCTTCCATCCTGTGCAACAAGATCGATCTCACCACTTCGGCAGCGAAAATTTCTTTCCTTGATCTGTAGCCCCTTTTCTTCCAGGAACGCTGCAGCAATTCCTTCATAATAGCTGCCCTTCTGTCTTCTATTTTCCTTCAGATAAACAAAACCTTTCTGTTTTTGATGTCGGTATCTTAAGTATTTTTATACAAAATGTGTGATAAACGTTTTTCTATGTATCGGACTTGGTCCATATTTCTTCAATGCTTCAATATGCGCTGCAGAACCATATCCTTTATTGGAGGCAAATCCGTATTCCGGAAGAACCTTATCATATTCTTCCATCATCCGGTCTCTGGTCACTTTGGCAACAATACTTGCTGCCGCAATGGATACACTTTTTGCATCACCTTTGATGATGGGTACCTGCGGAATCTGGATTTCCGGTATGGTAACCGCATCGTTCAAAAGCAGCTGCGGCTGCACAGAAAGCCTGCTCACTGCCTGACGCATTGCCTCATAGGTTGCCTGCAGGATATTGATCTCATCAATCCTCTCCGGACTTGCCATTCCAATTCCAACAGAAACTGCTCCCTCCAGGATCACATCGTACAATTCTTCTCTCTTCTTAGCTGTAAGCTTTTTAGAATCATTCAGCCATAAAATATCGCAGTCTTTCGGAAGGATCACCGCACAGGCGACTACCGGTCCGGCAAGAGGGCCTCTTCCCACCTCATCGATCCCGCAAAGATATCCAAGATGCTCATATTCATGTTCATATTTCTTCATGCTCTCTGTACGTACACGCTCATCCTCCAGAGCCTGAAGCTTTTTGTGATACTGCTGGATCAGTTTCTGTACACCGCTTCTCTCATCATTTTCATAATGACGAAAAAGGGCGTTATATTCGCCCTCCTTCGCTGACGCAAAACGCGCCTTGATATCTTTCATTGTTTCCATTACGCTTCCTCCGGACCTTTTGGAAACTCCAGAGTCACTTTTCCCAGTTTTCCGGAACGAAATTCTTCCAGCAAAAGGCGGGATGCTTTCTCATAATCAAGCTCTTCGCCCTTTTTCAGACATCCTCTTGCTTTCGCAACTGCAGTAAGGATATCCAGCGGTTTCAGCTCTTCTTCTACATTGTATCTCTCTCTGATCGCTGCCGGATAAAACTCCTGCAGATATCCGATCAGACCCAGGGCAAGTTCTTCGATGTTCAGAATATCGTCCTTGATCGAACCGATATAGGCAAGACGCATTCCAACTTCCTGATCTTCAAATTTTGGCCAGAGAATTCCAGGGGTATCCAGAAGCTCCACACTTTTATTCAGACGTATCCACTGTTTTCCTTTTGTAACTCCTGGTTTATTACCGGTCTTGGCACAGGCTTTTCCTGCAAAGGTATTGATAAATGTTGATTTTCCAACATTAGGGATTCCTGCAACCATCGCACGTACCGGACGGTTTTTGATTCCTCGTCTCCGGTCTCTCTCTGTCTTTTCCTTACATGCCTCTGTGATTGCCGCAGAAACGGCCTTCATAGATCCCTTATTGCGGGAATCAATACTTACCGCATAGATTCCTTTTTCTTTGAAATATTCCATCCAGGCACGGTTCTGTCTCTCATCGGCAAGATCTGCTTTGTTGAGAAGGATCATACGCGCCTTGTTTTTTCCCAGCTCATCAATATCCGGATTTCGGCTGGAAAGAGGAACTCTTGCATCTACAAGCTCAATGATCAGATCGATCAGCTTGATATCTTCCTGCATCTGACGCTTCGCCTTCGTCATATGGCCTGGATACCACTGTACGTTCATAATTCACCTCATTTATCTATACTTTAATCTGTTTACTTTGATCTATTTTATAAAACCTATTTTATTTTTCGGAGAAACTGTAAACCAAACTTTCCCGACAATGTACTTCTTACTGATATTTCCGATATCGCTGAAGCGGCTGTCCTCACTGTTATTGCGATTATCACCAAGGACAAAATATTCCCCGCTTTCCAGAGTTATAGCACTATTTGCAAGTCCTCCATCTGTCATATCCTGATAAGCTCCGTTTTCTTCATAAACCTTGCCGTTGATATAGATCTTCCCGTCTTTAACCTGAACAGTCTCCCCGGGAAGGCCGATCACACGTCGGATATGCAGGGCTGCCGAGTCACTGGCGCTTGTTTTAAAAACGATCACATCTCCACGTTTTGGTGAACTGACCTTATATAAAGCCCTGTTTACAAAAAACTTTTCACTTACAGAATACGTGGGTTCCATGGCACTTTCTTGCAATGTCACAGTCTGAAATGCAGAAATTGCAACCAGCACAGCAAAAACCAGGGTCACAATAATTTCAAACACCCATTTCACGATTCCTCTTGTCCTGTCATCACGAAGCTTCTCCCTTGCTTCGGAAACAGCTCTGTTTTCCTTCAGATTTTCGATATTAATCTTCTTATTTAATCCCATATTCTATCCCCTGTATGTGTCTTTACACGCATACGCACTGATGTAAAAAGAGGGACAATAGCAAATGTTATTGTCCCTGCCTCTTTACTTATGAAATTATTTTACAAGCTCTTTAACCTTAGCTGCTTTACCTACACGATCTCTCAGGTAGTTCAGTTTCGCACGGCGTACTTTACCATGACGGATAACCTCAACCTTAACTACATGTGGGGAATGAAGCGGCCATGTTTTCTCAACACCAACACCGTTGGAGCTCTTTCTTACTGTGAAAGTCTCTCTTGTGCTTCCACCCTGTCTCTTAAGTACTGTACCCTCGAAGATCTGAACACGCTCACGTGTTCCCTCTTTGATCAGTGCGTGTACTCTTACTGTGTCTCCTACGCGGAACTGCGGTACTTCAGCTTTCAGCTGAGCGGACTCAATGTTCTTAATAATTTCGTTCATTTCTTTCTCTCCTTAATTATACTGGATGTTCTTAATACACATATGGTAACAGAGGACCATCTTTTTTCACAACATATGTGATTATACACTAGATAACTTCTCATTGCAAGGACTTTTTTTCCGGATTTTCGATGGCTTTTACCAGCAAAGGACCTCATGTCCTGTTTCTGTAACAAGGACCATGATCTCCCACTGTGCCGATGGCAGACCATCCTCTGTCCTCACTGTCCAGTCATCGATCTCATCTGTATAGATTTCATCAGATCCCATATTGACCATTGGTTCAATAGTAAAGATCATTCCGGGTACCATGAGTACACCTGTATCTTCCTTAGATGTGTAGCTTACCCATGGATCTTCATGAAACTCAAGACCTACACCATGTCCGCCAATTTCTCTCACAACTGTATAGCCGTTTTCCACTGCATGTTTGTGTACAGCACTTCCCATATTTCCGATCGGTGTCCATGGTTTTACCTGTTCAAGGCCAAGCTCTATGCATTCTTTTGTCACACGGACAAGCTTCTCCTTCTCCGGACTTACCTGTCCAATACAGAACATACGGGAGGAATCAGAAAAATATCCCTGATAAATGGTGGATACATCTACATTGACAATATCACCTTCTTTTAAGACAATTTCTTCATCCGGGATTCCGTGGCATACTACCTCGTTGATAGATGTACATACGCTTTTTGGAAAACCTTCATAATTAAGTGGTGCCGGAATTCCGCCATGACGTACTGTTTCTTCATGTACCCAGTCATCAATCTGCTGTGTCGTCACGCCTGGTCCGATATGCTCTGCAACATAATCAAGAACTGCAACATTGATCTTGCAGCTCTCTTTGATCTTCTCGATCTGTGCAGGTGTCTTGATCAGATCATGGTCAAGAACTGCATACCCCTTCTTTTTCATGAGTTCCATTTTTTCATCAAATGCTTCATGACATTTTTTATATTTTTTTCCGCTTCCACACCAGCAGGGATCATTTCGTTCAATTTTTTTAGACATCTTTTTCTTCTGCCACTCAAAATATGTGTAAATATACTCACATCGAGATAACGTAGACTCTCACGAGTTCTACTTACTGCTTCACCGTGTATGTTTTTGATTGACCGAAATCATATCTACTCACAAGTTCTTGTACACTCCGCAGTCGTAAATTCCCGAAAATAGCCTTCGGTACATACTTACGTTTGCGTTTTAGTTATGCAACTTCGTAAGTTATTGCATCTCTCAAATTAAGTGCAGCATTGAGATCTCTGTCTTCGACATAACCGCAACTGCATTTGAATATTCTATCTGAAAGCTTTAAATCTTTTTTGATAGCGCCACAGCAGTGACAGGTTTTAGATGATGGATACCATCTATCTACTATTCGAAGTTCGATCCCATTTTCATTGCATTTGATTTGCAGCTTTGTTCTAAATTCATAAAACTTTTGTGATGCAACTGCTTTTGAAAGATGTCGATTCTTCATCATACCATTTACATTTAAGTCCTCGATCGTTATATAAGATGGCTTGGTTTTCACTATCTCAGCGATTGTCTTGTTAATGTAATCAGTACGGATATTATCTATCTTATGATGAAGTTTCTGTACCTTGAGTTTTTGTTTTTGTATATTCGCCCTTTGAGTGACTTCTCCTTTCTTTAGATTTTCATACTTACGGGAGAGACATCTCTGTTCCCGAATAAATTGTTTCTCAAGCTTTTTCAGTCTTGCTGACTTGTTGATGTTCTTATAAGTCTTACCATTAGAAACAATGGCAAAATCCTTTAATCCCAAGTCTATGCCAATTCCTGCATTGGAATTATCAGCAATCTTGTTATCAGAAATTTCTACAAGAACTGAAACATAGTATCTGTCAGCTTTCATTGAGACCGTGCCACTTTTAACCACATATCCGTCTTTAGTTGTTGGAATATATCCTTTTTCTTTGATACGGACCCAACCAAGTGACGGAATATTGATTCTATGCCTTTCGCAACGACAATCCTTTGGATTATTCTTTACAAAATACATCTTTACATCAGATCTGCCTTTCTTTTTGAACTTAGGAAAAGCACTCTCGTGATTGAAAAATCTTGTAAAAGCAGTTTGTCCATTATTTACTGACTGTGTTACTGCTTTTGAATAAGCTTCCTTGATCCACGAATACTCCGGATGCTCAGAAAGATATTCATTGTTAAGCCAGACTCTAAACCTGTTACTGCTCATAAACTTTTCACCGTTGTTGTAAAGTTCTTTATTATGGGCAAGATAGAAATTATAAATAAATCTACAAGTTCCTATCGTCTTATGAATCTTGACTTTCTGTTCCTCTGACGGATTTATTTCCGTCTTGAAGCTCTTTAGCAATTTCCACATCCCTTTCTATTTGTTTTTTATACTTACGAAGTCCGTACAACCTGCAAGAGAACACATGGAGTATTGAAACAATATCCTGCACGAGGTTTTGATTTTTTGTTCCATCACTTCATCTAATAATTCGTTCCACTTTTTACGATTGTAATTAAGGCCACTTCCATAATCTTCAATACACTGGTCTACAATAATACCTTTGGCATTACAAAACTGTCGTAAAAATGCAACCTAGTTTTGTAAATCATCTTTTTGATTTCTTGTAGATACCCTGGCATAAATAACTACCTGACGTTGGTCATCTTCAGTACTTATTCCTTTGAATTGCAGATATTGGTCATAAGTGTAATAACGTCTATCAGTTGGAGTTCGGTTTGCCTTTAGAGTTCCGTCTCTATCCCAACGCTGTAATGTTTTTACAGATACACCTAACAGTTCAGCAAAATCTTTTGGCTTGTAATTTGTGATATTTGATGTGTTCATAATAATTTACTCTTTTGAGTACTTTTAAACACATTTGATCACATTAGTCAACAAATTTGATTACTTAAGATATTCTCCTTTTCGCAACTGTATGGCTGCTTTTTCTTTTGTATTTTATATGTTCAGATATGTTATATCTGTCTGAAATATTTTAACCGAATCAAAGAAGTCTCCTATGTGGTTGCGAAAAGCAATAAACTGTAGGTGGGGACTTGCCTTCATCCGTTTGAATGGGAAATTATTCCGCCTGATTATCATAGCACAACTTTCTTTAGGTGAAAAGTATTCTTTGTGTTTTTGGTTTGTTTTATATAACTTTTTGTGATTTTTCAATAAAAAAAGATCGTAGTAGCTTGAACGATCTATTTTTATTTATGTGTCTGTATTAATTATTTTTCGGTGGCTGCAGATTGTCGATTTCCACCAGTTGCCATTATTCGCATTCGCCCAAGTGCACGGGATACTGCCGGAATAGAAATTACTACGATCGTCAGTACACCTTCCAGAAGAATATAACTGTAATTGTAAATAATCGGATACAAAGCTGTCAGAGACTTCGGAAAATTATCCGGCATATAATCCATCCAATAAAGATATCCGCCAAGTGCATGGAATGCCCCTCTTGCCAGAATTGCTAGTATGTATGCTTTAAGAAGACCATGTTTTCTGGATTTTGTAAATAATCCGGAAAGCCCCATGGCTCCAAATGCCAGAATGTAATCACAGCATACCTGAAAAAATGAAAGGACATATGGCTCCTGGAGGAACTGAAAAATCCCATATACAAGACCGGTAAGAATTCCTACCTTAATGCCATACCAGTAACCGATCAGAACAATAAACAACATACTGAACAAGGTCACAGATCCGCCAAATGGCAGTTTAAATATCTTAATGTAGGAAGTTACATATGCAAGTGCCAATGCTACTGCACAGGTAACCAGCTGCTGTGTGGTAAATTTTAATGCAGATGTGTTTTTCTGAAGTAATACTGCTACCAGAATTATCAAAATCAGGACTGCAATAACAGATACGGCATATCCTGCCGTTGTGAGACCGCCTTCGGCAGTCACAAGAAAATTAAACATACTCTTTTCTTTCCTCCTTACGATTAAATTGCCCAAATCAAGTTCAAAGGTCAAAGCCTGCACCTCCTCACAGCCTGGTCAGGCTCCTTTGGTCTTACCTATTGTAGCATATGGAAAAAGAGATGTAAATGGTGGGAGATGTATGATTATATATAATAAAAACAGGAGAAAAATCCATGTACTGATTTTTCTCCTGCTTTCCTCTTTCCCTTTGTACCTTAAAAACTACATACATGCTTTGTTGATGGTTAATCAAACTTTTTGAATCAAATTTAACCTGCGTACCGATACTACAGCGGGGGGGGTATCCCCGCTTCCTCGGCTTTTTGGTCAAGCCCTCACCCGATTAGTAACAGTCAGCTCCATGT
>NZ_QUGY01000020.1:0-52857 GCF_003479245.1 Ruminococcus sp. AF17-12
GCTACTCACCCTTTCTTATCATAGAAGAATCCTATTTACAGAGATTTTTTCATAGTCTCTGCATATGATTGATTCTTTTTAATCACATGTACATCAGAGTTTATATATTACTTATGATATTGTGCCGGCTTTGTCGCTTTGTATCAGCCGAATGAATACAAGAAAAGGAGCTGTCGGGAAATAGACAGCTCCTTCAAAGAAAATTTGCAGGATACCTTTCTTCTTTCCTTCTGTAAGTTCATTCCACCCACACTTTTCTCTGGATCTTTTCACCTGTTCACTTGTAAGCCCAGATTTCTTGCCATTCACCCTTTCAAGAACCTCTTCTACCGTCTGCTGATAAATTTCCTTCATCACTTCCGCCTCATCGTTTCTAAGTATTTACTACCTGAATTTCTTATGCAATGAAAGACCTCTTTGAAAAAAATATAAAAAAAAGACCTTCATTGCATAATAAAAAATGCAATAAAAGTCTCACCATTTCCTTATGATACCGGATGCTTCCACCGTACTGACAACATCACAAACGCAATTTGTTAAGCGCAGGTTACTCCCCTTTATTGGATCAAATCATATACCCAAAGTAACATGATTGTCAAGATACTTTATCATTACTTTTTCATTTTATGTTATACTTTTTACATCGTTAACACTATTAAAATAAATTCTCCGGAGGTGAATCAAATGGATCATACGAATAATTCCTGTTGTTGCGGTGAAGCGGAACATTTTTCCGGATGTCTGATTTGTGGTGCTTCTATTACGTATCGTGCTGAAAGCTCTATTCAGACGTGCAGCATCTGCCATAAAGAGCAATTAACCAATGCGGTCTGTGAAAATGGTCACTTTATCTGTGATGCCTGTCACAGCTATGGCACATATGCTCCGGTAATCACAACACTCAGAGACAGTACAGAAAAAGATGCTTTGCTTCTTCTGGAAAAAATTATGGATCTTCCATCTGTACATATGCATGGACCGGAGCATCATGCAATTGTCCCATGTGTTCTTCTGACAGCGTTTCGCAATAATGGAGAACATATGGATTACGATGCTGCACTATCTGAAATCTGTAAAAGAGCGAAGCAGGTTCCGGGCGGTACCTGTGGTTACTGGGGTGTCTGTGGAGCTGCTGCCGGAGCCGGTATTTTCATGTCCGTTATGACTGGATCCAGTCCACTTCACAAAGATGCATGGCCGTTTCCTCAAAAACTTGTTTCCATTATTTTATCCAGACTGGCAGATGTTGGTGGACCTCGCTGCTGCAAACGTACCAGCAGAATTGCCATTGAAGAAGCCGTTCATTTTTACAGTCAGTTTTGTTCTGTAAACATTCCGTTGTCTTCTATAACGTGTAAATACTGCGAAGATAATCGCGAATGTATCCAGGAAGATTGTCCATACTATCCTGAATAACAGGCAAGGCAGTGATTCCATGATACCACGAAATCACTGCCTTGTAACTCGTTTGCCAGGATACAGCGCCCCATCTTCCCACTTTGCTTTTTTGCAGTTCCATGAACGAATATCCTTCTCTTCCAAAACACTCCTGATTCGTTCTTCTCCATTGTCCGATGTAAAAAGCGCTGTAATTTCCTTTTTTCCATCTACAATTTTCACACAATAATCTACCAGTTCCGGAATCTCAAACAGTAATTCATCCATCTCTCTGATACTTCCCAATGGATCCATCCGCTTTACAAAGTCCAGGCGTTTTATTTCACTTCCACAGAGGCATCTTCCTGGAATGATCCTTGACCAGTCACCGGTTCGATATCGAATCAACGGCTGTGCTTCCATTCCAATGGTTGTAATCACCAGTTCTCCCCATTTACCGTCCGGCAGCACATTTCCGTTCTCATCTATAATCTCTGTAATACAATGGTTTTCCCGCATATGCATGCCCTCATGCGCCGTGCAGCAAATGGCACCTCCAAGCCCCATCTCTCTGGAACCATAGTGCGGCCAAAGTCGTGTTTGCAGAATTTCTTCGATTGCTTTCATGACAGTTTTCGGACAGGCATCTCCGGATACCAGTGCTCTTTTTATACTGCCTTTTCCGCACATTCGAAGCATGGACAGCAATGCCGTCGGCATTCCCACATACGTATCCGGCTGCTCCTCTTCCAGAATCCTGTTCAGTTCGCCATAAGTTCTTCCTGTCCCGGTTGAAAGAGGTTTTGCTCCCAGACGTCTGATTGCCTCCGCGATCAGTTCTCCTAATCCAAAAGGACCTGAAAATGGCATAGCCACCATCGTTATACTTCCAGGATAAATAAATTCACCCAGACCTGCCATAAAAAGTTCTATGGTGTGTTCACAGTCTCCCTCTGTATAGAATACACGTTTACCGGCACCGGTAGTTCCGCTTGTCTGTTCTGATATCACTTTCTGTACTTCCCCCTGGGAGCAAAGCAGCATCCTGCCTCCATCTCGTGCCAGATCTGTTTCTGTCGTAAAAGGAAGGCTTCTCAAATCTATCAGGCTTTCCAGTCTTTCCGGCAAATCTCGGTAAAAACCCTCTCGTTCTTTCTCTCTCTTCAGTACAATATTTAATTTCTCCAGCTGTATTCTGTGTATTTCATCTCTTGTAATCTCTGTAATACCTTCCTGCTTACAGATCATTGCATCTATATTCGATCGTTTCACTTTCTGTATAAATATATTCCTTTCGAATTCGTCAGATTATATGCACAAAACGGCACCATTCCATAATCAGAATCCACCTCGCAGATATAACATCTTTTCAGACGTTCAAGATCCAGATTCCATGCATCCTGAAAAATCATCCCTGATACTGCAAAAGTTTCATTATGAACCCGGATCAGGAATTCATCCAGCGCATCTGTCTGTGTCATTTCTCCATCATCAAATTTTTTTGTGCTATAGCTCCACTGATTTTCCACATACTGTCTGGAATTATCGCTGGTAGTACAACAACATCCTCTGCCTGATTTCTTTTCCAAAAGTTTCAGTTCCCTCTCACCTTTTTTCAGATAACTTGCATGAAAAGAACAGTATGGATTCTCTGCTCCACCACCGGCGAAATCCTTGCTTTTCATAAGCCCGTCAGTCTGTTCCTCGATCAGCTTCAACATCTTTGGTATGGTAATCGGAGCTTGTGGACGCTGCTGAGAACATCTGCCAAAATAGCTGATCGGCTGGAAATGTACTCCTCTTACAAATGGCATATGATCCATCGCAAACTTCAGAATATCTCCAACCTGCATGTCATTTACTCCTGGCGCAATGACAGGTACCAGGGCAATTCCCAGTTCCGCTTCCGAACAGTTTAACACAGCCTTTTCTTTCAGTTCTATCATAGAGCGTCCGCGCAATGTCTGATACACATCATCTGTGACACCGTCAAACTGAAGAAATACTGTATTCAGTCCTGCTTTTTTTAGTTTTCTGGCATATCCTGCTTCCTGCGCAAGACGGATTCCATTGGTATTCAATTGAAAAAATGTAAACCCTTTTTCTCTACCCATATGTATGATCTCCGGAAGATCCTCCCGCATGGTTGGTTCTCCACCTGAGAGCTGAATATTGAATGGTCCTCCATGATCCATCAGAAAATCATATTGCTTTTCTATTTCATCAATTGAAAGATCACCGTTTTCCAGACATTCTCCTGCCGAAGCAAAGCAGACCGGGCAGTGCATATTGCAGCGCTTTGTCACTTCCAGTATCATACAACAGCCTTTTCGTTCGTGCTCCTCACAGAGTCCACAATTATCCGGGCAGGATTTCTCTTTGATTTTGGGATTTACCGGAGTCTCCGCAGACAGGTTTTCTCTTCCCCAGGAAAGATACTCTGCTGCCGTTCCTTCCCAGATCAGTGTCTGAAACTTTCCGTGGATATCACATTCTTTCACCAGATAAATGCCATCTTCACCGATACATTTTTTAGCCGTAAGTACTTTCATACATATCGGGCATACACTTTTTGTTTTACCCAGCGTAATCATAGTTCCAATATTCCCCGTTCTGTCAGTATTTCTATCACTTTCGTATAAGTATCTGCAATCAGCGCAGGACATTGCTCCATAATCACTCCCCAATCCAAATTAGAAGTGATATCCTTACAATAAAAAGCACCAAATTCTTCTTCGGTCTTCTTATGGAACCACTGATATAATTCCTGCACAGCCGGTTTCATCTGTATATCTTCTTTCTCCTGCGGAGCCAGATTGCCAAGGAACAAACCTATCGCACAGGCTCCTCCTGTTAGGCAGCCACAGGTATCTCCACAGTAACCGATCCCACCGCCAAGACCTCCCAGAGCCTTTACAAGCTGTGGATTTTCCTCACCTATGGCTTCCAGTGTCATAATCATAACCATTTGTGAGCAATGATAACCCATACTGCTAAGTTCTATGATTCTTTCATAAAGATCCATGTGCTACTCCTTTCTGCCAACCAACATGGTATAGCGCAGCTTCTTTCCTTTATATTCTTTCTGCAGAAGCTTATACTCTTCGCAGCAGAACGAATCATTCCAGATTGCTTCCAGATAATATTCCCGCCAAAGTAACGTCTGATCCTCCTGCCGGAGAATGGTAAATCCTGTCTGTTCTGCCATTTTCAAAAGATTTCCGGTATCAAGATCTGACAATAAAAGAAAACCTCCCTTTTTCAAAACGCGCCAGCATTCAGATAGTGCATTTTTCTGATCTCTGCTGACAAAAAATGCACACTGGCTGATGCAAAGATCTATACTGTCTGATGAATACTGCAAATGCAGAAAATCGCCAATTTCCACATCACTGCCCCGTGGGAAAAGATCCACGCCATGTGCTTCCAGCCCAAATGATTTCAGGATTCGAACCGTGTCTCCTTCTCCTGCTCCAAGATCCAGTGCTTTCATTTCTTTTTTCCATTCTATGTTCTCCAGAAGATGAAGCGTCTGCGCTTCCCCTCCCGGATGCCTGTTCATCTATTTATCCTCCAGTGCACGCTCCACCGCGAGCACTTTTCCAAGTGCGAGTTCTTCCGGAACATACACAAACCCACACTTTGGACAGACAGGCATTTCCACAGGAAACCCATTTTCCAGATACATAAATTTTGCTTTTCCTTTTACAAGAGGAACCTTACATTTCATGCAGGTCAGCTTTCCTTCCGGATCAATCGTATAATATGTTCTTTCTACTGCCATTACTGTCCCACCCTTTTCATAATATTCATTCGATGACTGTATGCTCTGTGTACCAGATATCCGTCTTCTGTTTCCACAAACCGCACCCAGAATGTGACATTTCCCAGTCTGCTTCTTGTCACCAGTTCTTTTGTTTCTTCATCTAGGATTGCCTCCTGATTTTCTCTGTAATCTGATAACACACGTTCCACATCACTTTTCAGTATCATGCGCTCATCCATCATATGGATTGCCTCTTCTGTATAGGCAACGGTATAGTCTTTTTTCTCCATGATCGGTTCCTCATTCCAGATGTTTTTTAAAAGTGTTTGTTTCAATATGAGCCTGTTGTAGCGTTTCTCACTGATATCAGGCATATTGCTGGCATTTGCCCCATACAGAAGTTCAAGTATATGTCGGGATTCTCTTCCCTCTCTGGCAAATCGGTCTCTGCATGCCATGCAGTATGTAATATATGGTGCATCGGAACGTTCCAGACACTTTTCTGTCATTTTCGCTGCCATATCTTTATTGGCATATGCCGTCAGACCTCCATATCCACAACATGGAGACAAATCTCTGGAATATTCTGTATCTTCAACGGTACATCCCATATCCAACAAAAGTTCTCTTATAATATCCTGTGTCTGTGCATCCCCTCTGGCACCACAGGCATCATGTATGGCAACCGGTATCTCCAGTCCTTTTGCCTGCTGTGGAAGTCCGATTTCTTTCAAAATTTCCCAGATTCCTATAACATGCGCTCCAATACTTTCTTTTAGCTGCTTCATACAGGTTGGACAACCTGCTATGATGATCGGATCACCAAGCTTGGCTAGTTCCTGTTTCAGCTGCTCATTTACTTTTTCTGTCATTTCATAGCGGCCTGCCCATTCGCTGATTGCACCACAGCATCCTAGCATCAGAGCAACACCTCCATCTACCCGATTACTTAAATCTTCGTATGCCTGCATAACCACATCCGGCGCTATCGCACCTGCCTGACAGCCTGGGAAAAATACATATCTGCAAGTTTCATATCCCGGCTGGAGTCTGCTCAAAAAAGCCTCTGAATTTGAAAATAACATGTCCATCAGTGCAAATTCATGTGGCGCCAGCGGCATCTTATCTGTAGATACCATATTTTCTCTTGCTGACTTGCACACCTGACTCATATCAAATCCATTCGGACAGATCACCGTACACTGTCCACAGAGGGCACAGGCATTCATCGGTTTGTTCATCGGATGATCTCCCATGATAATCTGCGTATTATTATAGATCTCACGGGCTAATAAACCCGGATGTTTTTGATATTCACTTAAATACACACAGCCTTTCATGCATTCGTCACAATGACACTGAATACATCGTTTTGCTTCTTCTACAGCTTCTTCTTTTGAATACCCATCCTGACCACAGAAAATCTTATTCGATCCATGGATTCCTTCCATGTTCGTATAAAGCTTGGTAGTCACTGCTCCTTCACTGCCTCTGTTGCTGTGCGGCGATAAATTCTGTACCAGAAGATCCACTGTCAAAGCTGCCCGCTTTGCGGCAAAAGCCGCATCCATCACAGATTCCGCAGGTCCGCTGACAATCTTTGCCTGTTCTCTTAACATAATCTCGACATCTGCTGCTTCTTCCGGAGCTAACATTTTTGCCACTTCTTCTGATGCGCATACCACATCTGCCAGTTCCATTTTTTCTCTGATAAACGAAAGATTCAAACTGCATCCAAATTCAAAAGAAAGATCCATAGATTTCAGACGTTTCGCTTCATTGCTGCGGTCTGATTCCAAAAGATGTCCGGCTGCCGCTGCAATATAGCTTTCATAATCTTCTTCCTTACAATAAATTGTCGTAGGATACATTTTCTTTTCCAGTTCCCCTGCAAGAAACAGTGGAAATAATCCAGAACCAAAGATTGCTGCCCTTTTCTTCTTTCTCATGCGAAATACACTGCTTCGTCTTCCCGGTTCTCCATACCGGACAATCGCACGTTCTACTTCTCGTATGGAGACACCATCACCAAGTTCACAAAGCTTGCAATTATCTTCGCAAGGTGCCGTACATCCATCACAGAGAATCATTGGAAATGGTGTAATTTTCTCATAAATTGCCAACGCTTTCTTAAAATTTCCTTTTGCAGCATAATACAGCATCTCTTTTGTATCCATTTTGAAAGGACAGGCTGCAACACAGTAGGCCGGCTGTTCATGGACGCAGAGACTGATCATATGATCCATCTCTTCTTTTGACATTCGATTTACATGATAAACGTGAGTAGAACCTCTCTCCTGTATGTATGTCATAACCTGCTACTCCTTTCGTCTGTAAAGGGGAGGCAGTTTCCCGTCTCCCCTGATTATATCACAGTTGGCAGCTCTTACTCCAACCACATTATGAATTAAGCTTATTTCTCAAGTTCTTTTAATGCTGCAAGAACCCTTTCCGGACGGGCAGGGATACGTGTAATACGTGCACCTGTCGCATTAAAGATTGCATTCAGGATTGCAGGATGTGGAGCATCCAGTGGAGCCTCACCACAACCAGCCGCACCGTAAGGACCACTTGGACGATATGTTTCATTGAAGTGAAGTTCAATATCATCCGGAGCATCCTTTGGATATGGAATACCACAATTCTTCAAAGTGGTGTCATGGTTCAAATCTTCAAAATCTTCCGAAAGAGCAAGACCGATACCCTGTACAAGACCACCATAGAAATTACCTTCTACAAGAAGTCTGTTCATGATCGTACCTACGTCAGCTACGCAAGTAAATTTCTCAACGGTAACTTTACCTGTTTCTGTATTAACAGCAACTTCCGGCAGGAAGATAGTATACATATAAGTTGCAAATGGATCGCCCTGTGCGGTATCCTGATCGATCGGATGATCTGCACAGAATGTAGTTACCCAGTTACCTTCATATTTTGTTGCAAGCCCTTCTGCTACCATCTCATCATAAGTACGGAATGTTCCGTCTTCTTTCTTCATTGCTGCTACAAGATTTTCTGCAGCCAGACGACATGCATTACCTGACATAACCTGTGAGCGTGATCCTCCTGCAGGTCCTGCATTCGGACATGTCTTCGTATCATTCATAACCAGTTTAATCTGTTCCGGTCTGATTCCTGCCTGACGCAGTGTTTCATGAGATGATACAAGAACACCCATATCAGCCCCCTGTCCATGATCTTCCCATGCAGCATACATCGTAACGGTTCCATCCGGATTTAATTCTGCAAATGCATTTGATGTATCAACACCATCAAGACCACAACCGTATACTCCAAGAGATACACCGATACCATATTTCATCTTTCCGTCAGAAGCTGCATTCTTTTCGGCAACACGTTTTTTCGCCGCTTCATACAATGGACGTGCTTTCTTAAACAAATCTTCCTCACAATATACCTCCGGTGGATAACCTGTCGGGATGGTAGTGCCCTCTGATTCTTTATAGCAGTTCATTTCACGGATATCAAACGGATCGATTCCCATCTTAGCTGCCAGCACGTCAATTGCAATCTCAGATCCCATATAAGACTGTGGTGAACCATAAGCACGGAATGCGGAGCCCCATGCATGGTTTGTAAATACGGTTGTTGATTTATTACGAATAGAATTAATTCCATAACCTGCGCCTGTAAACTGAGAAAGTCTCATGGTAAGCAGATCGCCAAATTCTGAATATGGACCGTGATCTACATAGTTGTTACCCCAAAGTGCTAAGAGTTTACCATTTTCATCTGCTGCAAGCTTAATATTCATAAATGCAGGAGATCTCTTTCCTGTATAAGTAATGTTCTGGAACTGATTAAATACCAGCGATACCGGACGTTCCAGAATCTTAACAGCTGCACCAATCAGAGCCTCATTTGTCGGTGAGAACTTGTAACCAAATGTTCCGCCTGCATGGTTCTGAACAAGTCTTAAGTTTTCCATTGGTACACCGATACCATCTGCGATCATAGGCATATGAAGATGTATACCGATAGATTTGGAATGCACTGTTATCATACCGTCTTCATCAATATATCCATAACCACAGTCCGGCTCAAGGTGAAGATGAGGCTGGCGTGAACAGTAGGACTCGATCTCAACCTGCTGTGAATCCGGAATGCTGTCCCAGTCAAAGTCCGGTCCCTTGATACAGTTTGTCTCAAAAAATGCGTTTGGAGTACCAGGATGGATCTCTGCTGCATCCGGTGCGATTGCATCCATTGCGTTCATATATGCAGGAAGTTCTTCGATCTCCACCTTAACTGCATCTGCTGCTGCACGTGCATGCTCTTCTGTGTCGGCAGCTACGATCGCAATCGCATCACCAAACTGAAAGATCTTTTCGTCGCAGAGTACAGGACGCTCAAATCCGTCTGTCTTATTGTGTTTCGGAAGCATTACAAGACCATTGATCTTGTTGGTTCCGCCTGCTGCCTTAATGTCCTTCGCTGTAATAACACGAACAACTCCCGGCATACTCTCTGCTTCTGTTGTATCGATACTGAGAATATTTGCGTGAGAAACCTTGGCCTGTGTAAGTGCAAGACGAAGAGTTCCCTCCGGCATCTTTAATGCATCATCTGCACCGAAATCCCAGGTACCTGTTACCTTCTGTGCTGCTGATGGACGGATATAGTTTGTACCGACGATAGAATCACCTGTCTGCTTGAATACGAGGTCTTCTTTAGTCATCTCGCCACGCATAACTGCTGCTGCCGCCATGGTCGCATCGATAAGCGGCTTGTAACCTGTACAACGACAGAGATTACGCTGCTTGTTAAACCAGTCCCTCACTTCTTCACGGGTAGGGCTCGGATTATTATCGAGAAGAACCTTTGCTGAAATAATAAAACCTGGTGAACAGAAACCACACTGTGCACATCCATATGCCATCCATGCAACCTGTATCGGATGCATATCAGAAATTGTTCCCACACCCTCGATTGTTGTGATCTCTGCATTGTCCGGAACACGGCTCATCTTGTAAATACAGGATCTTGTAACTTTTCCGTTCATAATAACATTACATGCTCCGCAATGACCTTCTCCACAACCGATCTTACATCCTGTAAGAAGAAGATGCTCACGAAGTACCTGAGCCAGTGTCTCATCCTTATCAAGAATAAGGATTCGCTCCACACCATTGATCTTC
This sequence comes from Ruminococcus sp. AF17-12, assembly GCF_003479245.1. Lineage (NCBI taxonomy): Bacteria > Bacillati > Bacillota > Clostridia > Eubacteriales > Oscillospiraceae > Ruminococcus > Ruminococcus sp. AF17-12. The sequence continues at coordinate 10,303 of NZ_QUGY01000020.1, forward strand.
AATGTCTTTTTAATCATGTTTCATTCCTCCTTTAAAAAATACACGTTCCGATGTTACAAATCTTCTGACTTATGTGTTCCGCATGGATCATGATCGACTCCCTTACCCGTCAGATCTTTAAGTCTTTCCATTCCTCTGACAGAATAGAAAACAATGGAAGAGCTGCTTCCGTCCAGATTCTCACCGCTGAGTTTTAAAACATTCGCATTCTCATAATAATCAATCGGAAGTGTCCGACTGTATTGCTCTCCTGTGCGCTCATCTTTTACCTGTATCGTAACTTCTTTTGCGGTAATTTCAAAAATCTTATCCATGGAAACGTTCTCCTGTTTACATTATTTTGTATAATTTCATGTTATCATAATTTTGTACAGTTTTACAAATTGTAAATAATTATTAGTTGGCTATTTTCGTCCTTTTTTATATTGTTTTTATTACTTTATTTAAAAATTTTACTATTTATCCTCACTTTTCATGCTATAATAATATCAAATTTGTACAATGTTATTTTTAGGAGGTATCTATGATGCAGACAGGTGCTCTCATCGTAGCTGCAGGGAAATCGTCACGAATGGGAGACTTCAAGCCCATGCTTCAGCTTGGATCCATTTCCATCGCGCAGCGTGTGATTAATAACTTCCGGCAGGCCGGAATCTCTAAAATAGTGGTGGTAACCGGATATAATGCGGATGCTCTGGAACGCCACCTTGCTTCCAATCATGTTATTTTTCTTCGAAATGAGGACTATGAAACTACTCATATGTTTGATTCTGTCAGGATTGGACTGGAATATTTAAAAGACAAAGTGGATACGGTACTCTTTACACCTGTAGATGTTCCACTATTCACAGCACATACCGTTACACAAATGCTTTCTCTTGGACAGCCTCTTGTCACTCCGGTCTGTAACGGAACTCCAGGTCATCCGATCCTGATTCGTTCCTCATTAATTGAGTCCATTTTAAGCAATGATGGAAACACTGGTCTGAAGGGTGCTGTAGAACATTGTGGAACTCCCATGTATTGTTTAAATGTAGAAGATCCTGGAATCATTCATGATGCGGATACACCAGAGGATTATGTAGAACTTCTTCGTGCACACAATCAAAGTCTGATCCGTTCAGAGATTCAGATTCAGCTGGCACGGGAAAAGGTCTTCTTTGATGAACAGCTTTATTCGCTGCTTACACTGATTCATGAAACAGGATCTGTTCGTGATGCCTGCGAACGCATGCACATTTCCTACTCCACCAGCTGGAATCTGATCCATACATTAGAATCTCAGCTTCATGAACCGCTGATTATTCGAAGTCAGGGCGGTGTAAAGGGCAGTCACAGTGAGCTGACACCATACGGAGAAGAATTTTTGAAGCGATATGCCCGTTTTTCAGAGGAAACACGTACCTGTTCCGAAGCAATATTTGAAAAGTGTTTCAGAGGATTTTTCAATGCGTAATCTTTATCTTATTCGACACGGAAAACCACAATATCCAGATGAACATTCTTACTGTATCGGTCAGACTGATTTTTCTTTATCTATGCTTGGACATCTGCAGTCAGTCCTTCTTCACGGAGAACTGGATGATAAAATAACTGCTGTTTACTGCAGTCCTTTGTCAAGAGCTATGGAAACGGCTGCACATATCACACCTGATCTTCCACATATCACTATCTCAGATTTAACAGAACGAAATCTGGGAGAATGGGATGGTCTTTCATTTGATGAGATACGCAAAAGATGGCCGGACATATATGAAGCACGTGGAATGAATCCTGATTACCCGATTCCAGGAGCAGAAACTCCTTTCGCATCTGGCATGCGTTTTTCGCAGGCAATTTATGAGATTCTTCGTTCTTCTGAGGGTGATATTGCGATTGTTGCTCATACAGATGTAATTTCTTCTTATCTGTATTTTCTTGATTCAAAACAGCATGCCAGACAGTATTTTCGTCTTCCATGTGGTTCCTATTATCATCTGAACGCAGACGATAACGATCATGTTACCTTATCTGATTCGACTTACCTGCTGCCTCATCCTGACTTGCATGACGAACTATGCCGGATGCTTCGCGATTCGGTGTCTCTTCCTCATCATGTACAGGCGCACAGTGATGCAGTGACTGAATTGGCTTGCCATTTCTGCGATCTGCTGGAATCTCATGGTTACTTTTTTAATAAAAAACTGATTCGCTCCGGAGCACTCCTTCATGATATTGCCAGACTTCAAAAACATCACACCAAAACAGGTGGTGATCTTTTCTTACAATTAGGCTATACTGAAATCAGTCAGATTATTTCACAACATCATGGTTTGCAGAAGACAATTCTGAATGAAGCGGCTATCGTCTTTTTATCAGATAAACTGATTCAGGAAACCGAACGTGTAACCATCGAAAAACGATTTGCGGAAAGTCTGTGTAAATGTAACAGTCCCGAAGCTTTGAAATCTCATGAACGACAGCTTAAACAGGCTCTTGATCTGCAAAATATGATACAGACCATCTGTCACATGACGATATGACTTATAGAAAATTACAGGAGTTGTTTTATATATGAGAACTTTATTTCAGATCATACAACAAGAATTTCAAAAAGAAAACGACCTTGTGCTTGCATCCATCGTTGCTTCCTCAGGATCAACGCCAAGAGGTGCCGGTTCCCGTATGTTGGTTGGAAAAAAAGGCCGAGTTGCCGGAACCATAGGCGGAGGTTCTGTCGAATATCGTGCAGAGCTTATGGCGCTTGATATTCTTGAAAAGAAAGAATCCTGTGAACATGAATTCCGGTTGAATCGCAAAGATGTTGAGAATATCGGTATGATTTGTGGTGGTGATGTTACCGTATTTTTCCAGTATCTGGACCATAATGACCCTATTATTATGGAACTTGCAGTAACTGCTGAAACATTATATAAAGAACGAAAAGATTTCTGGCTGATCTGTGATCTTCATGCTACATCCGGTATGAGTCTTTACAGTGCATCCTATGGATTGACTGGAAATGCTGATGTTCCTTCTTCCATCTTATCTTCCTTATCTGCAAGACCATGCCGTCATCGCAATGAAACCTGTGACCTGTTTACAGAACAAATCGGTACATCCGGAACTGTCTATGTATTTGGAGGCGGGCATGTTTCACAAAAGCTGGTACCAATACTTGCAAGTGTTGACTTTCACTGCATCGTTCTGGATGACCGTCCGGAATTTACAGATCCTGCTCTTTTCCCGGATGCAGCGGAGACAATCCTTTGCGATTTTGATCATCTGGATCAGAGCATTTCTATCACAGATGCTGATTATTGCTGTGTCATGACACGAGGTCATGCCTATGATACGATTGTGCAGGCACAACTTCTTGCCACACCTGCATGCTATATCGGCGTCATTGGAAGTCTCGCCAAAAGAGCTGGTGTATTTCATCGTCTCGTAGAAGAGTATGGAATCGATGAGCGAGAATTAGACCGTATTATCACGCCTGTGGGACTTAATATTAAAGCAGAAACACCTGCTGAAATCGCAATATCTATCACAGGACAAATGATTCAGGTTCGAGCTGAAAGAAAGGCTGCTATGAAATGATGACAAAACATGTCTACAAAACTATTATATTCGGTGCCGGACAGATTGGGCAGATGACTGCCCGACTTCTTGGAAATTCCTATCAGATCATGTGCTTTGCCGATAATGATCCGCGCAAACATGGACAATTTATTGGTAATATCCCAATCTGTTCTCCATCAAAGGCCGCTGCTCTTCTTCCTGATCTGATTATTCTTGGTGTATTGGATGAAGAGCGGCGTGGTTCTATGATGCAGCAGATGGAGCACTTGGGCTATCACGGTTCATTTTGTGATCCTTCTGCACTTCGCATGTTCGATGCACGGGTTGCGGTTATGCGCCTTTTAGCCGAACAGATACATCAACAAAATATCCCTGGAGATGTGGCAGAACTTGGTGTTTTCCAGGGTGATTTTTCTTGCCTGATCAGTACGGCCTTTCCGGATCGAAAAATACATCTTTTTGATACTTTTGAAGGCTTTTCAGAAAAAGATATTGCCGTAGAAACCTCCAGGCATCTGTCTCGCGCTAAAACAGGTGACTTTTCTTCTACAGATGTAGACTCTGTTCTTCGCATCATGCCTGATCCATCACATGTGATCATCCATAAAGGATGGTTTCCGGATACTTTTTCCGATATTACCGATGAAACTTTCTGTTTCGTATCATTAGATGCAGATCTCTATGCTCCAACTGCTGCTGCATTACCTCTGTTTTATGAACGTCTGTCTATCGGCGGAGTTCTCCTGATCCATGACGTATACAGTACCCAGTTTTCCGGATGTAACAAAGCTGTAGACGAATTCTGCCTGAAACACCACCTGTTTGCAGATCCTGTATGCGATCTGCATGGAAGTGCTATTATCCGAAAAATCATTTAAAACCTAATTGGAAGCCTTTCATAATCCTATACGCCTTCTGTATTATGCTATTTTACGAGATACCCTTCAGTCTTTAAATATGTATCAGAATCGTTAATATTCTGAAAATATCCCTCATTGGATTCTGTATAACAAACAAAAATTCCTACAGTATTTAAAAATCTATAGTTTAACGAATTCCTTTGTGAAAATATCAGCAATTTCGCATTCCGTGCAGACTTTCTTATAGATTTCCGGATTATTGATATTCTGAAAATAGTTTTCCGGTGCACTGGTATGGTATAGGGAATATCCCACTGTATTTAAAAAACGATACACCGATGATCTTCCTGATTCCAGAAAATCTGTGATCTCTTTATAAAGTCTGGCATCATATACCGCTATCAGCGATTCTTCTTTTCCATTATGACACAGCATAGTCACCGGTTGGTCGGCTTTTTCCATTGCGAACTTCAACAGATTTTGAAGTTCTTCCACAGGTACCAGCGGCGTATCTACCCCCAGCACCAGGCATTTTTCTGTCTTTGCCCTTCGAAAACAGCTCTCCAGACCGCCAAGTGGACCCTAACCGGAAATTCGATCCGGCACAATCTCTTCCCCACACTGTGTTCCACGATATCCAGAAATTAAGATCTGTTTTGCTCCCAACTGACATCCTTTTCCGATCTGTATCTCCAAAAATGTCTGTCCATCTAAAAGTAGATCTGACTTCTCCCTTCCCATACGGCTGCTGGCACCACCTGCCAGGACTACCAGCGTAAAATCTGATGGCAATTGCTGTTCTGCCAACTGACCGTTTTCTAATTCAGATATATCAGTCTGCATTTTCCGATTATTTTCTGGCACAGTTCGTTGCCTCCCCGGTCAGGATCTGTAATCCATGTTCCAGCGCTGGAATAATATATTCCAGACTTTCTCTGACTGCTTTCGGGCTTCCCGGCAGATTCACGATCAGTGTTCCTTTTCGAATACCTGCTGCTGCACGACTGAGCATAGCTCTTGGTGTAATCGTCATACTATATGCTCTCATTGCTTCCGGAATCCCCGGCACTTCACGTTCTATAATATCCTTTGTTGCCTCCGGCATACAGTCTCTCGGCGAAAATCCGGTTCCACCCGTAGTTACAATCAGCTCTGCTATTCCCTCATCTGCTATACGAGCCATCTCATCTGCCAGCATCTTTCTGTCATCCGGCAAAAGAATGGTATGCACCACTTCGTAATCGTTCGCTTCCAAAATTTCCTGGATTACCGAGCCACTTTTATCTTCTCTCTCTCCTGCATATCCAGAATCACTGGATGTGATAATCGCAGCTTTCATAATTCCTTATCCTCCTATCTGGGACATTAATTTACATTCATCTGTCTCAATCTCTTCCGATGTAAAATGATGACTGACCGGTTTTTCCCATATTACTTTCTGTATTGCCTCTGTCAGTTCATCATCTGTGCATCCTGAACGCATCAAATTCTTCAAATCCGTTCCAGTCTGATATTGCAGACAGGCTTTTAAAAATCCTTCTGCTGTCATACGCACACGATTACACTGGTCGCAAAACTTATGCGTCATCGCACTGATAAATCCTATTTTACCCTGAAATTCTTCTATTTTATAATAATGACACGGTCCATTCCCATATCGTTCTTTTATTGGAGTCATTCTTCCATATGCTTTCTCTAATATTTCGCATATTTCACTTTCTCCCCGAAACTGAAAATCCTTTCCATATCCAATCGGCATCATTTCAATGAAACGAACATGAATCGGATATTGCTTTGCAAGTCTCGCTATCGATACCAGATTTTCCTGCTCTTCCACTACCGGCACACAATTAATCTTCAATCCAATCTGCGGATACTGTAATGCCGCCTGGATTCCCTCCAGCACCCGATCCAGACTTTCTCTCCTGGTTACCTTTGCAAACTCTGCTGCATTTAAAGTATCCAGACTGATATTTATATCATCAAGCCCCGCTTCTGCCAGATCTGCTATCTGTTCTTCGAGCAATACACCATTGGTCGTTAATGTCACTTTTTCGATGCCAGGAAGTTCTTTTAACATTCGAACCAGTGTGGCACAATTCTTTCTAATTAACGGTTCTCCTCCGGTCAGTTTGATCTTACGTATATCTAAACCAGTCATACATCTGCTGATTCTGGTAATCTCATCATAAGTCAGAATTTCTTCATGCGGGATCTGCACAACTCCATTTTCCGGCATACAATAGACGCACCTGAGATTACATCGATCTGTAATGGATATCCGCAGATAGTCAATCTCTCTTCCAAATCTATCCTTCATACTATTCTTTCGGGTTTCGATATAACCCGCTTTTTCCTCCGCTTTTTTCTACCAGATTAATGTCCGTCAGCTCCATGGACTTGTCAATTGCCTTACACATGTCATAAATTGTCAAAAGTGCCACATTCACACCAGTAAGCGCCTCCATCTCCACACCGGTCTGACCTTCCGTTTTGGCTGTACAGATTGCCGTAATTTCAAGATTTTCTTCATCCAGTTCAAAATCTACCGAACACTTCTAAATCATCAGCGGATGACACATCGGAATCAGATGAGATGTCTGTTTTACCGCCATAATGCCAGCCACTCTTGCTACTCCAAGTACATCTCCTATTTTCACAGTCCCCTGTTTCACTGCATCCATCACAGCCTGACAGACACAAATCTTGCCTTTTGCTACTGCTGTTCTGGATGTCGGTATCTTTCCGGACACATCCACCATAACAGCGTTACCCTTCTGATCAAAATGATTCAGCTTATTCTCCATCTGCCTCACCTGCTGCCTTCTCTATCACAATTTCATCGCCTTCTGTCAATACGCCACCATGAAGTACTCTGGTAAAGATACCTTCTCTTGGCATAATACAGTCACCCATAATTTTATAAATCTCACATCCACTATGACATTTTTTCCCGATCTGTGTCACTTCTAATAATACCTCTCCGCTGCGAAGTCTGGTGCCAACCGGCAATGCCTTCAGATCGTATCCACTTACAATCAGGTTTTCTCCAAATGCTCCGTCTTCGATCGGTGCTCCCTTTGCCTTGAATTCTTCTATTTTTTCATAAGAAAGAAGACTCACCTGGCGATGCCACTTGCCGGCATGGGCGTCCTTCTCGATTCCAAATTCTTCCATCAGTCTGGCACTATGTACATTCTTTTTCTGTGTACCTTTCTTCTCACTGATATTTACCGCCATAATCTTTCCCATTTTATTTCCTCCTTCATCCCTCAATTCACTCTTTCGAAATAAAGAGAGGTCTGTTATACTAAATCTAGTATAACACATAGTAAACATGATAAAAGAATTGTTTTTTCAATTGGAGAAATTATGTATATTAACGAACAATAACAAAATCTGTCTCTGCTAGAGACAAAAACATATCAATATATCGGAAGAAATGGAGAATCCCGTACGGAACAAGAAGAAGTATTGAACGAACATATGATGGATGTCTATATAAATGATCATCTGACTATGAAACTTGTTTGCCTGCCCCAGCATCTGACTGAACTGGTTCTTGGAAGATTGCTGACAGAACAAATCATCACGTCTTCCGAAGATGTAGATCATATCTATATCTGTGAATATGGAAAACGTGCAAAAGTCTATTTAAAAAATTCGGCACGCAGCACACAATCCTCATCGGATGCCTTTGTAGAAGTAACTCCTACCTGCTGTACCGGCAATCATATTTTAAATGATTACTTTGTTACATCCAAAGAGCCGCAGTCACTTACACCGATTTTCTGGAAACCAGAATGGATCTTTCATATGGCGGATGCCTTTGCGGATGGTTCTCCTCTCCATGGCATTACCTTTGCCACACATAGCTGCATTCTCGCTCAAAAAGATCACATTCTGTTTTCCTGCGAAGATATCGGACGGCACAATGCTTTGGATAAAGTGATCGGCTACGCTCTGCGGCACAATATTGACCTGCATCAATGTATGGTATATTCCAGCGGCAGAATACCAACTGATATGACTTTAAAGGTCATCCATGCAGGGATTCCAATTCTCTCCAGCAAGGCTTCTCCTACTTCTGAAGCAATTGATCTTGCAAAAAAATATCACCTGACCCTGATCTGTGCAGCCAGAAGGGATCGAATGAAAGTATTTACGAAATAATGTTTGACAACCGCATATTAAACCACCGGAACTGGATATTGAAAGCTTTTTCGCATTTTTCACGAAAGAATCACCGTATCATAGATTACCTCAACCTTGATACGGTGATTCTTTCATTTATTTTAATAACATCACATCTTTTTCATCTATCCCAATCCATATCTTATTTCCAGAAATATGCTTTTGGTACTGCTGCCATTGTTCTTTCGTCACATCTACGCGAATCCTGGCTTCTTCTTTCGTAGATACGATCAAGATATACGAAAACACGTCCTCAATCACTCTTTCCACTTTACATGGAAATACGTTTTTCGTTGTGCCATCTGCTTCCGGTAGTACCGGATGTATAAAGTGACTTCGCACTCCTACACTGCTGGCGTCTTCTTTTCCTGTGGTATCACACTGCAATGTAATTCCCCAGTCCAGAGCCATGACTTCGCCTGCTGCTGTCATAGCCTGCGGGCGATCCTCTATGGCTGCCACTTCCACCAGTTCTGCACCAAATTCTTTCATGCGAGCCGCCAGAAGTCCCTGATTACAATCATAAATCTTCCCCGGAATCAATCTTTTTCCGGGTGCCATTACTTCATCTCCGGTAGTCAGAACAGCTGCTCTTACCCGACGATAAACCTTCACTTTTATGACTCCCATACTGGCCAGTATACCTGCTTCAATAAATCCGATTTTGTCACCCTTTTTCAAAAGAACCGTTCTATTTTTAAAATTCTCTCCCTGATAACAGTAATTCTGCCACTGTCCGGTCGGACGGAAGATTCTGACAGTCTCTTCTCCATAATCTGTATCCTCCTGACGGACACAGCAGTCACAGCCTTTCGGAATAGCTGCGCCTGTCATAATCCGAACCGCCTGCCCCTTTTCCACTGTGACTCTGGAATACTGCCCCGCATCAATCTCTTCCAATACCGTCAACTGTACCGGATGACTTTCTGATGCATCCGTTATATCCTCCGCTTTGCAGGCATAACCATCCACAGGTGATCTGTCAAACGGCGGGTTATCAAATCCTGCAATCATATCCTTTGCCAACACTCTTCCACATGCCTGCAAAAGTGGTACAGTTTCCGTTTCCTCTATTACTTTTGTATGTTCCAGCAGTGCTTCCAGTGCCTACTCTACCGTAAGCTTTTCCATGCTTATTCCTCCTGTCCTGCTCTTATACGCCCTTTCCAAAGCTGCAGTTCGGATAATGACATTCTTTGCAGCCAAGACAGAATCCGCCATTTCCCATATGTGCCAGATCTTTTTTTGTCACTTCTATACCTGCGATAATACGTGGCAGAACAAGATCAAATACGGTGGCTTTTGCATACATCACACATCCCGGCAGTCCCATTACCGGTGTGCCATCTTCCAGATAGGATAACAGGAACATCGCTCCCGGAAGTACCGGAGCACCATAAGATACGATTCTCGCTCCTGTATTTTTGATCGCGCCCGGTGTCTTATCATCTGGATCCACGCTCATACCACCGGTACAGACAATCAGATCTGCCCCTTCTTCTTTTAATTTCATAATAGCGGCAGTGATTTTTTCCATATCATCATTGCACAGAATATGTCCGTGAATTTCAGCACCGTAAGATTTCATTTTTTCGATGATTACCGGTGTGAAAGTATCCTTAATTCTTCCATAAAATACTTCATTTCCGGTGGTTACAATTCCTACCTTCCGTTTCTTATAAGGTGCCAGCGATACCAGCGGTTTTTCTCCTGCTGTTTTTTTCACCAAATCCATTTTTTCTTTTGCAATCACCAGCGGAATCACACGGGTTCCTAAAAGACGGTCACCTTTTTTTACCGGGAAATTTGTATGACGGGTGGCAATCATAATCTCATCGATCTCATTAATAGCATCCAGCCTCGGCACATCCACCTGAAATACTCCGTCACAATCTGCAATCAACTCAATTTTTCCTTCTTTTACATCCGTTGGATGCATATTCTCATTGATGCACACATCACACAGAATCTGCGCTGCTTCATTTTCATGCAAAGTATTTTCATCCTTCTCCCACACATAAAGATGGTCTTTTCCCAGAGATAGCAAAACCGGAATATCTTCTTCCTGTACAATATGTCCTTTACGAAAGGCTGTATCTTTTACCACATCCTTCACAATTCTGGTAATATCATGGCACAGTACATGTCCTACCGCGTCCGTTGTTTTAATACACTTCATGACGTTCCCCTTTTACTTTCTGTCCAGAAAAGTTATAAATTTATATGGAGTAATTGTAACATATTGCCAAGAAAAACACAACTTTCATAAACACGGGAGTTTGACACATTGAAATCCGAAAAAATACCGCAAAGCCTTGAACACGGGATGTAATTATTCTTCTACAGCGAATAAATATGGTTGCTCCTACGGACAAGTTTATGCATAGGTTAGAAAATATAAAGATAAAGGAATCGAAGGATTATATGATCGACGAGGTAAGAACAAAGCGATTTCTCAATTATCAGATATTGAGAAGTTGAAAGCTGAAAACCGACTAGTGAACTACTCGGCAACTGAGTTACCAGAGCATCTGAATTAAGGCGGGATACCGCCTTTTCAGGGTGCGTCCATGACACCACTACTGTTTGCTCTTTAGAGCTATACAGCTACTTTTATTATTTCTGGCGTTTTTAGTCCGGTTACGGACAGTTCCTTTTTCTCTCCGGATACGGAGAGATATTTTCTCAGGATGTTATATGCACCTACAGCATCTGCGTTATACTTCCGGTTTCTGTCCCTGTACAGTCCCCTTTGTTTTCGGTTGCATGGCTGTGCATATCTTTTTTCCACCTCTGGTGACAGCGGACTGCACTGGCTGGTATAGCTTTCTTCCTGTCTTACAAAACGGATCCCGTACATCTTAAGCTTATATTCCATCATGCTATAGAGCCTGTTATACGGCAGATTGTGGAACTTCTGGTTTGTTCTGTGTCCCAGGTCTTTTCCTTTCCGGATATTCCGGATATCCCCTGCCACAACACAGGTAATTCCCTGTTCACGGCAGTATTTTGCAAAGTATCTTGTGATCTTGTGCAGATAATCCGTTACCGAGTTCTGCTTTTTCTGATATAATCTGCGAATATGTTTTGATGTGACTGGATGTTTTATTTCCTTCACAGACTGCTGTCCATACCATTGTGCCTGCACCCTTGCAATCTCTTTATGAAAATATCTTTCCAATGCAAGATATCTTCTGCCCAGGATAAATGTATTCCCATTCCCGGAATCATAGCATGTCATAAGATTATGAAGTCCCAGATCAACTGACAGATAGTGTCCATTCTGCGAAAGTTCTTCCCTCTCTGAAATCTCATAAACAACAATAACTTTACATTCACCTTTTTCCGGTGGGTAGATCCGCAACTGTTTGATCTGATCCATGCCCCTGAAAATCTTATTTTCAAGATAAAGAAAGTTCTCATGGATCTGATACGTTTCTTCCATATATCTTTTTAATGCTTTTGGAAGGGACAGACGGACTTTTTCTGTGTCCCATTCATGTACAATTCCCATCTGCATATAGGTAATGGGGATACTTTCCTGTTTAAACCGCGGTGGTCTGGGATTCTCAATCCCTCCGGATCTTTTCAAGGCGTAAAAAGATTTCCATGCTTTATCCAGCAGCTTGCAGACTTCCTGGGCTGTCTGAGATGGAAGCTGTTTATACCACAGATCCTCTCTATGGGATTTTTTCTGATAATACCAGTCCGGGTATTTCTCCATTCCCATTTCTTTGTAATGCTGACGTTCGTAATTACAGACATTCCAGAGCTTGGATGCCGCATAACACATATGTCCGATGACGTTTGCATATTCCTGACTGACCTTTATGGATGTTTTCTTTGACAGCAGCATTTCCCACCTCTATGATCTCAATAAACTTTACTCTGATGCTCAATATATCTGCGGATGTTTTCTTCCGACACAGACCCGACCGTTTCCACATAATAGGAATGGTTCCACAGCTCTCCTTTCCAAAGCTGTTCTCTTATTTCCGGAAAACGTTCGAATAATTTCCTGCCGGTGATCCCTTTCAGATATTTCACGATCGCAGTTATGGATAATTTGGGAGGAGCAGACACAAAACAGTGCACATGGTCTCCTTCCCCGCATTCAAACAAATGGACGGTAAAACCTTTATCCGCTGCGATCTCCTGCACCAGCTCCTGAAGATATGCTTCAATCTCCGCATTCAATATCTTCCGCCAGTATTTCACTGACCATACCATATGGTAATTAATATTGCACACACAAGTGCGGTAATGTATAAGATTCTCCTTCATACATATAGTATAGCATAGTATTAAGAATATCACAATAAAATGCCGAACATATTTTCTTTTTTAATAAAGCTGGATACAGCATTTTTTAGTAAAAAAATAAATATATTTTACTTATAATGTGCAGATATGCACAGTTTACGCTTTCATCTCGGCAATTGAATTACCGAGGATTCCCGCTTATCTTCCTAAATATTTTTCTAGTCATTGTAATATAAAATTGCTTATACAGTCTCTTCCTTAAGAGTCCTGGTATTCTGGATAATATACAGAGCGACCGATATGACCATCATTATAGCGCACAAACCAATCAACAGATCTGATACCATCGGTGTAATGTGGAACCATATAATATGCACCGCTGCAGTTCCATATAATAAAAAGGTTACTATCTTTCCATGCCAGTCTGCACCATGTACTTTTCCTGTCTTTCGTATCACAAGACATCCACTGACTACCATATACAGCTCCTTACCTGCCATTATTACGATTAAAAGAAGCACATGCGGAAAACGAGTAAACAGACAGATTAACATCGCTGCCTGTGTCAGCTTATCAGCCACCGGATCAAGTATTTTTCCTAAATTACTAATCCTATGGAATCTTCTTGCGATATATCCATCAGCAAGATCCGTAAGACCAGACAGCAATAAGATTTCACCAGCTAACAGAGGATTTTTCTTTACACAATAACTCCATATAATTACCGGAATCAGACAAAGCCGAAAAAAAGAAAGAAGATTAGGAACCGTAATAATTCTATTCAAATTTTCTTCCTGATTCACTTCACTCTGCATGTACGGTCATCTCACTTTCCTTTTTTTTAGACATAAACCAATAAAATATAACACAAAATGCTAAAGCAAACACAACACCAAAAACATTTTGAATCACTCTAAGACTAACCGCTCCTTGTAGTCCATAAGTCTCTGCAGCAATGGCTAAAGCACCAAATGTGTTAAATACTGCCTGCCAGCCATATTGTGCTGAAAATCCTACACCGATTCCACCAAGAATTCCTATATATGCATAGATTGACGAAGGAAGCAGAAAATATAATACTGTAAAACATATAACACCTGCAATATTTCCGACAATCCTTTTACGGACTCTGTAGCGCATATCTTCCATAAACGGCAAAATCGCGGACATGGCCGCAATACCAGCCCACATTGCACGTGGCATATTACAAAGTTCTGCAATGCAAAGGACAATCGGTACGCATAAAATCTGACATATCTGCCATTTTGTTCTGGAAGAAGTGATATCAAATTCTTGTATCAGATCTTTCAGATTTCTTTTATAAGTTCTGTTTTTATGATTTCGATAAAATACGAAGCAGGTAAGTGCTGCACCTAAAGCCATTCCGACTAATCGCATCTGATAGCTTTTTCCCGTAACATCATAACCATATAGCAGCAGATACCCAAGAACCAATGTAGATTGATTAAACATGAATGGATTATGGCATCCGAACAGAATTAACACAGCCAGTGCCGCAATATTTAACAGCATTCCCAATACCGGTGAAAACTGATTTGCTAAATGCGGACATACAGTCATAATTACAAAGAACAAAGCCAAAAGCATCGTAGATTGTCCGGTGTGGATCCCCAGATCCGCATTTCTAAACACCATGAGACATAATAAGACTACTACACCTACAATGCTGTTCTCATTTCCAAATAGGATGCTGAAAATACTAACAAAGGAAAAACAAAATGCCAATGTAACAGCTATCTTCACCAGATATACCCACATATGATATAATTTTTCTTTTAGTGTTTCACTCTTTTTCAACAGGTTTTTAGAACCTGCCTGATTTAACTGCAACTCCTGATAAAATGTCATATAAATCCTCCCATCTTCTAATTTATCTTAAAACTATATAATCTCATCTTTCTGCTTTGGCAGCTCTATAACAAATCTGCATCCACCATATTCACGGTTTTCTGCTTTGATTGTTCCTCCGGCACTATCTACAATCCGTTTTACAAGTGCAAGACCTAGGCCATTTCCTTCTGCTTTATGAGATCCATCTACCTGATAGAACTTGTCAAATATTCTGGATTTTACATCATCCTCTATTCCTGGTCCTTCATCTTCCAGAATGAACTTAACAGAATCCTGTTCTTGTTTCAGAAACATCGTAATTGTCCCCTTTGAAGGGCTGAACTTAATCGCATTATCCAAAAGATTTATCCAGATATGCATAAAAAGTCCTTCATTCCCAGTATATTTAACTTCCTCCAATTCTACCTGAAAACCAATTTCTTTTTCTGTCCATTTTGTTTCCAATGAAAGAAATGCCTGGCGAATCTGTTCATCCAGACGATATTCTGTTTTTTTCATTGGTATATTCTGATTCTCTAACTTGGATAACAGCAAAATATTACCAACCAATCCGGAAAGTCTTTGGGTGTTAAATAAGATTTTTTCTACATATTCCTCTTGATCCGGAGATAGTTCTTCTCCCTGAAGCAGCATTGTATATCCTTCAATGGCATTAATCGGGGTCTTAAACTCATGAGAAACATTAGATACAAAATCCATCTGCAGCACCTCTGTTGCACGAAGTTCTTTTGTCATAACGTTAAAACTTTGATAAGATTCTCCAACTTCTGCTATACGGCTGTTCGTTTCCAAATGCTGTTCAAAATCTCCCTGAGAAACTTCCTTCATTGCTTTACTAAGTCTGGTAATTGGTTCCAGTAACTTTGCATTAATAAAGGAAGTGATCAGCCCTGCAATCAATGTATTGAAAATCAAAAGCCAGCCAAGCACAGGTATGCTGCCCGGCAGATTAAAAAAATGATTCAAAAAAGCAAATAATAAAGCAGATATGACTGTTGAAAATACAAGTGCCAGCCAGATTGCACCAGTCAGACAGGATCGGATCCGCAATCCTTTTTCTTTCTTTTGTTCCATTATTTTTTCACCACCTTGTATCCAATTCCACGCATTGTTACGATTTCAAAATCAGGGTTATCTTTAAAACGCTCTCTGATTCTTCCTATATGTACCTCTATCGTATGTGGGTCTGCCTCCGTCTCGTATCCCCATACTTCATCCATCAACTGTTGTTTTGTAAATGTTCTGCCTGGCGAAGCTGCAAGCTTATATAAAAGCAGGAATTCTTTTTTAGGCAAAACAAAACTTTCCTTATCAGTTGTAACCGTCATTGCATCATAATCAAACTCTGTTGAACCGATCACAATTTTGTGTTCATTCAGTATCTGTGCACGGCGAAGCAGTGCTACGACTCTTAAAACCATTTCATTCACATTTACCGGTTTTACCATATAATCGTCACTTCCCGAAAGAAATCCCTGGCGCATATCATCAAAGGAACCTTTCGCAGTGATCATAAGCACTGGTATCTGATATCCTGCTGAACGAAGTTCTGACACCAGTTCATAGCCATCCATAACCGGCATCATAATATCAGAAATGATCAGATCAATATATTCCTTATCCAATACTTCTAATGCCTGTGCTCCATCCGATGCACTTTTGACTTGATATCCATTCTTCTCAAGCACTTTTTGGAATAGCTGGCTTAATTCTTTATCATCTTCTACAATCAATATTTGAAACACGTTTTCCTTCCTCCTTATTAAAACAGATACCTTGCCCATCCAAGCAGATGCTGTACCAAAAATATTTTTCTCTGACGTTTCTTTGTTAATTCGATTGGCTCTACATGATATGGATCATTATAAGTTCCGCCTTCTAATATCTGGCGGGACACTTTTTCATATTCCATCATGCCCTCTTCCAACTGTTTATTAATATCTTTACTGCGAATTACAAGCATCAGTTCCGTATCCAGATATGCACTTCTCATGTCCATATTAAAGGAACCGATTACAGACAGATCATCGTCAATCAGAATACTTTTTCCGTGGTATGAATAACCGCCTTCATATTCCCAGATATTAATTCCTGTACTTAAGATTCTATTTCTGTTTTTCGCATAATCGGCAGCCCCAAATGGATTCCCATTATTCGCAACTGAATTTGTCATGATAGAAAAATCTGAAACGTTCTCTGCAATCTCCTCCCATGTATTATACATCATATCATTACAGATAATATATGGCGTGTGGATCTTCACACGATTTTTTGCATTTTTCATCAATTCTCCCAACTGATACCACACTACTGGTTCTTTGGAACCTGTGTGAATAGGATTTGACACTAATGCAATCTTTTCTGTCTCAAAAGTTTCGTCCGTGTAATCGGTATCGCAGATTCTTTCCTTATTCTCTTCAAAATATTTCTGATAGCCGTTCTGCAGCTCTAAAACTGCGTTCTTTACAGATTTTCTATTTGCCAGTTTTTTATTGTCATGAAAATAACCACTGTCTTCTTGTTCCCATATCGTTTCAAAATACTCTAACAACTGGTTAACTGAATTTTCTTTCTCAGGTTCATCGCAAACCACTAACACATCTCTGTCATAGTTCTTATGTCCCAGAAAATCACCCAGGAAATAATTGTATGTATTTCTTCCACCAAGAATATATGTCTTACCATCTGCAATCAAATATTTATCATGCATTCTCCCCATCATCTTCCATGGTTTCAACGGATTGGCCTTATTATACAGTTTAATTTCAACATTCTCATGGGAAGATAATCCATAGAAATACGGATTTCCTTCCATATCAATCCAGCTCTCCATTCCATCTACTAACAGACGAATATGTACACCTCTGTCTGCCGCATCATGCAGTGCTCCTAAAATCAATTTTCCACTTTCATCGGATTGAAATGCAAAAGTAGAAAGAATAATTTCCTTTTTTGCATTCTTGATCAAACGCACTCTTTGTAAAAGTGCTTCTGGATTCTTTTCTATGATTACTGCCCGTTCTGTATTTTCACTGCATTCGTTCCATGACCCATTTTTTGTTTCTTTTTTGGTTGTATTGGACACTTCCGGCTGTTTTTTATATGCAACGCAGATTCCGAGCAATTCATAAAAAGCCACACATAAAAAAATTGCCAGTATAACAAGAAGGATTTTACATATTTTATGCTTTTTCATTGTACATCACCTGATTCCTTTTTATTTCATACTTATACAATACAAAGTCAATCTCAATTTAACCTCAACAAGGTTTGTTTTTTTCATCCATACAAAATCTTCTTTGTACAACAGACTGTTAGATATAGCAAAAACGGCCTTTCAAAAACAGTTAACTTCTAAATCAACTGTTTTTTGAAAGGTCGTTTCATCAGATTCTTATAGCAATCCAGCAAATAATCTCATAAATAATTGTCCCAGTCGCAAATATGCACTTCGTCCGGTTTGATATTGGTCTGTCACATCACGACATTCTCCCAGCGTTCTTATCAGATCATTTTTTATTTCCACAACTGCCTGACAATCTGCCATAAAACAGCCGTTTTCAAAATGGTGATATAAACTTCGATAATCCAAATTAATTGTTCCACAAGTTGCCATACAGTCATCTGCCACACTCATTTTTGCATGACAGAAACCAGGAGTCCACTCATAAACACGAACACCATGTTTAACTAATCCATGATAAAAAGAACGAGTTATATTATAAATGAATTTTTTATCAGGGATACCAGGTGTGATAATTCTTACGTCTACCCCTCGCTTAGCAGCCAGACATAACGCATGCGTCATTTCATCTGTTATGATTAGATATGGAGTCATAAACCAACAATATTTTTCAGCTTTATTTATCATACTGATATAAACTTCTTCTCCTACTTGCTCATTATCCATAGGGCTGTCTGCATAAGGTTGAACAAACCCAGTTTGCTGTGCCGCATAATCATAGTGGAAAAGGTATTTACTAAAATCAGAATCATTAGCATCCTTATCACTTACTGCATTCCACATTTCCAAAAATGTCACCGTAAGCGACTGAACAGCATCTCCTTCTAAACGAATACCTGTATCTTTCCACTGTCCATACGGGTGTGTGTAATTAAAATATTCGTTTGCTAGATTATATCCACCTGTAAATCCGACTTTTCCATCAATAACTGTTATTTTTCTATGATCACGATTGTTCAAAAACAGATTTAAACCTGGCACAAACGGATTGAATACACGGCAATGAATTCCTATTGCCTCCATCTTTTTCACAAAATCTGTGTTAATAAAGCCTATAGAACCCATATCATCGTAGAATACTCTAACTTCCACACCTGCTTTTACTCGCTCTTCCAGAACATCTTGAATCTTATGCCATGCTTCAGCGTCTTCTATCGCATGATATTCCATAAAGATAAACTTCTGTGCTTTCTCCAAATCCTTAAGCTGTGCCTCTAATCCTTTCACTGCTTCATCAAAATACACAATATCCGTATTCTGATAGATTGGATACTGCGAATTTCTTTGTATGTAACTTGCTATATTTCCTGCTTTCGGAATTGTTTCTTTTATTTTGCTCAAACACTCCTGACCGTCCGGAAGCATTGGTAACAATTTGCTATCAATTTCTGCATATCGCTCACGCATTTTATGTGTGCCACCATTCAAACCAATCAACAAATACAGGCCTACACCCATAATTGGGAAAATTAGAATTAAGATGACCCAAGGCATTTTCATAGAGGATGTCTTATTTGATGCGTACAATCCCAAAACCAAGATCCCACTCAAAATCCTTGTAAATAAATTTATGATTTCTGCATATTCATTCAAGCGTGTTACGATAGTAATAATAAAAATCACTTCCAGAAGAATGCAGATTATAGAAAAACACAGTCGTTTTACCCCATTTTTTGTTTTTGCTTTGCCCTCTAAAGTATCTTGTTTCATATATATTCCACCTTCCTACTTGCTCAGTTTTCTCCCTAAATTTCGTGGAACATACCAATTTTGTCTTTTATTCTCTGCATTTCATTATCTGCTTCAATGATAGCTCTTGCAGAATGAAGTAATTCTTCACTTATCTCATCATAGCCAGGCATTTCTTCAATTCCTTTTTTATAGCGAAGTTGATGTTCCAATGTTGCCCAGAAATCCATACCATTGGTTCGAATCTGTAATTCTACACGCATAGGTGTTTTACCCTTAGCAAAAAATACTGGTATTTCGACAATCATATGATAGCTTCGATAACCATTCGATTTTGGATTTTTTATATAATCTTTTATTTCAATAACTTTAATATCATCCTGTTGGGTAATCAAATCTGATATCATATAAATATCGTCAATAAACGCACAAACTATTCGAACGCCTGCTACATCATTGAGATATGTCTGTATATTTTCTGTTGTAAATTCATATCCCATCTTCTGCAGTTTATCGTAAATACTATTGGGCTTCTTAATTCTTGTTTTTATAAAAGAAATAGGATTTCGATTGTTCTCAACTGAAAATTCATCATCCAAAACCTCAAGTTTAGTTTGTATCTCCCGAATAGCACAACGATACATCATCATTAAATTATAAAATTTTGTAGCATTATTTAAAAACTGTAGTGATTCCGGACTGTTCATCCTGAGTTTTTTTACTTCATCTTTTGTCATGGAACTTTCCTTTCTACCTCATCCCTGATTTCAAAACATTATTTATTTTGATAGTTGATTCGTTCTCCTTGAATTACTGGATAACAAATCATTTTATCACTATCCAGATTTTCTACATGCATATCTACTGCACTGATCTGATGGTTTTCATAAGTATTGTAATAATAAATACCTTTTGTAACATTACAACACGACGTATACAATGTGATTTCATATTTTCCATCCGCTACTTCGCAACATCCTCGTTGCTGATCCACAGATCCGAGAATGTGGAAGAATTGGCTAACGCTTTCTTCCTCTGATTCACCTGAAATTGCATTTACCTTTGTAAAAGCTACACGTACAAAGCGTGAGGCAGATGAGAGATCTCCCGGAAGACCTACTCCTCCCATACCTCTACTATATGCATCAAGAGCCAAATTTTCGCAGAAAGTATTTCTGGGCTGTTTAGGAGATAAATGCATATAATTATTTAGTTGAAACATCTGCTGTGGAAATGGCGGATTATTCGTAAGCACTCCTACTGGATTATCATAAATATGCAAACCATCTGACATAGATTCTACCGTAATTGACTCATTCTCATCAGAAATGATCCAGTGTAATTGTGCTAATGGCAATTGCTCGCTGAAAGGAGTATTAACAATATTAATTCGTTCAAGAAGCTCGCGAACTTCAACTAAAGAAGAACACTGACTTAAAATCCACGGAATAAATTCAAACTGTGCAATATTTTCCACATCTGGCTTAATCGCGGAATAAACAGCATTTCCGACAAAATTCAGTCCTGCCATTGCCACTCCTTTTTCATTCATAGCATCATAATACAAAGGATAATCCTCTGCAACATGAGCCATTCCAATAATTGCATAATGATTTTTCATATCGTCAACATGGCGAAAATTAAACGCATAATTACGTGGTGTAATTACTATCTGATCACCATAAGAGAATTCATAATCGAGGGTTCGTCCAAAGTAAAAATCTTTTGTTTTATAAGTTGCTGCTGTACACATGATCGTTTATCCTCCTAAATAGATTGAAATATGTCAATGAGTTTTTTTCTTGAACAATAGTATAGCACAATTCTTTTATTTTGTTCCAACTTCATACATGATCATAACATGTAGACTTTAAACTATTTTCCTAGATTATTTCTCCATCAGTTTTTCAAACCAGGTATCCATAGCTAGGATGAATTGACCTACGTCTGGCAATTCTTGCAGCATTTCGTTTAGGGTTTTGTGCTTCACATATTTCTGCACATACACCCAACAGGCAACGCTACTGGCTTCTGATACAATGTCAGCTATGGTTTTGCGCATAAGCTCTTCAAATTCAGCAATTTCTTCTTTTGGGACAACATCATACAGTGTTGGTGCCTGATGACTTAATTTTACGCCATTTTCATTTGCATCTTTAAGCAGATTCTTAACTTTTTCTCTTGAATCCTCCGGTACTTTTATGTACTCCCACATAAATGCTACCACATCGGACGGTGTGTCTTTTTTAAGTGGTGGTAACTGAATATAATCATTGTTTTCGCTCATTTTCATATCCTCCTCACGATATAATAAAATCAATAATACGTTCTCTTGTCATGTCCAGTACAGTATCTACGAACACTCCTGCAAACAGGATCAGATACAGAATAACACTCAGCGCAAACAGGAATACAACCTGTACCCAGTCATGGTAACAGTATGCAGTTGCTATAATCAACAAAGTGAATATAAAACCAAGGATTCCCCTTACAACCGCATAAGTCTGTACTGTCATCTTCACTACCAGGCCGATCACAAAAAGGATCAGCCATACCGGCAGTAATAATATCTTTCCAGCAAGTTTTAAAATAAACATGTGCACCTCCTATCTTACCAGTCCTGGCATATCATGGTTCACCTCTGTCTGATAATACCCGTTCATCGTTGACGGTGCATTAAACAGGGCTGCTAATAAATATTTCTTGATGTTCTTCACCTTTGTGGTGTTACCACTCATACAGTGTAAGACATACTCGATATGTGAATAGGTCAGCATCAGAAATTTTTTCTTCACCAGTGATGCCGGATACCAGTTGCTGGCAATCAAGATCTTGTCATTTTTACACATCACAGTCTCTACGATCAGGTTCACGATTTCATCTACCTGTCGCATATCGTCATGATGGGTTACCTCCAGTGATTCATAATCAACAGTCTCTTTGACCAGTTTTTCATAAGCCTGATATTCCTCAGTGGAATTATCGCCATCGGATCGATTCTCATCTGCAGATACGATTTGATTAGATTTATTATCATTCATTTCAGTATCACTAAGATTAGTATTATTAGGGTTTGAAATGTAAACTTCTTGAAGTTTGTTTTCGGGACTTCTAGAAGTTTGATTTTAGGACTTCATGAAGTTTGAAATGTAAACTTCTGTAGATTCCTCATTTTCCACAGAAGTTTGTTTTCTAAACTTCTTTAATTCCTCTTCAAATTTTTTCTTATCTGTTTTCTCAGGCATAAAGGTTTTCACGTAGATAACGTTCACCTTTCCAAATCCCTGTCTGCGTTTCTCAATCAGACCAATTCCTGTTTCGTCATCCAGTTCTCTGACATTTCTTTGTCCTCTTTTCTTTGAATTATGAAAGAAAAATTATCCCTTCATATAACGAAACGCTCAGAGCCTGTTTTACAGTGGTCAAAAGCAAATTTTTTTACTTTTTTTCTTACGAGTTTTCTTGCGAGTTTTTTTAAATGCCACTCGTAAGAAACTCGTAACATTAGATTTCTGCATTTTCTTGAAATTAAGTAAAAGAAAAAGAGCATATGGAATTGAATCCATACACTCTATGATTACTGAAACTTTATTTCATTTTTAATTCAACAAACTGGAAGTTGACTATCAACTGATAATCAAAAATATCATTCCTAAAATTGCAAATCCTTCACAGATCGCAATTATCTAAAATCTGTCGAGCTCTTCGTATAGAAAAACAGTAATTTCATTCTTTCGAAATTTTTAATTCTACGTCTCCGTTACTCAGCAATTCTACAACCTCACGCTCTGGCATATTCATTTTTCCCAGTCTTACCTCTTGTTTATCATCGTTCACGGAATCCTTGTTAGAACTACCACATGCAACCAGACAGGCTGTGAGGATAATTTCCAGAATAACTGATAAATATTTCTTCATATGGCTACACCTAGTTCTTTATTATTTCTTTTCATCAAGCAAAATAACACCTTGTGCCGGATTTTTATCAATTGCACCAACTATCTCATGTGGAACATATGGCTCTTCAAGATATGCAAGGTCTTCGGCAGTTAATTTAATGTCAAATGCTCCGGCTGAATCATCCAGATACTGCGTTTTGGTTGCCCCAATAATAGGCGATAGAATTCCCTTTGCCCACTGCCATGCAATGGCTATCTGGGACATTTTGCAGTTATACTTTTCGGCAAGCTCCGCTACACGTTTAACTATCTGCATGTCTTCCGCTTCAGTCTTATCATATTTTCCCATGGCAACCCTATCCGTGGTTCCACGAAGAGACTCTGATTTCCACTGTGGTCTTGCCAGATGTCCGGCTGCAAGAGGGCTATACGGCATTAACGAAACTTTCATTTGCTTACAAATTGGTAGCAATTCTCTCTCATCCTCTCTGTAAAGCAAATTATAATGATTCTCCATCGCAGAAAATGGTGTCCATCCATTGTCTCTTGCGGCTAACTGCATATTATAAAACTGATATCCATACATGGCAGATGCACCAAGTGCCCTGACCTTTCCTGCTTTTACCAGATCGTGCAGTGCCTCCATAGTTTCTTCAATTGGTGTATCATAGTCAAATCTATGGATGATATATAAATCAAGATAGTCGGTTCCAAGACGTGACAGAGTTCCATCTATTTCCCTCATGATTGCCTGTCTTGATAAACGACCTTCATTAAAATATACCTTGGATGCAATCACAACCTGATTTCTCGCTACATTTTTCTTCAATGCTTTACCTAAATATTCCTCACTTGTTCCTGCTGAATATCCATTTGCTGTATCAAAAAAATTATATCCCAAATCAAGTGCATGCTTGATAACATTCTCACTTTCAGCTTCATCCAACGTCCAGTCATGCATGGTTCCAGCTTTCCCAAAACTCATGCAGCCCACACATAATTTTGACACTTCTATATCTGTATTTCCGAGTTTACCGTATTCCATAGTGCTCTCCTTATCTTAATCCAGCGTACTCTTTCTCCGATACCGCCTCACACCACTCATTGGAACAATCCACTCCCGGCACCTCAATTGCCAGATGGGAAAACCATTCATCCGGAGCGGCCCCATGCCAGTGCTTTACATCTACCGGAATGTTAATACAGTCACCCGGTTTCATTTCTACCGCATCCCTGCCTTCTTCCTGATAAAACCCTCGGCCGGCTACACATACTAAGATCTGCCCGCCACCGCTTTTTGCATGATGAATATGCCAATTATTCCTGCATCCGGGTTCAAATGTCACGTTGAAAATGCCAACCTGAGAAGTGGAAATCGGTGCAAGAAAACTTCTGCCAGAAAAATACTGTGCAAAGCCATCATTTGGTGCACCAATTGGAAATACCATCTCTTTTGCATGCGCCCGCATTGCTTCCTCTTCGTATGGTAAATCTCCTTCACCTGCCTCCCACACTTCCTTTGCAAGATTGAAAACAGCCCATGCTTTTGGCCATCCTGCATAAAATGCGACATGTGTGATTACTGCGGCAATCTCTTTTTGTGTTACACCATGATTTTTTGCATTTTGAAGATGATATTTTAAAGAAGAATCTGTAATTCCGGAAGCCATCAGAGCAACCACTGTGATGATACTTCTTGTTTTTACGTCGATGTCCTGGTTATTCCAGTTTTCGCCGAAAAGTACATCATCGTTAAAATGTGCAAATTCCGGTGCGAATTCACCAAGTGTATTTCTTCCTGCTGTCTGTACTATTTTTCCCATTTTCTGTATACCTCCATAGCACTGTTATTTATAAAGATTTTACCCACTCACTGATTTCCTGTTTTGTTCCACGGTTTAACAGGTTGCCTTCTGTGATAACCGCATCCGGTGCAGATGGCTGTAATT
This sequence comes from Ruminococcus sp. AF17-12, assembly GCF_003479245.1. Classification (NCBI taxonomy): domain Bacteria; kingdom Bacillati; phylum Bacillota; class Clostridia; order Eubacteriales; family Oscillospiraceae; genus Ruminococcus; species Ruminococcus sp. AF17-12. Next base: position 35,834 of record NZ_QUGY01000020.1, read on the forward strand.
CCTTTACAGTATTACCGAATCCACTTCCACCGGATGTTGCAAAGAGCACAATCTTTTTGCCACTGAAATCATAGGCTTCCAAAAATGTATTGACAATTGTCGGAGCTACATACCACCAGATTGGGAATCCCAGAAGGATCTCATCATAAGAACTCATATCCATCTTTTTCTTCATAATCTCCGGCCTGTATTTCTTATCACTCATTTCCACACTGCTGCGGGATTTTTTATTCATCCAGTCAAGATCAGCCTTTGTATATGGAACTTTTGGCTCAATCTCAAATAAATCCGCTTTTGCTTCCTCTGCAATCATTTCTGCTACTTTTTTTGTTGTCCCGCTTGCACTGAAAAATGCGACTAAATTTTTACTCATAATAAAAATCCCCTTTCTTTGCGAATTTTTCGTATAAAAATAGATGTATAAGATTTGAATTTCTCTTATACATCTATTTTATACCTGATATTTTTATTATGTCTAATGCTTATATTGAATTCCATTCTATGCCTGAAAAGCATTTATTTCTTCTATCATTTTACTGACCGCCAGAGAATATGGAATGTTTCGTCTCCAGGCAATCACAGTACTTGTTGTGATTTCAGGAGAAATTCTTCGCTGTACAAGAATATCCTCCCGCCAATACTTTGCAGCACCTTCGATGGATACCGGATAGCCCAGTCCATTTGCTGCCATAACTCCGGCATTCGTTCCAAGATTACTTGTAAAAGCAATCTGCAGTTTCGAAAAGTCTTTTCCAAACCAATTGGCAAGTTCACTTTGAACATTTACTCTTTCCGGCAGGATCAATGGTTTTCCAATAAGATCTTCTTTTCTTATAAACTCTTTTTCTGCCAGCGGATCATCCGGCCGCATTCCAACACACCAGTGATCGCAATCTGTGATCCGGATATAATCCAGCCCTTCGGTGTCCACCGGCTCCATGAATAATGCAATATCTACAAGTCCTTTGTTCATCATCTCATACACTGCATCTGCTGTTGCAGTATGCAATACAATCTGAACCAGCGGGTATTTTTCTTTATATGTTTTACATATCTCCGCCAATGTCTCCACCGCTGCAAATTCACCGCATCCAATGGTTATATTTCCCTCTACAACATCTTCTTTTCCTTTCAGTTCCTCAAGTGTTTTTTCCTCAAGATTAAGGATCTCCAGGGCACGCCTTTTTAATAAAATCCCCTCTTCAGTAAGCGAAATTTTCTTCCCGCTTCGAATAAATAATGTTACTCCAAGCTCCTCTTCAAATGCCGCCATTTGTCTGGATAGCGTTGGCTGGGTAATATGCAATTGTTCTGCTGCTTTTGTAAAGCTCTGTTCTTTTGCCACCGTCAGAAAATAGCGCAATAGTCTTAATTCCATATTTTTTTATTCCCACAACTTCCGATTTCTATTTTTGTTTCCATAGCATAGTGTACTCTTTTTCACCAGTATCTTCATCCAAACCTTCACATTGAATAATAAACCCTTCTCTTTGGTAAAAAGAAATTGCTCTGGCATTCTTCTGATATACATTTAATCGTAAGCTGACTTTTTTATCCTTAATATAATCCAATAAAAGCTTACCTATGCCACATGACTGCATTTCATCAGAGACAAAAATACCTTCGATATATTCATCATTTAGTCCTACAAATCCTTGTATCATTTTATCTGCTTCAAACACATAAACTTCGGATTGTGACAGCATTTCTTTCACTAATTCATAATTACTTTTCCAGTATTGATTGGAAATAAAATAATGTGCTTTCAGATTTGTCTTTAACCATATGTCAGCAACTCTATCGATATCTCCGTTCAGCAACTTTCTAATCATAACAAATATTCTCCACAACTACATCCTTTATGCTTTTCTCTTTTATCCATTCTATCACAAGCTCACCATTAATCATCAATTTTTGGATATTTTTTCTTTTCCCCTACTGCAAAACAGCATCTGAGCGTTTCGTTATATAGAGTGGTACAAATACAGAGCAAAACTAAAATGTTAGCCGGAAATTGATCATTTTGAATGGAATTTTGTGTCACGAACGTGATTAGAAAAAAACAAAAGCGTTCGTTGTCGGCTAATCCAGCTAACATTTTCGAACGCTTTGAAGCACGTCCATAAGAGGATTTGAACCTCCGACCCCTCGCTTAGGAGAGCTCCAACCTATTGTCACTCTCTGTCAATCTGAGGTAAGGTAAACCCAAGTGGGACACTATATAAAACTGTTTCCGATTCAATTCGAGTTATTCTGAATACCCCCTCTGTCAAGCTCTGTAAAGCTCTGAAAGTTAGCTGATTGTTTGCTCCAGCTAATAATCGGGGAATGCCTTGATATTACCATCGACATCTGTTATATGACCACCATGCTTCGTACGTTCGATCATGGTAAACAGTATTCAATTAAACTTTCCTATCATAAGTACAAGATATTTTCTTGTCTATAAATAATATAACGCATACGAGACGGTTTGTCCATGCGTTTTTGACTGGCAAATTTATAAGCTGTTTTCATATTTTTAAACACGGACATAACCAGTAGATGGACCTGCGCCAACTTTTGCGATATACCCACTCTTAACCAGATTCGTCAAAGTCCTTTCCACGGTAATTTTGCTTATATCAGGACAAAGCTCCATGATTTCTTTCTTTGTAATTTTACCAACCTTGTTATCAATAACCGCTTTAATTCTATCAGGCTTAGATAGACTCCGATGCTTCAAATGCTCTACACGGCTTTCGAATTCATTGTATGCTTTCAGCATGATACCCAGATAATATTTAACAAAAGGCTCATAGCTGTTTTCGCACTCATGCCAGCCAGTAGAACTTGCTTGAAGGGCTTCATAATATGTTTCTTTTGTCTTTTCAATCAGCATTTCCATACTGACATATTTTCCAACGATGTATCCCGCCTTATAAAAAAGCAGTAAAGTGAGCAAACGGCTCATCCTACCATTTCCGTCATTGAAAGGATGGATGCACAGGAAGTCCAGAATGAACATGGGAATCAAAACCAGTTTATCAATGCGGTCAGCTTCCCATGCTTCAAGGAAGCGTGCGCAAAGTTCTTCCATCGCTTCAGCAGTCTGAAAAGCGGGAACTGGAATAAAACGTGCCTTCTGATGACCCTCGGCATCTGTTTCTGCAATTACATTATCGGAATTCTTATAACTTCCACCAGCAGATCCCTGTGAATAGGAGTACAGATCTCGATGTAACTGCAAAATAATGTTCGGTCTTGGATTAATATATTCATAGCCTTCGTGAATTGTGGAAAGTACCTCACGATAACCAGCAATTTCCTGCTCAGATCGGTTGCGAGGTTCTGCTTTTTGACTTACCAATTCTTCCAAACGCTTATCGCTTGTAAATATACCTTCAATTCGGTTGGATGCTCCCGTACTCTGAATCAATGCAACTTCTAGGAGTGTTTTCAATTCATCTACATTGGCTTCGAGAAATAATTCCTGTTTGCCTTTATGTTCATGGATGCTGCTAACCATCTGAACAATTTCAGGTGTTAACAACTTTGCAGGACTTACAATAAAATCAAAGTTTCTCATAGGAACCTCCTTCATTTCAGATTTATCTCCATCATTCTATCATCAAATGATGGAGATTTCAATAGATTTGATGGAGATAGAATATCCATATGCACAATAAATATCCTCATTTCATCCATATATTATATCGTTTTACGAATTGTTTTTTTCACTAAAATTACACTATTTTTTCACTATTTTTCATTACTTCATCGTCTTTGCCAGTGAATTGAGCAACGCCCGCATCTCTGGATTAGCCAATACTTTTGCCAGAAATTCCGGATCGATTTCATCAGCAGCAGTTGCATTATTATTTTCCTGCTGTACATGCATCTGTGGATCCAGATTCTTTTTCTCATAAAATGCTTCTTCAAAAAGCTCTGCATTTTTTCTTCTGTCATCATCCAGAATATGAGAGTACACATCCGTAACCATATTGACCTGAGCATGACCGGAATCCCCCTGTACCGCCTTGATGTCTCCACCATTCAGTTTCAGCTTATAAGTAACGCTGCTATGACGAAAGCTGTGAAATACAACCGGTGGGAGATTATAGTCCTCGATCAGTTTCTTTAAAGGACCACGGATTGCTCCATCTCCGAGAGGAAGACCAAAGGTACTTGCCATAACCAGGTTATAGTCCATATATTCATCACCAAGGATTTCTTTCATTTCATCCTGTTCCGCTTTCCAGTCTACCAACATATTAGCGACACTCTTTGGTAAGAATATCTTACGCACACTGCTTTCTGTCTTTGGTGTTTTCAGAATACGGACCGTAGAATTCTTCTTATGATTTGTCGGGAATACCAGCAACACATCTTTTCCATCCAGTGCGTTCAAAGATTCTTTTCTTATACGCTGTGATTCTTTATTGATGAAGACATATGCGCGATTTTCTTCAATTGCCTCAGGAGAGATATCTACACAATCCCAGGTAAGACCAAGCAGCTCACCAAGTCGTAAGGAACATGAAAAAGATAGATTAATTGCGAGTTTTAATCGCTCATCTTCACAGACACTGAGAGCATACATCAATGTATCCGCTGCCCAGATATCTCTTTTTTGGGATTTATGTTTTGGTACAGTCGCATGAATACAGGGATTCTTCTCCATCAGTTCCCATTTCACTGCCTGTTCAAAACAGTTTCTAAGCAGCTTGTTAACATCCCTGACCGTACTGGACGATACAAATTCATTTCGACTGGTTTTATTCAATGGATTGATAACGGCACGCCTCTTCAAAAGACTCTGATAATATCTTTCGATGAATCTGGTATTGATCTCTGAGAGTTTCGTATCACCAATGATTGGAAGAATATAGTTATTGATAAGAGAGACATTTCCTTCATATGTAGAAAGCGCCCAGTTTTCTTTGCCATAAAGTGCAACATATTCTGTAATAAGCTCGTCCAGTGTTTTGCATTTACGGACGACAAATGATCCCATCTCTTTTTTATATTCAATTTCTTTTTTTCTTCTCTTTGCTTCGGCTTTCGTTTCATAGGTTTCCCACTTCTGTTTCCTCTCACCTTTTTCATTCGTATAAGAATAGATTACATTGAATTTTCCGTTTCGTTCTCTTATAGATGCCATATTATTGCATGCTCCTTTCCAATTCTCTTTGTTCCATCCAGTCCTCAAATTCATCCCGAAGGATCCTAACTCGACTGCCAACTTTTATTACTGTGAACTTTCCTTTATCCGCCCATTTGTTGATCATGCTTCTGCTGACCTTTGCCAGATAGGAAGCTTCATCAAAAGTAAGATACTTTATATTTCCATTGCTTCCTCGTATTCCGGTCTGTGATAATTTCTTCCGCCGGAAATTAGCCAGGGCAATATTCTGTTCCTGTGCAAGTTCTTCATAATCATTCGATGGATCCAGCTTATACCGGTCCTGACCTTCCAGGAATTTTTGAAAACTCTCTTTTGTGATCCTTTTCTTTTCTGCAATCACAATGAATTCAAAAAAATGACTATACTTTGGATTATCAAGAATTGTATATACTGCACTTCTGGTTGTTCCAAGCAGCTGTGCCATCTCAGGCATCGTAATAGTTGCCTCTTCCAGAAGAGCGTCTTTTTCTCTGTCTTCCTTTGTTCGATACCGGGACTGGCTTTTATACCAGTTCTGAAAAGATTCTTTTGGTATTCGTTTCCAGTAATCGACAATAACCGTTTCCATTTGATTTTTCTTGAGTAATTCATAAACAAGATACTCATCAACACCCAACAGATCCGCAACTTCCTTAACCGAATAGGACCAGGATTTTAATTCTTTCCCTGGTTCTTCTCCGGTAACTTTATGATATTTAATCTGATTGGCGTACCATTTTTCAAAGCTGGCAATATTGATTCGTATCTTTCCGGCAATCTCTTTTGATTCAAAAACATTTTTATGCACCAGCCAGTATCGATCTGTCTTTTTTAATCCCAGCAGCTTTCCCATTTCCGGCACTGTCATCCAGGTCCTCTTTTGTGTTGGACGCCGTTTGTAGGGACTTTCTTCTGAAATCTTCGAAATGATTTCCTCAATATCGTCCATTTCCGGAATTTCTTTTTGTTTCATAATTGCTGTTTCCATTTATTCTTCACTTCCTGTCTTTTTAGTGTTAGTGTTTTTTCTTATATCATATCTCATATCCAGAAAAAAATTTAGGATGTCGATTGCAGACAAAATCTGCCTGATCAACACCCTGTTTTTTACTATTCCAAGTTATCGAGCCAGTCATCGAAACTCTTCTTAGAGATGCGATACTTTCCGCCATCCAACTGGATCCACCGGAATTCCTTTTTCTTCAAAAGGTTATAAATAGTAGGTCTGCTGACTCCTAAGATTTCCTGTAACTCTTGAACTGTATAACATCTTTTCTCTGACATTTCTTTATCCTCTTTTCTTTGAAATATGAAAGAAAAATTATCCCTTCATATAACGAAACGCTCAGAGCATGTTTTACAGTGGTCAAAAGCAAATTTTTTTACTTTTTTTCCTACGAGTCTTCTTGCGAATTTTTTAATACCACTCGTAAGAAACTCGTAACATTAAATTTTTCAGTAAAGAAAAAAAGCATATGGAATTGAATCCATACACTCTATGATTACTGGAACTTTATTTCATTTTTAATTCAACAAACTTTTGTTTATTTCGTTCTTAAGTTCATCTTTATTCTCGTATGTTCTCACTATCGGAATCGTACTCTGTCTGTTCTACATAATCTGCGGAACAGTCTCGTTTGTACGGATAAAAAAATAAACTGAGCCACGGCTGTTCCAACATGAAATCAGACGTGGCCTTATTTATATCATTTCACTCTTTTTTGAAATAGAACAACACCACAGCAACAACTCAAATCGACTTAAAATTCCAGACTATTCGCATTCAGCAAGAAATACTTCATTCCCATGATGACAAAACCTTCATCATTTCTCCAAGGCTTTTTGCTGCCATTTACAATGACGATCTTCTTGAAAGAGTCCGGGATATTACGCAGAGAATTGAACTCCTGCGTCTGTTTTTCTTCCGAAGTCGTGTCATATGCAACCTGGATATAGTATCTCTGGTTTCCTTGATTCACCACAAAGTCAACCTCCAACTGCTTGCGAACACGTTTGCCTTCTTTATCCTTATCGAAGATATCCACGACACCCACATCAACATTGTAGCCACGGATCAGCAGCTCGTTATAAACAATGTTCTCCATGATATGAGTAGGCTCCTGCTGTCTGAAATTCAGACGTGCATTTCTCAGTCCCAGATCAGTAAAGTAGTATTTCAGATTTGCACCGATATACTTTCTGCCCTTAATATCGTATCGGCTTGCCTTGGAAATCAAAAAGGCATCTGTCAAATGGTCGATATGCTTGGAGATGGTTTTATTAGTATAAGTCATCTGGCGCTCACTGGCAAAGGTATTGGCAATCTTTGAAGGGTTGGTCGGTGCGCCGATTGCAGATGCAAGCACATCAATCAGAATCCCAATCTCATCCACGTTCTGAATCTTATTTCTTTCAATAACATCCTTCAGATAGACATTTGCAAAGATGTTCTTCAGATAGTCCGCTTTCTGTCGTTCGCTCTGGAAACTTACGATCTGCGGCAATCCTCCGTAGATCATGTAGTCATCCCAGGCATCATCATAATCGCCGTCATAGACAGAATAAAACTCTGCAAAGGAGAGAGGGTAGATTCTAATCTCATCACCTCTGCCACGGAATTCGGTCACAATGTCGCTGGACAGGAACTTGGAATTACTTCCGGTGACATACACATCAATATTGCTAATGCGGAGCAGGCTGTTCAGCACTTCCTCAAATCGTGGCATGAACTGCACTTCATCCAAAAGGAGATAATACTTCCCGTCGTCTTTCATGGCATCCTTGATGTACTTGAAGCATACCTTGGGATCTCTTAATTCCTCGTTCTCAATACCATCCAATGCAATTTCAATAATATGATCAACATCAACGCCGTTCTCCAGTAAGTATCTCTTAAAGATGGTAAACAGCAAAAAGGATTTGCCACATCTACGAATGCCGGTAATCACCTTTATCATTCCATTATCTTTTCGCTCGATCAGCTGCTGTAGGTAAGCGTCTCTTTTAATCTCCATCGTTACACTCCCCATTTCCGTGCACCTACACACTTTTTAGTAATGAGATTCTATCACAGAACGACCTGAATTTCAATATGTATTCCTATTTTATGTGCATCTACACATTTTTATGTAATGTTGATAAATATATTTTCAGATTTTTTTGATTGCAGTGTCTATAATCGATTACTCCAATCGTTATTATAGGTAGACAACAAAAAGAAGATGGTTCCGATGTTTCATTAAATATGTTCGTTAAGGACAGCAATTTGACACTGCTGTCCTTTCTTTTATAAAATTGCAGTACACAGAAAAAAGCTGTAAAATGAAAAATATATTTGTCCTTGTAACAATTCTCGGACATTTGCCTGTTATACTATCTGCAAAAAGAAAAGGAAGTGACAATATGAAGCAGATTTTAATTGTCGAAGACGATAATCTTTTGAATAAAACGCTTACTTATAATTTGGAATTGGACGGTTACACAATAACTTCTGTTCTGAATGCAAGGACAGCCGCTGAATCATTAAAAACAAACATTTTTGATTTGGTATTGCTGGATATAAATTTACCAGACGGAAATGGTTATGACCTATGCCGTCTTATCAAGCCAGAGCATCCTGATACAGTAGTTATATTTCTAACTGCCAACGATCAGGAAAGCGATCAGATACGAGGATATGAAGCTGGTGCAGTGGATTATATCACGAAACCTTTTTCGATTAGTGCTTTGCAGCGAAAGATCAAAGCCATGTTCGCTATGTTGGAACATCACAAACCAGCTAAGGATATTTACGAGGATGGCAGCCTGTTTCTGGATTTTTCGGAACAATTTGCAAGCTTGAACGGGAAACCATTAGCGCTTTCTGCGATGGAATATAAAATGCTGAACCTATTTCTTAAAAATCCGAAGCAGGTACTTACCCGCCAACAACTTTTGGAAAGGCTGTGGGACATTGATGAAAAATATGTAGATGAACATACCCTTACTACTTCTATCAGCCGCATTCGCAGTAAGATTGAAGCGGATGGCGACACATATATCAAAACGGTTTACGGTATGGGTTATCAATGGACAGGAGGCGAAAAGAAATGAAACTGAATAACCTTTCTGCTAAGAAAATTTGTAGACTGATTAGTGCTGGCATGGTTTTCTCTATGCTGGTAATTACCGGTATTCTCGGCGGTACAATGCAGGATATACGAATTTTCATAGCAGGTGGAACATTGACACTCTGTGCATTTTTCTGGATTTGGCTATTGGTGCTGTTTTTTGGAAAACGCCTTTCTCATTTTACTTCTAATTTGTGCCGGACGCTGGACAACATGATTGATGGAAACGAGGAATTACAAAAGTCAAATGATAGTGAAACTCTTTTTGCCCGTATCAACCACCGCTTAATCCGGTTGTATGAGATTATGCAGGAAAATCGGCACAAGGTAGACATGGAACGACAGGAGCTTCAAATGCTGATTTCTGATATTTCGCATCAAGTCAAAACACCTGTCAGCAATTTGCAAATGGTAACGGACACACTTTTAACAAAGCCTGTTTCAGAAGAAGAACGGATGGACTTTTTGCAAGGCATACGCAGTCAGACTGATAAACTGGATTTTCTGTTCCAAGCACTGGTTAAAACATCCCGGTTAGAAACCGGAGCAATACGATTAGAAAAGAAAGACAGCAGCTTTTTCCATACGCTTGCACAAGCTATGAGCAGTATTGTATATGCCGCAGAGAAAAAAGAAATTGCTGTATCCGTGGATTGCCCGGAAAATTTGATAATCTCCCATGACAGCAAGTGGACAAGCGAAGCCCTTTTCAATCTGCTGGACAATGCAGTAAAATACACTCCGTCAGGTGGAAAGATTTCTGTATCAGTGGTTCAGTGGGAAATGTATGTGGAGATCAAAGTGACCGACACCGGCAAGGGCATTTCCGAAAGCAATCAGGCTGCCATCTTCCGACGCTTTTATCGTGAGGAAGAAGTACACGAACAGCAGGGCGTGGGCATTGGCCTGTATCTGGCCCGCGAGATCGTAACGCGGCAGGGCGGCTATATCAAAGTGGTTTCGGAGCTGGGCAAGGGTTCGGAATTTTCTATTATGCTGCCTACAAAATAGAACGCGGCGGACGGCCATTTTCGGCTGCCCGCCGTAAATTTTTTTGAAATGTCCGAGCGTTGTAACATTTCACCCCGATTTTCAATGAAATTTTTTGGCCGCTGTAACATTTCGCGGACATTTGGGTTTTATAATACCCTTATCAACAGGCAGGAAGCCTTGAAAGGAGTTTTGAATATGAGCGTTTTACAGACTATCGACCTGAAAAAGTATTATGGCACAAAGCCGAACATTACCCACGCCCTTGACGGTGTGAACTTCTCCGTGGAGGACGGCGAGTTTGTGGCTATTGTGGGAACATCTGGCAGCGGCAAATCCACCTTACTTCACATGATGGGAGGGCTGGACACACCCACTTCCGGCAATGTGATTGTCCGGGACAAAGAACTGTCGAAAATGAACGATGAACAGCTTACTATCTTCCGCCGCCGCAACATCGGCTTTATCTTTCAGAACTATAACCTTGTTCCCATCCTGAATGTGTATGAGAACATCGTCCTGCCGGTGGAGCTGGACGGGGACACGGTGGATCAGAAGTTTTTGGACGAGATCGTTCACTTGTTGGGGCTGGAAGATAAACTGAAAAATATGCCGAACAATCTCTCCGGCGGACAGCAGCAGCGTGTGGCGATTGCCCGCGCCCTGATTACCAAACCGGCTATTGTACTGGCTGACGAGCCGACCGGCAACCTTGACAGCAAGACCAGCGCCGAGGTGCTGGGACTTATCAAGCGTACCAGTGCGGAGTTCCGGCAAACTGTCGTGATGATTACCCACAACAACGACATAGCCCGTCTTGCAGATCGGATTGTCCGCATTGAGGATGGAAAGATTGTGGAATAAGGAGGTGGAAAGCTATGACATGGCCTTTTGAAAATGATACCAGCGCTATCATAAAAAAGCTGGCAAATCGGAGCATGAAAACAGACAAACGAAGCAAAGCCTTTCTGCTTCTCACGATTGCCCTTTCTGTCTGCATGATTTTTTCAATCGTTCTAATATCCGCAGGCGCACAGGAAGAATTTAAGAATACACAGCGCAGTAAAGCGCAGGTTGCAATTCTGGGAATAACAGATGACCAGTTATCCGGTTTACGTCAAAACAAAGATGTTCAATGGATTGGCGAATATGCTGCAATCGGACTTTTTTATTCAGGCAATAAAACAATTACGGTCGCTTATGGAAGCGAAGATTATTTTACGCATCAGGAAGAAAAATCTTTGCAGGGCAGAGCACCGCAAAAGGCAAATGAGATCATGCTCCCACAGAATTATATTGATTTTTTGGGGAAGTCATATCACCCCGGTGACACCATTACTTTTGATGTAACCGGCACGGGGCATGAGGCAGAATACACGCTTTCCGGCATTTTGAGCGAAAGCAGCAAGAGTGATGGTTATTTCGTCTATCTGAGCAAAGAACTTGCCATGAGCTTAATGAATCACCTTCAAGTAACAGCATATACGCGGCTGAATACAGATGCCATTCGCTCGGAAACCCTTCTTGATTTTACGGATAAAGTCATTGAAAACACAGGCATTGTGGAAGATCAGGTATATCTCACGGAGTATTCTGCTGTTATGACCGGAGCTGTTCAATCTGGCATCCAGCTCCCAATCCCTCTGCTGGCTGCATTGACTGCGGTGCTGGCTGCAACGATTGTGTATGGGGTCTTTTACACGAAGATTGCGAAGAACGTGCAGATGTTTGGTCAGCTACGGACAATCGGAATGACAAAAAAGCAAATTAAACGGATGGTGAGAAAAGAAGGACTCCGGTATGCTTTTACTGGTATTCCTCTTGGACTAATTGCTGGCTTGTTGATTGGATTTATTGTGTATCCGAAGGGATTTCAAATCAAAACGGTTGCCATCTATGCGGTGCTGATTGCCATAGTAGGTGTTGTAATGGTGAATATTGCGATTTTCAAGCCAGTTCGAGTTGCAATGAATACTTCTCCCATTGAGGGTGCAAGATACCTCGCTTATTCAGGGAAAGCAAAAGCCAGTTCAAAGCTGCATCGCAATCTGTCACCCCACAATCTCGCAAGAATCAATATCCAGCGTAACAGGCAAAAAGCTATTTTGACGCTTGTGATGCTGGGCGTAAGCGGTGCGCTTTTGCTGGGCGCATCTACGGTTGCAGGCTCTATTGATCCGGAAAAACAGGCAACTTTCAAACACTATCCTGCTGGCAGTATTCTTTTGCAGGTGAAAAATCAAGTCGGCAGTTCGTTTGATAAAGAATCTGAGCCATACGGAAGTTCAAAGCTGCAACTGGAAGAAAACCCGCTTGAAAGCCAGACACTACGGCATGACTTGGAAAACATTGCCGGAGTAGAAAAAATAACTGCATTTAACTGCGTCCATATGTCCATTACCTTCCCCGGCGGGAGTGGTTCTCTCACAAGTATCATGAATGATTTCCCGACACTGAACCGTGAACAACTGGCAGAAAAGCAAGCGGTTTTATCGTCTGGAACGGCAGATTACGATGATATGACCGAAAGAAACGGAATATTGGTTGCAGAGAATATTGCGAGCGTTGGCGACACCTTGCAGTTGGAAGGGCGTTCTCCCGATGGCAGCACGTTTAATATCAACGCAGTTGTTGCAGGCACCTATGACCCGACCGATTTGATGGAACGCAATCCGGTTGTTCCAGGCAGTCCGTATTTTATGATGACATACGATATGGCAAAGAATCTGACAGGTATAACAGATCAGACTGGCATCTTGGCGCTCAAGATCACTCCCAATCATTTTGATGAAGTTCTAAGCGCGGTTCAAGAAATTGCAGAGCAGAGCGGTAAAATATCGGTTAATACGATTGAACAGACAATTAAAAACATTCAGTATCGGTATAGTTCGTCGATAAAGGCACTATATATGGCAGCGGCGATCCTGTTTACATTTGGAAGCATCAGTCTTATGAATATGCTGATGGTCGATTTTCAGAACAGAAAACGGGAATTTGGTCTGCTGGAAGCTGTTGGGGCAACGCAGAAGCAGCTAAAAGCTATGTTGAGTCGTGAGATTGGAATTTACCTCGGAGGTTCGTTGGTAATAGCTCTTGTATTTGGAAGCATTTTAAGTGTAATTGTTTGTAGACGATTGGATGCGGTAAACCATTGCATTACGTTGGTATTGCCGTGGCTGTTTCTACTGGCGTTAGTCGTTGTTTTAGCAGTTATATATTTGATTTTCACTGCATACGCAAAATCCGAGTTGAAGAAAACAAGCATCTTGTCTGCCATAAGGGAGGAATGATCTTTTGTATAGACATCACTTAAAAGGTAGTTAATTTCAAAATAATATCACTCTGTTGATACAGCCAGTCCGTAAATTCTTTCGGGCTGGCTGTTCCTGTTTTTACAGCCTTTTTTCTCTGTAATGCTTCTTTCTTAAAGTCGGCAAAGGCAGCCTGTATTTTTTCCAGACGGTCAGCCGGAAAGCCTGCGGTATTTTTTACCCGGTTTATTTTGTTGCGCCAGTTCTGGCATTCATTTTTATAAAGCAGGTCATAGTTATTTTCTCTTGCCCTCTCGTCAAATTCAAATTTGGCTATTTCGTTGCAACAATACTTATCCAATGATTTTTTGCATTTGAATACGTTTTGATCTCTGTAAAACCCGCTTCTTTCAAAGCGGCAACAAGTTGTTTAGATGTGTAAATCTTCATACCATTGATCATCTTTGTCCATTTTTCATCTGTGGCATTCGTTCCGTCACTCTCGTTACAAATCAGGAATATACCTTCGCTTTTCAGCACACGGTTGACCTCGGAAAAGCATTTTACTAATCCTGGCCAAAAGTAAACTGTTTCGAAGGCAGAAACATAATCAAAAGTCGCATCAGAAAAGGGTATAGCAGATACATCTCCTTGAACTACATTACATTTCCCTTGTTTAATGGCGAGGGCGTTCAATTTTTGAGATTCCGCCACACTAACCTCAGAATAATCCATTCCTGTCACGTGGCCATTTCTACATCTATCAAGCCAGACCGCAATATTTGCTCCGCCGCCACAGCCGACGTCCAGAACTTCAGCATCAGACTTCGCGGAGATATTTGAGAATCCCCATTGCGATAATTTGGCGTGACCGCTGTTCATCATCTTCGTCATCAACTTTCCGCCGAAGCCTTGTGGCTTACGGGTATTTTCAAAAAATCTCATTACAGAATTCCTCCTCCACAAATACCGGTTTTCTTAATTCGACAAACCGGTATTGCTCAATCGTTTTTCTCCGTTAGGAGAATATACAATCCATAGATAAAAAGAACAAGGAATAAAACCGTAGGAATCAATAATCCATTTTCTAAAATACTTATAATCATTCTTCCAGGTGGCGTTACCCATGCAGTTGCTGGATTTTGCATTGCCGCTATTATCATTCCTACAATACCAACAACACTACTTAAGGTTAAAAAACCACCTTTTATATTTCTACTCATAATCATTACCTCCTCGTTAAATACCGATTTTAATGTCTCTATTATACCATAATGATACTATTATAAAAAAGGAAAAAGAGCTCCTTCGAGCTCTTTTGATTCAGTTCTGTAAACTTGAAGTTATAGTGCAATCTTTTTCCATTTTCTAATCTTGGTTCTAAAGGTTCCGAACGGAGCAACTGTATTAACATGTATGAATTTGTATACTTCCCAGACAGCTGTTTTAGTTGCTTCGTCAGCCCATTTTCTCATATGTGGTTTAAATAATTCTTCCTCACTCAGAGAATCAATCATTGCATAAATAGAGTTGATATTCTCATTCAATCTGTCTTTCAATTCTTGCAGTGACAGCTGAGCATATGTATCTGTGAACCATTGATATAATTCGCCAAGCTGATTCCACTTAAAATTATCCGAAGGAGTTTTAACAGGAATACCCTTTCTTTCGTCTGATTCCCATTTAATAACAAGAGTTGTCCAGCCAACCTGATAAGCAAGATTTTCTGCCGGAGTTCGATCGATCTCATCAATTCTCTTATCTTTTAAATGCTCCGGAATATCATTAAATTCTGAAATATATTTTGCAAAGCTTTTATTTATCTCGTTTTTAAGCTCGTCTTTATTCTCATATGTTCTCAATAGTCTATCTCCTCAGCTTCCGATTTTCCAGTTTCAAAAACAGGAATTTATCGTCTTGTTCCATTCTTATCAAAATTCTTTTTTAATGCTATTTCTGTTGGGAGAATAGATCCAATTAAAGGAATAAGTTGAACACCACAGATAATTCCTCCTATACTCCCAACACAATCTTCATTTTTTCCAATTACTAAAAGCATGAATATTACTGTTATCGGCAACATAACCATTCCACAGACATACCAAACTTTACCACAATATTTATGAGCAAATTCCCATGTGTCTTTGTTCTTCATAGACATCGAAGTCCGATATCCAAATACTGAATTTATTTCCTTTGGAGCCTTTTTCATAAAATATCTTCCAAAACCAATCATCGTAAATGGAAGAAGCAAATCCATAATCAACATAAAAATCCAAAACCCCATTGTAAACCTCCTTTACTACAACTTTCGATTTTACTTTGTAACTATGACTTTTCCTTCTGAATCCAGAAGAGGTGTAATAGCCGCTCCATATCCAGATTTCCAACAAAGATAGTTAACCCCAGTCTCCTTATCTACAAGGATTTGGCGAACTCCTTCATCCTTAAGCTGACTTCCGTCTCTAAATGTAACTTCAAATCTTTCTTCTTTCTTTGCCATGTTTATTTCTCCTTTTTTCAAGCGTTAAATTTAAATTTTCCAATTTAACAAACTTGAATTGAGATTTCATATATTCAAAGGGATTTAATAACTGTTATATTTTATTGTCAAATATCTCTCAATCCCTTGAAAACACTAAGTTTGTCGCAGGTGAGCTTTCCCTTATTGTTTCCCTTGTATTATATTGTCCCATGAGTGTTTACGAACTCTGATAAGGGAAAAAACAAGAGAAAGAAAATCTTATAAAACAGTATAACACAAAATAAAAGTGACATGGTGAACTGATTGAAATGCTTCTGATTTTTGCAACAAATGATTGATTGAACGATAAGGAGATTTGATACGATGAGAACGATATTTGCAGAATACAATCCACAACGCGACAGCATTGATGTTTATTCTTCTGCTGGCTATATGCTCCGCATTGACTGCTGGGAAGCGGAGAAGAATTTAACAACTACTCCCGGATCTGACTGTGCATTAAACGCACTTGCCATTGATGAACCACTTGAGTATGCAAGATTGTATCTTGATGGAACGATGCAAATGTGGATAGATGCGAAAGATTCCTTCTAGGTATACGCAAGAAACGGCGGCTCTGATTTTTCAAAACCGCCGTTAGGATAATAACTTAAAATAGGCGCGCAAATCACCTACCCCAGCCAGCGGTTTTTTTCTTTCCCCGTAGTTGGGGCAGGTTCATGCGCTATGCAATTATTCTTCTTTAGCTTCTATCAAGCCGATATTTTTTGCTCTGCGTTCCACATAGCAGCATATTTTCCGCCTTTAGCCAGCAATTCATCGTGAGTACCAGCTTCAGCAATCTTTCCGTCAGATACCACAAGGATTTGATCTGCATTTTTGACGATGGAAAGGGTATGAGCAATCATTACCACAGTCTTTTTCTCTTTCAGCAGATTGGCGATGGCCTGCTTTACTGCCAGTTCGTTCTCGATGTCAAGGGACGCTGTTGCTTCATCCAAAAGCAGGATGGGGCTATTTTTCAGGATGGCGCGGGCTATTGA
>NZ_QUGY01000021.1:0-50748 GCF_003479245.1 Ruminococcus sp. AF17-12
TCAATAGCCCGCGCCATCCTGAAAAATAGCCCCATCCTGCTTTTGGATGAAGCAACAGCATCTCTTGACATTGAAAATGAGCTTGCCGTAAAGCAGGCCATCGCCAATCTGCTAAAAGAAAAAAAGACAGTGGTAATGATTGCTCATACCCTTTCCATTGTCAAAAACGCTGATCAAATCCTTGTAATGGGTGATGGCAGGATTGCTGAATCTGGAACCCATGAGGAATTGCTTGCGAAAGGCGGAAAATATGCTGCTATGTGGAACGCAGAGCAAAAAATATTAGCTTGATGGGAAATAAGATGTCTGTCGGATCGAATATGATATTAGCACAGAAACCTATGAACAGCTGAAAGAATCAGTCACGAAAGAATAATTACATAGCGCATGAATCTGCCCCGATTAAGGGGAAAGAAAAAACCGTTGGTTGGGGCAGGTAATTTTGCACACTCATTTTAAGTTATTACCATAACGGCGGTTTTGAGAAATCAGAGCCGCCGTTTCTTTGTTTTTACACAAACCAATGACGACTTCCAGGGACACGGTAGCCGATTGGAGGTTAATTTATCGTGTCCCGTTTACTTTTTCAAAGCTCACATGATCTGCATCAGTTAAAAAAATTATTGTTCTTCGTTCGGGCAAGTATAATATTGCATCGGCATTATCGTTCTATGTAATTCAGTATAATAATGGCTGTTTTTGGAATGCCAGTTTTCCATTGCGGAAATTTGGTGTTTTTGATAGCCGTTTTTATGATGATGCTTTTAGAGTATATCGCTGTCGATCACCGCCACACTCCGATTTGATTTCGTAAAAATTCAAATCGGAGGAAAAGACAAGTGGCTTATAACAAAGCAAAAGAAGAATATAGATGGAACCAGTGGAAAGCAGAGGAAGAGAAGATCCTGCGCGAGCAGGGCGTGGATGAAAAGACGATCCAGAAGCTACGGGAGTATGACTGGGACGATTTTAATGCAGAGAGGAGATTCCGGGAACATCAGACCTCACTTCTGGACTGTATGGAACTGCTTCTGGAAGAAAAAGAATCAGGAGAGTCTCAGCCAGAGAGTGTGGAAGCCCTGCTCGATACCGTGGAGAATGAAGAACTACTCCAGATCCTGTTATCGACTGACAAGAAAACTCTTCAGATGGTTGTTCTGAAGATGATGGGATATGCACCAAAGGAGATCAGCCATCACATGGAACTGCCGGAGCAGACTGTTTATACAAGACTGCGGAGGTTACGGGAGAAAATCAAAAAGTCCATGAAATTTGAATAAAACAAAAGGCTCTCATCGGCTGATTATCAGAACGAACAGACAGGAGGATTGATACGATGGATGAGAAAGAAGTGTCCGAAATGCAGGAAGAAATGATGACGGTGCTGGTAGTCGAGCCGATGAAAGCACCTTATGTCAAGATCATCCCCAATGAACTGGAGGATCTGCAGCAGGCGGTAGGTGGTGACATTGAGATGACCTATCCGTTTGAGGATGAGGTTGGAGTTCTTTTAAACGGCAATGGAAAATTTGAGGGGCTGCCGTTAAATCGGGCATTGTACGATGATCGAGGACAGGTCTATGATGCCATTGCCGGAACATTCCTTGTAGTAGGACTGACAGAAGACGATTTTACTTCGCTGACACCGGAGCAGATTGAAAAGTTTAAAGAAAAATATCAGTCACCGGAAGTTTTCACCCTGTTTAACGGGGAACTTCATGTGATGAAGATGCCGCCGGAAGAAGCCAAAGAGCAGAAAGAAAAGCAGAAGAAAGATGCACAGCAGAAGAATCCGGCAAAAGGAAAAAAGAAAAACAGATCCGGGGAATCACGATAAAAAATTTTTTGTGAAATGAATAAAAAAATACACTGCCATCGGCTAGTAAGCAGAGGGACATCCCTCGGCTGTTCTTTGGCAAGTGAATATCGGCACTACAGGTACGTTCCCAACCGTAGAAGCGTGACAGTATGAGCGCCATGATTAAGTATAGGGTAAAGATTCTTAGACTTGGAGCGAGAAAGCATAGCTGTGAATAAGGCGGTGGCAGCCTTTCGCCAGGATCACGGACGGGGGATAATGATACACGTTACCAGCCAGAGAGCGGAAGATGGACTCCGGGTTGTAATCAGAAAGACCCCCAGGACATCTGTGAGCGGCGGCAGGCCAGCCGCCCGCCTGTAGTGTCCCCTTTCCCAGAAGAAATACAGGGATAGTTCCGGGGGTGCGAGGTCAAATGCGGAACAGCAAGATAAAAAAGAAATCAATGAAGAAGTGTGTCGTTGATATCAGATACCATGCGGCTGTGGGAGACTACAGCCGTATTCTTGTGGTATTAACGTCACATCAAGGGGAGAGAACAGATGGAAGAAACAAAAAGAAGTGGAATGAGCAAGGATCAATTCTGGAATCTGATTGAAAAAGCAAAGGAAGTGTGCGGCACCGATCTGGATGCTTCGGCAGTGTGGATCAAGCAGCAGCTCTTCTATATGACACCGGAGGATGTCCTCCAATTCCACAATCTTGTTTACAGTTACCGGGATGCGGCTTATAAGTACGGCTTATGGACAGCGGCAGGTATTATGATGGAAGCAGGGTGCAGTGATGACAGTTTTTCCGATTTTCGGATGTGGCTGATCGCCCAGGGAAAAGAAGTTTATCTGAATGCCTTAAAAGATCCGGATTCCCTTTCCGGCGTGACTCCGTATGGGTACTGTAGTTTTGAAGCGTTGGGATACATCTCATCGCAGGTCTACAGTGCCATGAAAGGGAAAAATATCTATCAGGACAGTACGGCAAGAATGCAGATGGAATGTTATGAGCAGGTGATCCGGGATATTGTGTACCATCCCATGATCGAGTATCCGCTGGAATTACCGGAAGCAATGGTGGTATATCCGAAACTCTGTGAATGCCATTTGTCCGAGCAGGTAAGGAAAGCTCCTCAGAAAGTAAGGACATGGAATGTTTCCCGGACGGATATCCGAAGGATGATGGCAAGAGGGAATGCTGCCATAAAGAAAATGCAGGAACAGGGACAGAATACACCGGAAGCGACCAGACCCGTCCGTAAGGGTACGGTAAGATAAGCTTTCTGGCAAGGAGAAGTAATGTGTTATAAAAATAAATATCAGAAAAGGGCACATGGCGAAGTGGAACAGATCTTTCGGGAGCTTCTCCCGGAAGCCGGGCTTCATGTAAGGGAAGAACAGATCCGTCTCTGCCATGAAATGCTGGATGCCCTTATGAAAAATGAAATCACGCTCTGTGATGCAGGAGTCGGCATCGGAAAGACCTATGCCTATCTGACAGCCTGCATCCTGATGCGGAAATATAGTGTACTGCATTCCGGTTATTCGGGATGTGACAGGCGGCCTGTGGTGGTATCCACTTCCAGCATTGCCTTACAGAAAGCTATCATAGAGGAATATGTTCCTTTTTTATCGGATGTACTGTTAAAAGCAGATCTGCTTCAGGGAGAATTAAAGGCAGTTGTCCGCAAGGGAAAGGAACATTTTGTGTGCGATTACAGGCTGGCCCAGAGATTAGAGGCAGTCCGGGACAAGAATAAAAATCAGGCACAGATGGAGGCATTGAAGTCCCTCCGGCATAACTTTGATTTAGATTCCGTACATAACCTGAGCGGTTTTGACCGCAGGCTGGTGTGCGTACCAAAATTCTGCCCTAGGGAGTGTCCGGGAAAAGTAGAATGCCGTTATCAGAAGCATCTGGATAGTTCCAGGAAAGAGGACATTTTTTTACAGATTTGCAATCACAATTATCTTCTGGCAGATGCCATGCACCGGGCAAATGGGTACCGGCCGCTTCTGGCAGATTACAGGGCTCTGGTTGTGGATGAGGCCCATAAACTCCCGGAAGCCGCCAGCCAGATGTATGGAAGAAGCATTGGAAGGGAAGATGTGCAGGAGATTGCTTACTTTTTAGGCAGAGAGCATAAAGGCACGGATGGAAAACGGCTGATGGAAGGGTTTTCTGCACTTCAGGCGGAGATCCGAAAGCATCGGAAAGATGGCACAGAGGACATGGCTGGAAAAGAAAGTTTTTATTTTCCGCCGGGAGCTGGCACAGCCTTAGCCCAGATGCAGGAAAGGCTTCAGCTTATGATCAAAAGGCTTGCCGGGAATATTCCTTACTGGATCTTTCGGCGGATGGAAGAGATGGAAGAGCTGTTCGGATGGTTTTTAAAGAACGACAAGCGATATATTTTGTTTTTACAGCAGGACAGCCGGGGACATTTAACCTTTATGGCAGTCAACCGGGAGATCCCGAAGTATCTGGATGCGACTTTATGGAGCCGGGGATTTCCGGCGATCTTAACCAGCGGCACCTTAAAAGCCGGGAACGGGTTTGCAAGAACCAGACAGATGACCGGGCTGGAAAAAGAAACGGGTGTCCGGGAGTGTGTGGCAGAATCCCCATTCTGTTACAAAGAGAACTGTCTGCTTTACATCCCGGAGCATTTAAGACCTATGAAAAAGGGAAGCAGGGAAGAGGCCGAGCAGCTTGCCGGGCAGATCCGTGATCTGGTGTGTTCCACTTACGGGCATACGCTGGTACTGTTCACATCTTATACCCTGATGGGAAATGTGCATCAGCTTTTGCGGGATCAGATCCCGTTCCCGATGGTGCAGGTATGGAGAAACTCCCAGGAAGAGATTGCACGGTTTAAGAAGATGGAGAATGCAGTGCTGTTCGCAGCCGGCTCCTGCTGGGAAGGTGTGGACTTTCCGGGGGACATGGTATCGTCTCTCATCATCGTAAAACTGCCATTTTCTGTTCCGGACCCCATCCATGAAGCACAAAAGGAGCAGTACCGATCCCTGGAATCCTACATCCAGACCATCGTAGTCCCGGATATGCAGAAGAAGCTGCGGCAGGGATTCGGCCGGGCAATCCGCACGGAGCAGGACACCTGCGTTGTGTCCATTTTGGATCACCGGACAGCAAAGAAAGGCAGGTATCGGAGTGATGTTCTGGAAGCACTGCCAAAGTGCCAAATGGCAGAACGGATCGAAGAAGTAGAAAATTTTATCCGAAGCCGGAAAGTGGAGCGGTACTATAGCTGAGAACATCCGTGGCGTTATTGGTTCTGCCCAGATCCGGGTAGCAGACAGGACAAAAAGTTTAGTGGTATTTCAGGGGCGGTTTGGAGCGAATTGGTGGTATTGGTGATAGCTTTATTGGCATGAGTTGGGTATACTGTGTATAGCGTTAGAGGAAAGGAGGCAGACAACATGAAGCGATATAAAGTGGAAATGCAGCGAGAAGGTTCCGTAAAATATTTCTTTATACGGGATATGGAAACACTGGAAATTGTGTTGCTGCCAAGCAAGTATCTAATGCATCAGGTGCGGGCAAACCGTTCCCCGAATACTATACGGAGAAATGCATTTGCCCTTGCCTACTACTGGGAATATCTGCTGGAAGAAGAACATGAAGCAGAAGATGTCTATGGAATGGATTACGAAACGCAATATGATTTTTTCGCAGAATATCTGAAATGGCTGAAAGCTGGGAAACATACCGACAATTTGGATAAAGAACCGCAGAATAAAACCTGTAACGCTTACTTAAAAGAAGTGTTCAGGTTTTATTCTTTTTTAGAAGTAGTCAGAAATAACGGTTCCTGCCTGTCGGTATTATCCTATAATCAGCCGATCACAAAGGCAAATGCCATCGGGGTCAGAAGAACCATCCGCTCCCGGTCATTTAAAGGATACTTAAAAGAAGAGGAACGAAACGTCCGGGCAGCCGAACGGAACGAAATCGTAACGATTTTAGAAGCCTGTACAAACTGCAGGGATCAGGTGTTGATCTTACTGACATCGGAACTGGGATTCCGCATCGGTGAAATTTTGGGAATTGATTATACCAAAGACATCGATTACGAAAACCATGAGATCCGGGTAGACTTCCGGGATGATAATGAAAACGATGCAAGAGCAAAAAATGCCGAAGAGCGAAGAGGACGGGTGAGCGATGATACCTTTGAATTCCTGCTTTATTATATCGGGGAATACTGGGACATCCTGCAAAAACAGGAATACCTGTTTATTAACATCAAAGGGGATACCATAGGGAAGCCGTTAAGAGTAGACAGCGTCTACGATATGTTTGAACGCATGGAGAAAAAGACTGGGATCAAGATCACACCGCACATGCTTCGAAGATATTATGCAAATACGAGGTGGGAAGCAGACTGGCCGCTGGAAATGATCAGCCAGGCACTGGGACACAAGCATCTCGATACAACCATACGATATCTGAATGTTTTAGATGACAAGCTGAAAACAGCAAGTCAGGAATTTTACCGCCGATATTCCAAACTTTACGGAGTAGAACAGTTTTTGGAAAGCAGGAGGTGAAGATAGATGCCGGCAAGAAGGGTGTTTGCTTGGGAGCCGGAAGAACAATGGACATCAAGTGAAGAACGGGAAAAGAAGATAGAAGAACTGAGCCGGGAATTAGATGAAAGCATGGACAGCAACTCTGGAAAAGGCTGTCTGAAAGCATACTTGGTAAAAAATGAAGTGTGGCATATAGCAGACATCGATTATGAGCTTAGAGTGGATTATCGGAAATATCTGAAAAGCACTTATTCTGATTCAGCAGTACGCAGTTATTTACGTGGAATGGATAAGGCAAAATTATATGCAATCAGAAAGCATGCCAATACGTTAAAAGGAAAGCAGGAGATAGCAAAGAATACAGATTTAATCCACGAACTGCTCTTTTTACCATATCACCCAAATCCGGCAATCGCAGAAAGATATGACTGCAAAGTTGCCATTGATAAATTAGTTTGGGATTTTCGTGTAAACGGCTCAGAGCTATGCAAGCGTCAGCTTTTAGAAATTATCGAAGATGTCGTACTGCGTGACATAATGCTGAGAGAATGCACAATGCGGTTAAACGGTTTGAAGGTGGTATATCAATTTTGTATGCAGGAACATATTGAGGATTTAAGATATATTACACAGGTACAGGCCGATAAACTTGAAAAATATGCAGATACGACATATGCAAAAGAGCTTGCAGAAAGAGAACTCCGAGAATGTCAGAAATATCTTTTCTGCCATGCCAAGAATATTTTATGGGATTCAACAGTCTGGTATTTGGAAAGACTGCATCTGGAACAATATAGAGTCAACCCATCCAATCCTGTGAAAAAATTTTCCTTTATGGGCATAGAAAAAAGAGAGAACCGGGAAATTTTGCAGGAATACATGAAATACTGTCTGGGTGTTACACATTTGGCAATGAGTGGCATACAAGCCGAATTCTACAGGATTCTGGCATTTGTCATGTGGATGGAAAAAGAAACCGCGATGGAGCTGAAACTTGCATCAGAAACCGAAATAAAAAAATATTTCCAGATAATTGAGTTAAAAGAAGCTTCTTATTTTAATGATATTGTTATAGCAATCTATCAGCTATATGAATATCTGCAGACGAAAGAAATCATAGACAGGATACCATTTCGTTATGAGTATTATTTGAAAAAAGAAATACATTGTCATAATAACCGAAGCGTAGAGATGGAAATATATGAGAGGATTCTGAGAGAATTAAAAAATTTCCCTGAAATTCCAAGATTGATCCTTTTACATTCTATGCTGATTGGACTAAGGATCAGTGAAGTATGCACCCTGAAAGGGGATGCTTATTCCTGGCAGGGAAGAGATGCGTGGATACAGGTTTATCAGATGAAAATGCGAACATACAAAAGAGTACCGATTCCAGATGTTCTTTATAAGATTATGAAAAGATATTTGGAAAAATATCATATTGGAAGTGAGGATTATGTTTTTCAAAACAAACGGGGAGGGGCATATCAGTATGGTTCGTTTAAGTGGCAAATGAAAGAACTGTTTAATAAGAGGCAGGATATTTTCAAAGGGTATGATTTTAAATCACATGATTTCCGCCATACGATAGCGACTCTGTTATATGATGACGAAGTCCCTCTTCAGAGTATCCGGGACTATCTGGGACATGATTATGAAGAGATGACACAGCAGTATGTGGATTTTATGCCAAAGAAAATTTCAGCAGCGAATCAGGAGTTTTTCAGGAAAGGAGAAAACAGCCTGGCATCAGGAATCAAGAAGTGCAAACGTGGAAAATAAATTTTACATAAAAAAATTGGACTCCTATGAGAAAGCAAGTGAAATTTCAAAAATACGAATGGGAACAGAACCTTCGTATGACCTTGATTTACTGCCGTCTGTACAGATGCAGAAAGAAATGAGGAAGTTCCTGAAATACAGAGGACAACAGCTTGGGGCGGAAAAATTTTATACTGAGAGAAGATTTTACCATCATTTATGTAAAATGCTGCAAACCAGAAGAGACAGACCGGAAAGTTTTTTGGACTGGGACAAAGAAAAATGGAAGCAGCAGATGAAAATATGGCTTTTACAGCAGGGATTGCCCCTGACAGAAATTTCAAAATCCCATTGTGGGAATGAAACGGTATCACAGGCAAAGACATTACACTATATTGACCGATTAATAGATTATTTCCTTGATTTAAGAGATGCTGATGTAGATGAGATGACAAAGGATGTCTGGCAACTTGAAAAACTTGATATACAAGTGAAACAGGATCTGACGCGCACGACCAGAATTATAAATTTTAAGGAAATCTCCCAACAGGATCTCAGAGAGGAAGTAAAAAAGGCAATTTATTTTCAACTGAAAACAGAAAGCATCGGTACTGTAAAAAAAGAAATGACTGCCATTCGAAGGTTTTCAAGATATCTGAAGGAAAACAATAAAGAAGTAGATTCCTGCTCAAAGCTGGACAGGAAAATCATGGAAGAGTATTTGATATACATGAAAACAGAAGATACCGGGACAAAAAGATATCGGGCGGAGCTGACGAGACTGCGGGCATTGCTGAATATGGTAGCTGACGTCTATCAATATCCGCAGGTAAAGGATTTAATTTTGAATCGGGATATTCCACCAGATATAAGGGGAGAAATCAAAATTTATTCCGATCAGGAATTAAAGCGATTTAATGCTTTCCTTACGAAAGTGGATGTGCAGACGGCGAGACTTATGCTTATTCATCAAATGCTTGGAACAAGAATGTCAGATACACTGACACTCAGGACAGACTGCCTGATTGAAAAAGACGGTGAAACCATAATACAGATCCACCAAATGAAAACACATTTTTATGAAAAACCGATTAGTCAGGAACTGGCTGCCTTAATAAAGGAAGCGATTCGATACAGAGAAAAGGAGCACGGAAAAGGTAAATACATTTTTACAAGTTTAAGTGATCCTTCAAAACCAATGAAATATGCTACAGTCCAGCAAAAAATTACAGATAAAATATATCAGGAAAATCTCCGAGATGATAAGGGAGAATATTTTGGATTCGGTTCTCACATGTATCGGCATATTTATGGCATGAAGCTTGCCGAGATGCATGTGGATGACTGGACAATCGCAAGACTACTGGGGCATAGAAGCCTGAGAAATGTAAAGTATTACAGAAAGATGAGCAACAAAATACTGGCAGATGATACACGAAAAACAAGAAACCGATTATCTAAGATGGTACTGGAATGTCTGGAAGGATGGGAGGAAGAATATGAACAAATACGATTCGATGATAGCCTGCAATAAAAAAGCCAGTGAAGAAAAAGTAAACAGGGCAGTGACAGAAATCAGGCAGATGCTGACAGAACGGGAAAAAGTGACGGTCCCAAAACTGACAAAGAGGACAGGATTGTCCAGAGGATTCTTTTATAAGAATGAAACGGTCAGAAAAGAAATGGATCGTGCTCTGGAGCAGCAGGCAGGAATGATAGACCCCAAAAGATACATAGGTGACATTGTACTGAAGAATCGGATCAATGTATTAGAAGAACAGATCCGGGAGCTGAAACGTGAAAAAGAGCAAATGGAAAAAGAAAATGTAAGATTGAGAAAAGCCTTAAACAAGAAAGACCTGAACGTATTAAAAACTTTATAATCTGAATTAGAAAATAATCTGCAACGACCGGGAAGAATTTCCCGGTTGTTGTGGTTGGAATATAAAAGTGTAGATAACAAAAGGTGTGCATAAATTGTATTTATGATATACTTATCGATAAGTTAAATTCGAAGAAAGAGGATGATAGAAGATGGAAAATCCGTTTGAATTTCATGAAGAAGATACAATTATTGCATGCGTAGGTGACAATGGGGGAACTACCGATGAGGATATAAGAAATGGGTTCAAGCGTACCGTTGAACTTCTGACGGAATCATTGAAAACAGGTTCCGAAGTTGAAGATCTGTTAGTATATCCTATCGTTTATAACGCCAGACACAGTATTGAGCTATCTTTGAAGATTGTCATAAAAATGTTATGGCGAATAGAGGAAAAGAAAGGGATATGTTATTCTGAGGAAGTCTTAAAGGAAAGAAAAAAAGAATTACACACGCATAGTATTGAATGCCTATATAAATTAGCATGTGATAAGAAGAATATTGACAGAAGAATTCCTGCATATTTTGAGAATATAGAAGATATGATTTACTTTTATTATTTCGATGAAGAGGGGGATGCCTTCAAATATGAACTAAATAAAGAAGATGAACCACATATGATAAAAAACAAAATTTCTCATGTAAGTATTGAATTGTTAGAAACAGAATTTAAGGAAGTAATGAAAAAATTTGATGATTTGATATATTTTCTGGATAATTGTATCTTTGAATATTCGCTAGGAACATTTACCAAGAGCTTGTCGAGAGCAGATATATGGGATATTTCGAAGCGGCTTCCTGTATATGAAGAATGGAGAACAGAGAAATTCAAAGAAGTCAAAGATGAGATTAAGCAAGAATATCATCTCGGAAGTAAAGAATTTTCAGATGCTGTAAATCTAATTAAGGAAAATAGAGAGTTTTCGGTAAATATTGGATGCGAGAAAGTATTCGGGTCAATTACAGAAAATGAATTAAAAGAATACGCTTCATTGGTTAGATACTATTCTGAGAAAAGTAAATCTGACAACAAGGGTAAAGAGATAGGGTTCGATTTACGCAAAATACAAAAGAATGGGGAGATTTTGAAAAAATATTTATCCAGCATTTCTATGAATACATTAAATACACTATTATGTTTTAGTGAGATGAGTAATAGTTTCTTAGCGGTTGAACATTTGGAAGAGGTTCATGATGACATAGTCTCTAAGGCGTTTGACGGAACATATCTCATAAGAAAACTAAAACAAAGAAATATATGTTTAAGAATCTTATATGGAATGAAAAAGTGTGGACAGGTGACTTATGCAAAACAGTTGAGTGCTGCACTGGAACAAGAAGGAGTAGAGCTAACGCTTTGAGAACAATAGTGAACACGATACACTCGTGTCTCTGACGTTAAAGCCAGTGTTTTAGAGGGCTGGGAGAGGGATGCCTAATTTTATGGATGAGCCGACAGCAGGGCTTGATGTCGGAGCGAGGGAAAGGATGCTGGATATTTTAAGAGAGTATATGGAAGAAGAACCGGAGAGAAGTATCCTGATCAGTTCACATATTTCTTCGGACTTAGAACATCTGTGTGATGACATTTATGTGATACATAAAGGAAAGATCATACTTCATGAAGCGATGGATACGATTCTTGAAAAATATGCAGTGTTGAAGGTCAGTGAGGAACAATATCAGGCAGTGGATAAAAGGTATCTTTTGAAAGAGAAAAAAGAGTTTTTTGGAGTTGCCTGTCTGACGAACAAGAAGCAGTATTATATAGAAAATTATCCGGAAATCGTAGTAGAGAGCGGATCACTCGATCAGGTGATCCTGATGTTGACAGGGGGCGAAAGATGATGAAAGGAATCAGAGGTCTTTTGGAAAAGGATTTTCGATTGTTTTTTCGACAGGGTGGTAATCTTTTTTTGGTGTTAGTGTTTGTAGCATTGTTTTTTATACTTACAGGAAAAAAGGCAGCTGCTTTCATTGCAATGTATATCCCATCTGTTCTGGCGATATATTCAGGTAATACGATCAGTTATGATGAAAATGGCCATGGTTACACATATTTATTTTCTTTACCCGTAAATAAAAAAATATATGTCAGAGAAAAATATATTTTTTCCTTTATCATGACAGCATGTGGATGGTGCATTGGAATGATCTGTGCAGGAATTATGGTACTCATAAATCCTGAAGAGGTGTTTGATCTGGAAATGCTGGCAATGGAGTTGATCACATTTTTTGTGTTTCAGGCAATTGCGGGAATTATGATCGCGATCAGGATAAGGTTCGAAGGAGAGAAAGGGCGAATTGTGCTGCCAATCGCAATTTTAATTATTTTTGCAATTTGTTATACAATTGGATTTTTTGTGAAGGCTAACTTGGGATTAAAAGAAAGTATTCTGCATATGATAGGGGGAATAGGGGATCTTGAAATTGCGATTGCCCTCATTGTGTTAAGTCTGCTTATATGGTTTGCTTCGTATAAGTATAGTATGAGCGCCATGAAGAAGAAAGAGTTTTAAGATAGGCGTGACAAAAATGATCCATTAAAAATAATGATCATAAAGATGTAATAGCTACCAAAAATATGAGAAAAACTTTGTGAAAAAATAGTCTTGTGTTTCGTAAGAGTCCCTTGTAAAATAGCGGACAAGGATGAAAAGAAAAGGAGATTTTTATGGGAACCAATGAAAAAGATATGACTGCCGGATCTCCCGGAAAACTGATCATAACTTTTGCCATACCAATGATGCTTGGAAATATTTTTCAGCAGTTTTATACAATGGCAGACACCATGATCGTCGGACAAGTGGTAGGAGTTAAGGCACTGGCGGCAGTAGGTGCCGGAGATTGGCTGGTATGGCTGGTGTTGGGGATCATGACAGGTATCACACAGGGTTTTTCTATTCTTGTATCTCAGTATTATGGAGCAAGAGAAAAGGAAAATCTGAAATGTGCAGTAGCGAAAAGCTATATCATGACAGCATTACTGTCTGTGGTCGTACTCGCAGTAAGTGAAGGTACAGTTTATCATGTTCTTTTATTTTTACAGACACCGGATAATGTCATTGATCTGACAATGCTATATTTGCGGCTGATCTTTGCAGGAATCCCGATCATAGCTGCTTATAATATATTTGCAGCGATCCTTCGGGCACTTGGAAACAGCAGATCACCGTTGATCGCAATGACAGTGGCAGCAGTGATCAATGTGGGACTGGATCTGTTGTTTGTGGCGGTTTTTGGCTGGGGTGTAGCCGGAGCAGCAGTGGCGACCGTTATCGCACAGGGATTTTCAGCCTTGTACTGTTTGATCGTATTACGTAAAATCCCGGATATCCGCCTGGAAAAGAAGGATTTTTACAGGCAGCCTTCTATGAGTTTGCGGCTTTTGGAACTGGCGGTTCCTCTTGCGATACAGAATGTGATCATCTCCGTGGGAGGACTTGTGGTACAGTATGTGATCAATGGATTTGGTTTTCTGTTTGTGGCGGGATTTACGGCATCGAACAAGCTGTATGGGGTTTTGGAGATGGCTGCCGTTTCATATGGATATGCTATTACAACCTATGTGGGCCAGAATCTTGGTGCAAAGAAATATCAGAGGATTCGAAAAGGCGTGCGCAGCGGCACTTATATGGCAGTGCTCACTTCGGCTTTCATTTCCGGCATGATGGTACTGTTTGGACGTAATGTACTGTCCCTGTTTGTATCCGGTGAACCGGATCAGACCCGACAGGTATTGGATATAGCATATAAGTATTTGTTTATCATGGCTGTCTTTTTGTGGGTGCTGTATCTGCTGTATGTGTATCGTTCCGCTATCCAGGGCCTGGGTAATACTTTGATTCCGCTTGCCAGCGGTATTGCAGAATTTATAATGCGTGTCAGTGTTGCGCTGCTGCTGCCAAAACTGATCGGTGAAGATGGAATATACTATGCAGAGATCTGTGCATGGAGCAGTGCAGCTGTTTTATTATTCGTAAGTTATATGATCATTATACGGAAATATAAAGAAGTCACCGTTCATACATAATGTTTCTTTTGACAAAAAACTATTTATATAAAAAGAAAAGTATGATATTATGATACTTACAACTATGAAAATTGAATAGTCAGAAGGGTGTACAAAGTACTTAATAAGGAATCTGGTGAAATGCCAGAACAGCCACCGCTACTGTGACAGGGACGAAAACCAAAATATCACTGGAGAGATCCGGGAAGATGGTAAGTAGGAAGAACTGGAGTCAGGAGACTTGCCTTTTTGACAGAAGAATTCTGATTCGGATGGGATACAGAAGGAATAAGCTCTGCTTGAGGTAGAGGTTTGTTTTTTGTGCTGATATGATGCTGGATCATATCAGCTTTTTTTATTTTAACCGAATAAACAGATGAAAAATGAGGAGAGATGAAGATGGGAAAAGTAATTGCAAAGCGTTTTATATTTATGATTCCGGTAGTGCTGGCGGTTACATTTATTATTTTTATGCTGAGTTTTATATCGGCAGGTGATGCGGCCAGAGTGCTGGCGGAGAAAAAATATGAGCATCCGTCACCGGAGCAGGTAGAAGAAGTACGGCATGAGGAAGGACTGGATCAGCCGGTGCTGGTACAATACGGGAAATGGCTGGATCAGGCACTTCATGGCGATTTTGGAAAATCATATTCTACCAGAAAACCGGCTTTTGAGGAATTAAAAAGATATTTTCCACAGACATTTAAACTGGCAGTTACTTCGTTTTTATTGTTGATGATCGTATCAGTCCCTCTCGGAATTTTGTCGGCAATTTATGAAAACAGAGTTCTGGATAAAGTCATTCGCATTTTGTCGTCCCTCAGTGTATCTATGCCGTCTTTCTGGATCGGTCTGATGCTGCTCTATATATTTGGAGTAAAGCTAAAAGTGATTTCCGTGATCGGAGGAGATGCCGGAGGCATCCCGATTCTTGCGGCATTTGCCATGGATATCAGTTTCTTTGGAATTATGACGAGATTGATCCGTACCAATATGATACAGGTGCTGAAGCAGGATTACATACGTGCCAGCAGAGCTAAGGGATTGTCATCTGTAAATGTAATTTTGCGTCATGGTCTGAAAAATATCCTGATTCCTGTGCTGACACGTCTGGTATCAATTGTGATCGGTTTTTTCTGTGGCTCAGCTGTGATAGAAAGTATTTTTTCAATTCAGGGAATCGGAAATCTGGCATTGAAATCCGTGATCTCAAAAGACACTCCGGTGCTGCAATGTTTTATCTTTATTCTGGCTGTTGGCATTGTAGTATTAAATTTTCTTGTGGATATCGCCTATTCTGCGATTGACCGGCGAATCCAGTTAAAGTAAAGGAGAGATCATAGAATGGGAAGCAGAAGAAAGCAGAAAACAGAAAAAAGCATGATCCAGAATCTGTACTGGAAACAGGTATTCCGGTCACCGAAAACAAAAATAGGATTGATGGTGGTCATAATTTTTGCATTGGCAGCTATTTTTGCACCTGTACTGGCGCCACATGATCCACTGCTTGTGGATGTTTCGATAAAATTAAAGAATCCGTCGGCGGCATATCCTTTAGGTACTGATCAGCTGGGACGATGTATTTTATCAAGACTTCTCTGGGGCAGCCGGTATTCACTGAGCTATAGCTTTACGGTGCTTCTGATCACCGTATGTGTCGGGGTGCCGATCGGACTGTTTGCCGGATATGTAGGTGGAAAAATCGATTCGATAATTATGAGGATCATTGATGTATTTATGGCTATGCCGGTCTTTATTGTGGCACTTGCCATTGCAGGAACCGTAGGAGCCAGCGGCGCTCATCTGATTCTGTCCTTATCGGTCGTATCCTGGGCAGAATATGCAAGGCTTGCCCGAGCATTGACACTTCAGGAAAAAAATAAAAATTATATGACCGCACTAAAAGCCGGCGGCTGCGGCCACGCAAGGATCATATTCAGGCATGTATTGAGAAATATCCTGCCATCTGTGATCGCACTGGCAACAATGGAAATCGGTTCGATCATTCTGTCAATTGCCGGTTTTTCCTTTATAGGCCTTGGTGTGCAGGCACCGACACCGGAATGGGGGATCATGCTCAGTGACAGTAGAAGTTATATTCAGACTTATCCAAGACTGATGTTTTATCCGGGCATACTGATCATGATCATTGTTCTGGCATTTAATTATCTGGGGGAGGGAATACAGAATGGAACAGCCCAAAAATGATGTTCTAAAGGTAAAAAGATTACATGTGGAGTTTCAGACCTCTCACGGAATGGTTCATGCAGTAAAAGATGTCAGTCTGGAAGTAAAGCGCGGAAGGATCCATGCTCTGGTGGGAGAAAGCGGAAGCGGAAAGTCAGTTACCTCTCTGACGATCATGAATCTGCTTGCAGGAAATGGAAAGGTGATATCCGGAGATGTGACACTGAACGAAAAGAGTCTTCTGAAGTTATCAGGAAAAGAAAAACGACAGTTATACGGAGACAGGATCGGAATGATCTTTCAGGATCCGACTGCTGCTCTTGATCCGCTTTTTACAGTTGAACAACTGCTTCTGGAAGGACTGAGAAAACATCACAGAATGAGCAAAAAACAGGCAAGGGAAGCAGCGTTGGAAAGTCTGCGGATGATGAATCTGCGTGATCCGGAAGAACTGATGAAGAAAAAACCTTACGAATTGTCTGGTGGTATGTGCCAACGTGTTATGATCGCTATTGCCATGTCCATGAAACCGGATTATCTGATCGCAGATGAGCCGACGACAGCCTTGGATGTAACCGTACAGAAGCAGATTCTGGAAGAAATCTATCAGCTATCCAGGAAAGAAAATCTGGGCGTGTTATTTATTACGCATGATCTGGGTGTGGTGGCAGAGATCGCAGATGATGTTTCGATCATGAAAGACGGCGAAATAGTGGAAAACGGAACGGTTGAAGAGATCTTTTATCATCCGCAGCATTCATATACAAAAAAACTGCTGGATGCAGTTTTATAGGGGAAAAGTATGAGTACGTTGTTAAAGACAGAACATTTAAAAAAATATTATGGCAAGAAAAAAATTGTGAAGGCAGTGGATGATGTAAGTCTGGAAATCCATGCAGGATCATCCATGGCTCTGATCGGTGAAAGTGGAAGTGGTAAAACTACATTCGGAAAGCTGATCGCCGGCCTGGAGAAACCTACAGATGGAAAATTCTGGTTTCAGGGACAGGAAATGCAGGATTTGTCTGAAAAGCAGTTTCGTCCATATCGCAAGAATCTTCAGATGGTCTTTCAAAGCAGTAGCGGGGTATTTGATCCCGGTTATACCATTGGAGAAAATATTTTGGAAATTTTGAAATTACATGAAAAACTGCAAGAGGGTGAGTATGAAGAGCGAGTAAAGGAGGCTTTGATCCAGACGGGGCTTGATCCGGATATCCGCAACCGTTATGTTGGACAGATTTCAGGAGGTCAGTGTCAGAGAGCTAATATTGCGAGAGCATTGGTATTAAGACCGGAGCTTGTGATCTGTGATGAACCGGTATCCAGTCTGGATTATTCCATACGAAAGCAGATCCTGCATCTGTTAAATGAGCTGCAGGAAAAATATGAGATGACCTATTTACTGATCACTCACGATCTGTCCAACGTTCCATATCTCTGCAAAGAGGTGGCTATTATGTATCAGGGACGCGTGGTCGAGTTTATCGATCATACGGACAGCTTAAAGGAGACTGCCGTACATCCTTATACAAAAGATCTGTTTGATTCTATTCCGGTAAAAGAACCGAAAATGCGAAGAATCGGATTGCAGGAAAAGAAAATATTTTCAGATACCATTCCGGAACAGGGCTGCCCATATCAGAACCGGTGCAGAAGATGTACAAATATATGCAGAGAGCATATACCGGAATTGACAGAAATTGAAACAGGACATTTTGCGGCATGTCATATGCTGTAAAATATAAAACAAACAAAGGAGAGGAAGAAATGAAGAAAAGACGTGTAGCAAAATTGATAGCATTGAGCATGGTGGCGGCAACTTTACTGACAGGTGTCAATGTACAGGCAAAAGAGGAAAAAGTAGTTACGGCAATGACATCCATTGATCTGACTCCTGAACTTTGTGACCCGGTAAAAAGTGGTCCGGATTTTCGTCTTTATGAAATGATCTATGATCCTCTGGTACGTTACGGAGAAAATGGAGAAATCAAACCGGCATTGGCAGAATCCTGGGATATCAGCGAAGATGGCACAACCTATACGTTCCATTTAAGAAAAGATGTGAAATTCTCGGACGGCACAGAGTTTAATGCAGACAATGTGATGTGGAATTATAACAGATGGGTGGAACAGGATGTGATCGGTAACTTTTCAGCCAAACTGGAAAATGTTACAAAGGTAGATGATTATACTGTAGAATTTAAGTTCGCAGAACCATGCTATACACTGCTGATCGAATTCAGCTATCCAAGACCATTCCGTTTCACCTGTGAAAGTGCACTGGATGAAGACGGAGAATTTTGTCAGGAAGTGGGTACCGGAATGTGGATGATCGACAGTTATGAAAGCGGTCAGGAGGTTGTCCTGGTACCAAATCCTAATTATTACGGTGAGAAACCAAATATTGATAAAGTAGTTCTGAAACAGGTGGTAGACGGTGATGCCAGAGTGATGGCACTTCAGAGTGGAGAGGCAGATCTGAATCTTCAGGATATTCCATCCGAAAGCTTCAGTATTATCCAGGCAGATAAAAATTTATCGACAGAACAGCAGGTTTCCACACTTTCTTACTATCTGATCGAAAATTATGATACACCGGCGCTTCAGGATATAAACGTACGTCAGGCACTGAACTATGCAACAAATAAAGAAAGCATTGTAAATGATCTGCTGGATGGTTACGGCAATCCGGCAACCGGACTTATGTCTCCGACAGTTCCTTATGTAACAGAAGAAAACAGCAAGGGTTATCCATATGATCCGGATAAAGCAAAGGAACTGTTAAAGGAAGCAGGATATGAGGATACAGACGGAGATGGTATTGTAGAAAAAGACGGAGAACCACTGAGCCTCAGACTGGTATTCCAGACTGAAGAATATGCTTCCTGGAAGTCACTGTGTGAATACCTGAAATCTGAATATGAGAAGGTTGGTGTGGGTATTGAACTGGTAGAAAAAGAATCTGCAGCTTACTATGATGAAATCTGGAACACCAGAGACTACGATCTGTGCATTTACCGCAGCTATGAAGACTCCTGGATGCCTCATGGTTTCCTGAAATCAATG
This sequence comes from Ruminococcus sp. AF17-12, assembly GCF_003479245.1. Taxonomy (NCBI): domain Bacteria; kingdom Bacillati; phylum Bacillota; class Clostridia; order Eubacteriales; family Oscillospiraceae; genus Ruminococcus; species Ruminococcus sp. AF17-12. Next base: position 19,278 of record NZ_QUGY01000021.1, read on the forward strand.
TTCTATGCGGAAGATGGAGCAAAGGCAGTAAACTGGTACGATGAGGAACTGAACAAAGATCTCGGAGAAGTATTAAAAACACAGGACGAAGAAAAACGTACGGAATTATACGATAAGATCCTTACACGTATCAACGATCAGGCAGTAACAGTGCCGCTGTATTATCCGAACCGTGATTATATCTATAACAATACCAGACTGACCAATGTAGAGCTTGCACCGACTGCCTATGAAGGCATTAACTGGGCAACACTGGATGTAGTGGAGTAAAAAATGTTTGAAAAGATCGAGAATAAATGGACAGAAGATTCCGGTGATTATGATGATATGATCCAAAAACAATTGAATAACAAAAGAACGGTATCTCACTGGACAAAAGAATTGAAAAGACTTCTTGGACCTGAGCCCCTTCGTATTTTAGAAGTGGGCTGCGGCCCGGGTTTTATGAGCATCATAGCAGCGCGTCTGGGACATGATGTAAAAGCGATCGATGGTTCATCAGGAATGGTAGAAAAAGCCAGAAGGAATATGCGACAGTATCATCAACAGGTGGAAATCTGTGAGGAAGATGGTGTAACTTTGCCATTGGAACAAGAACAAAGCTATGATGTGATACTTTCCAGAGATGCGGTGTGGACATTATATGATCCGGAAAAAGCTTTCAGACGCTGGAAGGCTGTATTAAAACCAGGTGGAAGGATCATTTATTTTGATGGGGACTATCGTACCATCGAACCCACATTAAAAAATAAAATCCATATGAAAATTGCTGATTTTCTTATTTATGTTACAGAAAGAAAAACATATGGATCTGACGTGAAGGAAAACAGCGGAATTTATGAAAAGCTGCCATTTACATCGCAGAAGCGTCCGGAAGCGGACTTTCAGATATTAAAAAAGGTACGCTTTGCCAGGATCCAGATCAGAGAGAATCGCTGGCTAAACAGACCATGGACGATGGATTTCTGGAAATACGGATATCAGGGGAAAAAATTTATTGTAATAGCCACAAAGAAGGAGAAGTGACATGCAAAACGATAAGATCAAAGAGTACTGGGAAGGAGAAGCTGGCATTTACAGCGAAGGGATCAAGGCAGAATTGAAAAGTGAAACAGCAGAAAACTGGAAGAATCTGATTCTGGAGTATGCGCCGGAAAAAGAACATCTGGAAGTACTGGATGTAGGCTGCGGGCCGGGATTTTTTGAAATTATGCTGGGAAAAGAAGGACATCATGTGACCGGGATCGATATTACTGAAAATATGATCCATGAAGCAAAGGAAAATGTAAAGGCAGCAGGTTTATCCGCAGATCTGATGACTATGGACTGCCACAATCTGAATTTCCCGGATGAGACATTTGATATGATTATCTGCAGAAATATCACATGGACGCTGGATGATCCACAGAAGGCTTACAAGGAGTGGCTGCGTGTACTGAAAAAAGGCGGACGCCTTTTGGTATCGGACGCCTGCTGGTATCTGCATCTTTATGATGAAGAAAAGAAAAAGATTTACGAGGCACATGATGCTGCCATGTGGGAAAAATACGGAAGAGGTATCCATGCTCATGAAGATGCGGAAACAGGGAAAGAGCTCAGCAGTAAGCTGTTTATGAGTGATAAAAAGCGCCCGGCATGGGATCTGGATCACATGATGGAGATCGGCTTTTCCAAAGTGTTTGCCCTGAAGGACATCAGTGATATTTCCAGAACTTCCATGGATCGTGAGCTGAATAAGCTGACACCTCAGTTTTTAGTGGGTGGAGAAAAATAAGCGGACCGGCGTTAAATAAAACGCTGGACCCGCTCCATTGTAGTTTTTAGAATAAAGATATCCGTCAGTACATCACCGGTTTCCAGAGAATGGTTGGCGTTTTGGGTGAGAAAGAGAGGTACATCTTTCTGCGCTGCCAGTTTCTGGATGGAATCGGTTTCGGCCCAGGGATCTGCGGTGCCGTGGAAGGCGATGCTTCCGGCAAGAGGGAAGGAAAAGGTCTCTGCAAGAGGCGTGAACAGGATGCTTTTTACAGTCAGATCGTGTCGGGAAGCATAGGCAGAGGAGATGGCTGTACCAATGCTTTTGGAAATAAACAGAATGCTGCCATAGGAATTCCAGTCGATGCTGCCTAAGGAGCGTTCTGTTTGTTCCAGGGCAAGGTCAAAGGCCTGTTTCATTTTTTCAGGATCTCCTTTGACATTTTCCGGGAGGGTGCCATAGGATACAGTGCGGATTTTGTAGCCGTGTTTGCTGGCAAGGCGGCTGGTATAGTACAGAAGCGGCTTGTCAGCAGTGTATCCGATGCCCGGAAAAACAACAGCTAATTTCGGGGCATTTTTATCTGCTCCGGCTGTATGAGCGGAAACTTTTGTATAGAGCATCTGCAGCTGAAGCTTTTCCTGAAGCTCCTTTAAGGTAATGGAGATCGTACAGGAATCGGATGGAAGATAATCATAATCGGTAACAATGTCGTCCTCTTCCATGGAATAAACAATGTGTGAGGAACCCATGAGTTCCATGTCTTCTTCAATATCTGAAAGTAATTCTTCGTATGATTTCATTTTAGTTCAAACCTTCTTATTTAAAAAATCTTTTATTTTTACAGATTCTTCTATTATACTGGATTCATTGAATGACAGCAAGAGGTTACTGTTCACTGGCAATGTCCCGCGAGGTGTTTTTTTGTGAGAGAAGTTAAACCTTGCTTTTATCCTGCCTGCACGATATACTAATATAATACATATCTGACTAATGGAGGGTTTTACAAATGAAAATTGCAGCAACATACGATAATGGAAACATTTTTCAGCACTTTGGAAAAACGGAGTTTTTCAAGGTATATGAGGTGGAGGATAACAAGGTTATTTCCAGTGAAGTGATCAGCTCCAATGGCACCGGACATGGTGCACTTGCAGGACTTCTTGCAGAGCAGGGAATCAGCGTTCTGATCTGTGGCGGAATCGGCGGCGGCGCTCAGGCAGCACTTGCTGAGGCTGGTGTTGAGTTATGTTCCGGAGCACAGGGTGACGTAGATGCGGCTGTGGATGCTTATCTGAAGGGCGAGCTGGTATCCACAGGTGTGAACTGTGATCATCACCATCATGAAGATGGACATTCCTGCGGAAGCCATGAGGATGGACACTCCTGCGGCGGTCATGAAGACGGACATTCCTGCGGAGGCTGTGGCGGCGGATGCGGTTCCCAGCCATCTATCACAGGTCCTAATGTCGGAAAAACCTGCCGTACACATTACAGAGGAACCTTTAATGACGGGACACAGTTCGATTCTTCCTATGACCGTGGCGAGCCACTGGAATTCATCTGCGGAGCCGGACAGATGATCAAAGGCTTTGATGCGGCAGTTGCAAACATGGAGGTTGGCCAGGTGGTAGATGTTCATCTGATGCCTGAGGAAGCTTACGGTATGCCGAATCCGGATGCGATTTTTACACTTGAGATCGAACAGCTTCCGGGTGCTGAGGATCTTACTGTAGGACAGCAGGTATACCTCTCCAATCAGTATGGTCAGCCGTTCCCGGTTAAAGTTAACGCAAAAGATGAAAAAACCATTACTTTCGATGCTAATCATGAGATGGCAGGTAAAGAGCTGAATTTCAGAATTGAATTAGTAGAAGTGAAATAAGCAGGAACAGTGGGAGGTGCTGTATGGGAGCATATGGCATCTCCTTTTTTGTCTGAAGGGAGGAAGCTTTCCTGATGAGGATCGCTATGATACCATTTGGATTACTATCCGGTTTTATGGACAGCAAAGAAATCCGGATCACAGAGCTGGGTGAAGATGGATTTCGATTTCGGCTGGCAGAGGAATGCCCGGAACCGGAGCAGTTTCTGATCTGTTTTTATGATATGAAAAAAGCCGGGTACAGGAGAGTGGAGATCCGGAGGTTTGGGATGAGTGTAGCAGAGGAGCAATGCCTGCAGGATCAACAGCCAGTTGAAAAGAAAACCGGAAAATATTTTTACAGGGAATATTCTGTGAGAGTGGAACAGAAGGATTATGTACAGGAGGTTCGGCGGCTGGCCGGAGAGTACAACCGATATATCCGTCTGAAGCTGGAGGGAGACGATGGAGAGCTGGCGAAATCACTGACCGGTTATCCTGCGGAGCTGGATGAGATGCACTGCAGGAGTCTGGAGGAACAGAAGAAGCGGTGGTTTTTTAGAGAAAATGAAAAGGCTTCCGGAAATCCACAGGATACAATGGGTACAGAAGAATTAAGGCTTTTGGATAATACAGAGTTTGCCCTGGAATTAAACTGCACTTCCCTGTATGAAGAATATCTGTGCCAGCCGCTGCAGGCTTTTCTGGCGTCTTACTGGCAGAAGAATTATCTCACTCACAGTTATTTTGCAGGCCGGACACCGGACAGATTTTATATTGGAAATCAGTTCTGCCATAACCTGTTTCCGACAGAAGAGCAGCTTTTTTCTATCATGGATAAAATGTATTCGGAGGGATCGGAGATCACACTGGTATTTTCTTATATCCGGGAATTTATGCTTTCGTCTGTGGGAAAGCTTCTGGAAAAGGTGGATAACTGGTGCTGTATTCATGGGTTGAATGTGGAAATCGTAGTCAATGACTGGGCCATGGTGGAAATGCTCTGTGGAAAAACATCCCGCCTGCATCCTGTTCTGGGCACATTGCTCAATAAACGAAAAAAGGATCCGCGAATGAAATATAAATCCGGTGATACCTCATTATTTCAGCAAAACAGCCTGAATGCGGGGTTTTATCGGGATTTTCTGGCTGAAGAATTTCATATCCACAGATACGAATGGGAGTCCTGCGGATATCCACAGGAGCTTCCGCCGGGAAAAAACAGTCTGCATTTGCCTTTTTATCAGACAAACACTTCGCAGTACTGTCCATTGTATGCTTTGTGCACCACCGGAGATCGCGGTACACAGCAGCTTGCGGAGCACTGTCCGAAATTCTGTGAAAAATACGCACTGCTTTATCCGGAACATTTACACATGGCAGGGCGGTATAACTCCCTGTTTGGTGTGGATAAAACACTTCCGGAGTCAACGGAAATGTGGAAAAATATAAAAGGCACAAAGCCGGATCGCATTGTTGTTAATATATGACAGGTGATGAGCAGGCTGCGAAGGTGGAGTACGAATATCTGTTTGACAAGAATACATTGCGGAAAAAAGGAACAGGACATGGAGAACAGTATGAAAATAACAGCCGGGTTAGGCTCCATAGATGAATATGAACGTTTTGTGCAGGCAGGAGCAGATGAATTTTTCTGTGGCTATGTACCCTTTTCCTGGGCGGAAAAATACGGCACAGTAATGCCGTTAAATCGCAGGGAGGTTCTCTGCTGTAATGTTCAGCTTGGAGCATACAGTGAGCTGGAAATTCTTTCCCGGATGGTGAAAAAATATAAAAAGCCGGTGCATCTCACCTTCAATTCCCTGTATTATCTTCCGGAACAGTATCCGGAGATCGGAGATATCATAGAAAAGTGCATGGGAATTGGATTTCGAAGCTATATCATTGCAGATCCGGCGCTTCTTGTTTATCTGAAAAACAGGGGGATTTCCTGTGAGATCCATCTCAGCGGAGAGACAGGGGAAGTGAACAGCGAAATGCTGAAGATGTTCCGGCGCTTTCCTCTGAAGAGATTGATCTTTCATCGGAAAAACACGTTCCGGGATATGCAGTCTGTTATTGCATCTCAGAGAGAAGTGGAAAAACAGGCCGGAATCCGACCGGAGGCGGGAATGGAGTTCGAAGCCTTTGTGCTGAATGAAATGTGCCAGTTTACGGGAGCATTCTGTAATTCTCTTCACTGTGATGAGATGGGATATCTTTGCAGGGTGCCCTATTGGCTTGGAACTGTACGGAATGGTGAGGCTGTTCCGGAAAAAATAGTGGCTCTTCAGGAGCAGGCGTGGGATCAGGAACCGGATCTGAAAGCATATGATGAATCCGGATATCTTTGTGGTGAGACAGGCTGTGGACTGTGTGCACTGTACCAGCTGAAGCAGGCAGGGATCACGCATCTGAAGCTGGTTGGCCGGGGAAACTATGTGGATCACATGGAAAAAGATATCCGGAATTTGCGAAAAGCGTTGGAAATTCTGGACGCTGCAGAAAATGAGAGGGAATTTAAATGTACGTTAAAACGGATAGTGTTTCCGGCGGGGTGTAGCGAAAGATGTTATTATCAGTAACAAAAAGAGAAGCTTTTTTGAGTTAGAATAAATGATAAATGGGATGAAAACCAGAATCAGAAAAGGACATGGTGCAGATTGCAGATTTGACGGTCCTGGGAAAAAGCTATTTCCGGATTATTTGGGATCAATGGCGTGTGGAGCTCCTTTCTGAGTTCAGAGATCATTACATTTGCTGTGATCCTGATACTGGCGGGATCCGGGCGGAAAAAGAATGTATTTTCAGGAGAAAAGATATAAAATGAATTTCGAGCGTGTAAAAAGAGAAGAAGCAGATACAGTTCTGAAGCTGTACCGTTCATTGCTGGGGACGCCCTATTGTGTGTGGACAGAGGAGTATCCTTCAGAAAAAGAAGTGGAATTTGATCTTTCCAGAGATGCGCTGTTCTGTATGCGGGACGATGCGGGAAATATCGTAGGTGTGATCTCCATTGATGATGATCCAAATGTGGAATGTCTCACATGCTGGTCAGAAACCATGGTGCCGTCAGCGGAGGTCTCCCGGGTGGGAGTATGTCAGGAATTCCAGAATCAGGGGATTGCCGGGAAACTTCTTAAGGGTGTGATGGAAGAACTGAAGAAGCGGGGCTATAAAGCTGTACATCTTCTTGTTGCGAAGGACAATGTAAAAGCACTCCGTTCTTATGATAAGCTGAATTTTGAGAACGTGGGAGAGTGTGAACTCTGGGGACATATGTACTGGTGTTATGAGAAAGCATTATAAAAAATGAAAAACAGGTATCTTTTTGCCGGGCGGTAGATCGACCACCAATGTCAGATCGATAAGTGGTGGTCAATACACAGTCAGCAGAGAAGATACCTGTTTTTTGTTTGAAAGCAGATCAGATCCTCCGGCAGCTGTCCCTTTCGATCAGCTGGTGAGGTACAATGATCTTTGTGGCCGGAAGGCTCGGATTTTCGATATGACTGATCATCTGCGTGGCTGCTTCCATTCCAAGCTGCCCGGAGTTAATATCAATGGAGGTCAGCTGAGGCGAAGTCAGTCTGGCAAAAAGTGAGTTGTTAAAGGAAAGAATGGACAGATCCTCCGGTATGGAGATATCTGCTTCCATACAGATCCTTTCCAGGGAAAGCGCCAGAATATCATCACTGACAAGCACAGCTGTAGGGCGCTCCTCACTTAAAAGCAGCTTTCGAAGCTCCTGAAACTCATTCTGGGAAGCGGCAGGAACCTCTATACAGTATTCGGGCTGTACGGTTAATCCGTGGCTGATCAGCGCAGTCATGTAGCCGGTTTTGCGGTCTGCGGAAAAGACCAGGGAATTATCTACACCCAGATAAGCGATCTTCCGGTGGCCCAGAGCATAAAGATACTCCGTTGCCTCCTGTCCGGCCAGAAGGTTGTCATTATCGATATAGATCGTATGATTGGTGTATTGTGCCGGTTTTCCAATCAGGATATAGAGAAGTCCTTCACTGAAAAGAAAATCAATAACAGGATCATTCACACGGGAATAAAGAACAATAAATCCGTCAACCTTACCGCTTCTGGACATGGAACGTACTGCGTTAAGGATCTCTTCTTCATTCTGACCGGTAACAATGGTGCTGATATACTGATGTGCGTTACAGTAGTGGCTGATCCCCCGGATCGTCTCAAGGTAAAAGGAATTCTCGTATGTCTCCTTTGGGGATGGAGGCAGGATGATACCGATGGAGCGGGAAATCTGTGCTGCCAGGTTGCTGGCCTGGAAATTCGGCTCATAGCCAAGCTCCGCCATGGCTCTGCGTACACGTTCCTTGGTTTCTTCACTGATAGATGGATTATTTTTGCAGGTTCTGGAAACGGTGGACGGGGACACCCCGGCCAGAGCTGCCACATCTTTGATGGTTACTGCCATAAATTTGCCTCCTCACGGATATGCCGGATCAAAGCGGAAGTATGCCTCTGATCCGGCTTTTTTATCTCAGTCTGATAGAGATATTGTAGTTCATAACAAGGATACTGTCAAACATATTGCACGGAAAATTGCATGAAATTGCGTAAAAACAGATGCACAGAAAATCAGGTAGTGAGATGCAGACAGATTTCTGCTTGGCATGATGAAAAACTGCACAAAATCAGGATATAAAAATTGTAAGAAAGGTAGAAAAGACAAAAACGCATTGCACTTCATGCAAAATGGACGTATAATTTATGCAAACGATTGCGTAAATTATATGAATATGCATCCGTGAGAGGATAATAGATAAGATGCTCTGAGATACAGGGCTCAACATAAGGAGAGAAAAGATATGGATAAAAGAGCAGCCGGCATTCTGATGCCGATCACAAGCCTGCCGTCAGAGTACGGCATCGGATGTTTTTCAAAGAGTGCCTATGATTTTGTGGACTGGCTGAAGGAAGCGGGACAGAGCTACTGGCAGATCCTTCCGCTGGGACCTACCAGTTACGGAGATTCTCCGTACCAGTCCTTCTCCACTTTTGCGGGAAATCCGTATTTTATCAGCCTGAAGGCACTGGTGGAGGAAGGCGTCCTTACAAAGGAGGACTGTGATAAGGTCAGCTGGGGAAGAAGAGCAGACAGCGTAGACTATGAAAAAATCTACAAAGGCCGTTACAAGCTTCTCCGCAAAGCTTACGAAAACAGCAACATCAGCGAGAATCTGGATTATCAGAAATTTGTTGCAGAAAACAGCTGGTGGCTTTCCGACTATGCACTTTTTATGGCAGTAAAGGATCAGTTCGGCGGTGTTGAGTGGACAAAATGGGCAGAGGATATCCGCCTTCGCTGGGCAAATGCCATGGACTACTATCGCAGAGAATTATATTTTGATATTGAATTCCAGCAGTATATGCAGTTCAAATTCTATGAGCAGTGGATGAAACTGAAAAAATATGCCAACGAAAAAGGCATTCAGATCATCGGAGATATCCCGATCTATGTAGCTATGGACAGTGCAGATACCTGGGCTCATCCGGAGCTTTTCCAGCTGGATGAGGAGAATGTGCCGGTGGCTGTAGCCGGATGCCCGCCGGACGGTTTTTCCGCAACAGGACAGCTTTGGGGAAATCCACTGTACCGCTGGGATTACCACAGAAATACAGGATATCAGTGGTGGATTTCCAGACTGAGCTACGTATTCCGCCTTTATGACGTGGTAAGGATCGATCATTTCCGTGGCTTTGACGAGTATTTTTCCATTCCGTACGGTGCAGAAAATGCCATTGGCGGTCACTGGGAAAAAGGTCCCGGGATCGATCTGTTCCGCAAAGTGGAGCAGGCCCTTGGCTGGAAGCAGGTCATTGCGGAGGATCTTGGCTATGTGACAGATTCCGTGCGTCAGCTTGTCCATGACAGTGGATTCCCGGGAATGAAGGTCCTGGAGTTTGCGTTTGATTCCAGAGATTCCGGCTGTGCCAACGATTATCTTCCACACAACTATCCGGAGAACAGTGTGGCATACACAGGAACCCATGATAATGAGACCATCGCCGGATGGTGGAAGAGCATTATGGCAAAAGAGCGTAAGCTTGCCAGGGATTATCTCTGTGATAACTATACACCGGATAAAGAGCTGCATAAATGCTTTATCAGCCTGGTTATGAGAAGCAGTGCAAAGCTCTGTGTGATCCCTATGCAGGATTATATGGGCCTGGATAACAGCTGCAGAATGAACCAGCCTTCCACAGTAGGAAAGAACTGGAAGTGGAGGATCCGCAAAAGGGAGCTGACTGTGAAGCTTCAGAAAGAGATCCATGGTCTTGCACTTCGCTACGGACGTATGAACTGGTCTGATTAAAAGAGAGATCCAAGAGACATATTCCCTTTAAACGGGACGTGAAAGAAAGTAGAAAGATTTTAGATAGAATCATGATTTTTTATGTGATATAATGCTGTTTCGTGGAGGCAGCTGTCAGTAAAAGGTAAGGCTGACAGCTGCCTTATTGTATTTTTAGATCTGCGGTAAATGATAAAGTGATACATTTATATATGCAGAAGATCAGAAGGGAGTGTCTGATCTGTAGCAGTGGATAATCCTGAATAACGGAAGATTTTTTACAATAAGGGGAGAATTATGACAGGAAAAACACACGCGGCAGTCGGACTCGGAACAGTGCTGGCAGTTACACAGCCCTCTACGGTTTCCGGTCTGGTACTTGCGGCAGGAACAGGAATGCTTGGAGCATTGATCAGCGACATTGATGTGGGAACCTCCAAATCCCATAAGAATGCGAACCGGATCACGCTGATCGCGGTACTGCTTGTGGCAGCAGAGATCGCATTGAATTATCTTTATGATTTTTCCATCTGGGAAAAGATCCGCAATAACCAGTCTATGGCGCCGGTTGCCATGGGAGTTATTATTTTTATTGCAGTCTGCGCCTTTGGAAAAAATCAGCCGCACCGGTCATTTATGCATTCGATCATGGCTATGGCCATTTTAAGTGCAGCCATATCCATGGTGTCCGTGCAGCTGGTCCTTTATTTTGTGGTTGGATTCGCATCACATCTGGTGCTGGACTGCTTTAACCGGAAACGGGTACGGATCCTGTATCCGCTGCCGGGCGGCATTGCGCTGGATTTCTGTAAGGCAGGAGGCTTTGTGGATTCCCTGCTTTTTAAGCTTGGATCTGTAGCTGTGATCTTTGAGATCGTATATCTGGCTGTGCAGATGGGAGAGAACTGGAAGTTTTTTCGAATGTAGAGGATGTTTTATTTACCGATTACGGATAATTTTATATGGGCAGATATTGCAGGAATTAAGCCAAAAAAGGAGCAGATTTTCCAAATACGGAAGATCTGCTCCTTTTAACCGAATCAAGGGAGTCCCCTGCTTCAATTACGAATATCCGCCTGACGGTTTATAAGTGTGATCATTTATTCTTTCTGATCCTGCAGGCGCATGCTGTGTAAAGTACGTCTGTGGAAGAGTTCAGTGCTGTCTCACAGGAATCCTGGATCACGCCTACGATGAAACCGACACCAACTACCTGCATGGCAACATCATTGGGGATTCCGAAAAGGCTGCAGGCCATCGGGATCAGAAGAAGAGAACCGCCGGCAACTCCGGAAGCACCAGCCGCACTTGCAGCAGCCAGGATGCAGAGGATCAGAGCGGTCGGGAAGTCTACGCTGATACCGAGTGTATGTGCAGCTGCCAGAGCCATGATGGAAATGGTGATCGCTGCACCACCCATGTTGATGGTCGCACCAAGAGGGATGGAGATGGAGTAGGTATCCTCATCAAGTCCGAGATCCTTGCACAGCTCCATGTTTACCGGAATGTTGGCGGCAGAGCTTCTTGTAAAGAAGGCTGTGATACCACTGTCCTTCAGGCAGCGCAGAACCAGCGGATACGGATTCTGGCGTGTGCAGATGAAAGTAATAATCGGGTTGATCACCAGTGCAACAAAGAGCATGGTTCCCACCAGTACACAGATCAGACGGCCATAGCTTAACAGTACGCCAAGCCCCTGCTCGGAGATGGTTGTGAAGATCAGGCCCATGATACCAAATGGGGCAAGGCTGATGATCCATCTTACGGCTGTGGAGGTTGCATCGGAAATGTTTTCGATGACAGTCTTGGTAGTTTCACTTGCGGCCTTCAGTGCGATACCGAAGATGATGGCCCATGCAAGGATACCGATATAGTTGGCGTTGACAAGTGCGTCAACCGGGTTGGAAACAATGTTCATCAGAAGGTTTTTGAGGACCTCTGCAACACCGCTTGGCGGAGTGACGTCGGAAGTATTTGTATTTTCGGAAAAAGTCAGCATGATCGGGAACAGGCGGCTGGAGATCACAGCTGCCAGTGCTGAGAGTACATTTCCCAGAAGATAAAGTACAACAACGAATTTCATGTTTGTTTTCTGGCCTTTTCCCATGTGGCACAGAGAGCTCATTACCAGGAAGAACACCAGAAGCGGAGCAATTCCACGAAGAGCACCGACGAACAGATCACCGAGAATGGAGATCACAGATGCCTGGGGGATCGCAAGTCCGAGAATGATACCAACGATCAGGCCACAGATGATGCGCTTGATCAGGTTGATGCTGTTCCATTTTTGAATCAGTTTTTTCATAACTAGTTTCCTCTTTCCTATTGTGTGAGTGTGCTAAAAAATGCTGAGCCGCAAAGCAACGATCCGGTGTAAAGGGCTGATTGTTCTAAACTGCTACTACTGCATCATGTAAAAGCACAACAGGATAATTATATACAATCATGTCCGTCTTGTAAAGACAAATGTACATAAAACGCGAGAAAGCTCAGACTCGTATTTTCCGGAAGCTTACAGCAAAGAACAGAACCTCCGCAAAGCCTGTAATTCCCCATGAGAAAATATACAGGAGATAAAGCGAGGAAATGGTCTGGAAGTGTGCGAACACCGTATAGAACCAGATGACACGGAATACACAGGATCCCAGAATAATGATGATGGTCGGTGGGATACTTTTTCCGATGCCACGGGAAGCGGCGATGCTGCAATCCATAAAACAGCTGAAGGCATAGCTGAAGCCCATGATCCGGATCCTTTCCATGCCGGCATCAATGACGGCCGGTTCTGTGGCAAACAGTGACAAAAACTGCGGACCGAAAACAAGAAGCAGTCCACCAAGGATCGCGCCTGCGATGAAGGCATATGTAAGGCTGATCCCATAAGTCTTCAGCATACGTTTTTTATTTCCGGCACCCCAGTTCTGGCCGATGAAGCTTGCGCATGCAGTATAGAAGGCGAACATGACGTTGTAGATCAGAGAGTCTGCATTTGCAGCGGCAGCATTTCCGGAAACCGTGACTGCATCGAAGGAGTTGACGCCGGCCTGTACGAACAGATTTGCAATGGCAAAAATTCCGTTCTGCAGACCTGTGGGAATACCAAGAAGCAGTACTGCTTTACAGGCCTTTGGGTGAAGATGGAGCTTACGCAGGGATACCCTGCATTCGTCTTTTCTCCGGAGGAGGTGGATCATTACCAGAGCAGCGGATATATACAGGGCGATCGCGCTGGCAGTTGCCACACCTGCGGCGGCCATATGACAGACGATAACGAAAAACAGGTTCAGAAGAACGTTGATCACTCCGGCAATGGAAAGATAGATCAGCGGTCGCTTCGTATCGCCGCGGGCACTTAATACGCCGTTACCGAAATTGTATACAGCCATGGCCGGCATACCCAGAGCATAAATCTTCATATATAAAACAGCCTGGTCCATCAGCTCCGGTTTCGTATTCATCATGGACAGCATCTGTCCGGAAAACAGAAGACAGACGACACAGACCAGAAGTCCTGCGAGGGCACAGAGAAGAAGAGATGTATGGATTGTTTCTTCGGTACCTTTTCTGTTTTCGGCACCAAGCTCGTGTGCTACACGAACATTGACTCCGGCGCCCATGCCGATCAGGATTCCGGTAAATAAAGTGACCAGCAGAGTTGTGGAACCCACAGCTCCAAGTGCCATGTAATCTGCAAATCGCCCCACAACCGCAACATCACTTAAATTAAAAAGAACCTCCAACACCTGGGACCCCATCAGGGGAAGGCTGAAAAGGAGGAGATTTTTCCAGAGAGAGCCGGAGGTCATCTCAATGGAAGACGTTTTCTTTTTTTCATTTTCACACATAGTTTACCTCATAAAAATTATAAAAAATTCCTTCATCCAAGGTATACAATACTATGTTGGAATAGGTTTGTAAAGAGGGGAAAATAGCTCTTTTACCAGGCGCAGAGGTTTGTTTTTATTTATAGATTCTACATTGATTTCAGTACGAACAATGATATAATAAATGAGAGCAATAAGAAAGTGTTTTCAGAAATATTGGAAAAATAAAATACAGCAGACTAAGGAGGAAACCAATACAATGAAAATCGGAAATGATATTTATTATGTAGGAGTAAACGATCATCAGGTAGACTTATTCGAGGGACAGTATGTAGTACCAAACGGAATGTCCTACAACTCTTATGTGATCAAGGATGAGAAGATTGCAGTTATGGATACTGTAGATGCCGGCTTCACAGAAGAGTGGCTGGGAAAAGTAGCAGAAGTTCTGGATGGCGCGAAACCGGATTATCTTGTAGTTCAGCATATGGAGCCGGATCATGCAGCAAACATTGAGAATTTCATGAAAGCATACCCGGATACAACTGTTGTTGCCAACACAAAAACTTTCACCATGATGGAGAATTTCTTCCGTGGAATGGATCTGGAAGGAAAGAAACATATTGTAGCAAATGGTGACACTCTGACACTTGGAAAACACGTCCTTACCTTCGTATTTGCACCGATGGTTCACTGGCCGGAGGTCATGGTTACATATGACAGCACAGACAAGGTCCTGTTTTCTGCTGATGGCTTCGGCAAATTCGGAGCCCTTGATGTAGAAGAGGACTGGGACCGCGAAGCACGTCGCTACTATATCGGAATCGTCGGAAAATACGGTCCGCAGGTACAGAAGCTTCTCAAGGCAGCAGCAACTCTTGATATCCAGACCATCTGCCCGCTTCACGGACCGGTTCTTACTGAGAATCTTGGACATTATCTGGAGAAATATGATATCTGGTCTTCTTATAAAGTAGAGAGCGAAGGCGTAATGATCGCCTACACATCTGTATACGGACATACAAAGAAAGCAGCAGAGCTTCTTGCACAGAAGCTGGAAGAAAAGGGCTGCCCGAAGGTTGTTGTCTGCGATCTTGCAAGAGAAGACATGGCAGAGGCAGTGGAAGACGCTTTCCGCTACGGCAAGCTGGTACTGGCCAGCATTACATACAACGGAGAAGCCTTCCCGTTTATGCGTACATTCATCGAGAACCTGACAGAGCGTAATTACCAGAACCGCACCATCGGCCTCATTGAGAACGGAAGCTGGGCACCGACTGCAGCTAAAGTCATGAAAGGAATGTTCGAGAAGAGTAAAAATATCACATGGCTTGAGAACAATGTAAAGATCATGTCCTCCCTCAGCGATGAGAATGTGGCAGAGATCGATGCAATGGCAGAGGAGCTCTGCAAGTAATTTCTGAATGTCAGAACAGCTTATAAAAAATAAAGATATAACATAATAAAAAGACGTGGATCCGTAAGGCCACGTCTTTTTTATTTACCAAGTAACAGTTACATCCTCTTACACCACATAAATCCATAAGCCGGAAGCTCCACGTCCTTAAGCTCCAGTGTCTGGTCAGTGATCAGATCACGGAAGGTTCCTTCCTCCTGCATCCAGGCAGTTTTTTCGCTGTCACTGAAATTGAAGATTCCGATGAAACGTTCGTTTCCTTTCTGGCGGAGGATGCAGAGGATGCTGTCATCATGAACATCGTATGTATACACGTCACAGTCCTTATCAAAAACAGATTCCTGGCTGCGGATCTGCTCCATGCGGCTAAGAGTCTGGAAGATCTGTCCCTCAACGGAGGATTTGGAGTTTCTTTTTTCGGCAAGCTCCCACTGGAAAGCACCACGGTGGATATAGCGGGAATCTGCAGCCTTATCCGGATCCTCTTTATAGGAATAATCATTGAGACGTCCGATTTCATCGGAGCTGTAAAGCATCGGGATTCCGGACTGGGTAAGCATATATGCGTGAAGCATCAGATCCTCGCGGATACCCCTTTTCAGTTTCTCGTCATCTTTTTCAAAAAGAGCAGCCTCAATCCCGCACATGGAAGCAGTAGTTCCGCAGAAGCGGGCATCCTGAGTTACCGGGTCATCATTATAGAGCTCTCCGCGGCTGTCGCTTCCCGGATGCTTTCCTGTAAAGAAATCATTCAGGTAACGCTTATGGGATGGCTCATCCATGTCCCATTCTTTCAGGGTGGCGAAATCAAGTCCCCAGCCGATATCGTCATGGCAGCGGAGATAATTCAGGAAGGTGTACTGCTTCGGAAGGCTGTTTACAATATCCATCTGTTTTTTCAGAAGGCGGATATCACGAGTGGCAATGCTGTTCCAGGTTGTAGCCATGGTTGTTACATTGTAAAGCATATGGCATTCCGGCTTCTCTACGGTTCCGAAATAGGGAACAACCTTCTCCGGCTCCATAACGACCTCACCCAGAAGTACAACACTTGGGCAGACGATCTCGGCGATCATACGCATCATACGAACGATCGTATGTACCTGCTTCAGGTTACGGCAAGGAGTTCCCAGTTCCTTCCAGATATACGGAACCGCATCGATACGGATCACGTCCATTCCCTGGTTTGCAAGGAAGAGGAAGTTGTACATCATCTCATTGAAAACACGGGGATTGCCGTAGTTCAGATCCCACTGGTACGGATAAAAGGTAGTCATGACATAGTGACCGATATCCGGAAGCCAGGTAAAGTTCCCCGGAGCAGTGGTTGGGAATACCTGTGGTACGGTCTTTTCGTACTCGTCCGGGATTTCACGGTTGTTGTAGAAGAAGTAGCGGCTCATATATTCGCCGTCACCCTGGCGTGCTTTTTTGGCCCACTCATGATCCTCGGAGGTGTGGTTCATAACAAAATCCATACACAGGTTCATCCCGTTTTTGTGGCATTTATCTGCAAGGGCAGCCAGATCCTTCATAGTACCAAGGTCCGGGCGGACTTTGCGGAAGTCGGCTACTGCGTAACCACCGTCGGAACGGCCCTTCGGGGTATCAAGGAACGGCATCAAATGAAGACAGTTCACGTTGCATTCCTTAAGATATGGAAGCTTGGCAGAAACTCCCTTGATGTTGCCGGCAAAATTGTCAATATAGAGCATCATGCCAAGCATATCCTTCTGGCGGAACCAGTCCGGATTTTTTTCTCTTTCCAGGTCGCGGTTTTTGAGCGCGCGGCGGCGTGCTGTAAAATACTGGTACATCTGGTCGCAGAGCTCCGCAAACATATCGTCATTGTGATAAAGCTCTGTGTACAGCCATCGAAGCTCGTCGTGATGATGGTTTAAACGTTCCTGAAAAATTTCCTGATCTTTTTTCATGATTTCCTCCCTGAATAGATATTTATAGATGTCGGGAAACCTGTCAAATATTTCCCGGCGGTAATGGTTATCTGACATTTTTCCACAGAATTATAGCATGAAGTTTCCGGTACATGAATATACGGGTTGTTATGGAATATGGAAAAATGTTGTAAGTATTTTCAGTCTCCGGTTGTCTGCCGTCGTATCAGAACCGGAGTGATCTTTTTGTGGATCGGTTTTTGAAGCGGTGCCGGTTTTCTTTTCTTCATTTCGTTCATCTGTTCCACAAGCAGTTCCATGGTAGTCTGTGCGATCACATCAATCTGCTGTCCAATAGTAGTGATCGGAATGATGGACTCCGCAGCAATGGGTGAATTATCGAATCCGATGATCTGATATTCATCCGGCAGACAGTTGTATTTCTGGAAGATCAGATTGAGAAATATATTTGCGTAAGTATCATTGGATAAAAATATGCCTTTTTTCTGACCGGAATATTTACTGTCAATATCCTGAAAGATCACACGCATCTGTTCAAAAAGCTCCTGATAGGAATCACCGGAAACATTAAGGTTCAGTTCATAAGGAACATGATATTCCCGGCATGTTTCCTCAAAGGCACGGATACGGTCATAAGCCGGAATATTCTCAGGTACATGGACATTGATGTGGATCAGTACATCACACTGATTGCGTATCAGCAGAGAAGTAGCCTGCATGCCGCCCATGTAATTGTCTGTTGTAACGCTGCATATATGTTCCGCTTCACGTTCAATGGCGATCACAGGAATATTATAGGAAGCCAGTTTTTCAGAGGAAAGAGTATGGCTGAGAACAATAAGTCCTTCAATCTTATAAGCCATCAGCTCGTCCAGATACTGCATTTCTTTCTCCGGGCCGCCATCACTGACAAAAACCAGAAATTTGTAATGATAATCGGAGTAACTTCGAAGAAGCTGTGTCAGCATTTCGGAATAATAATGAAGATAAAGGTTCGGGACAATGATCCCTACAAATTCGCTTTTTCCATTGGCAAGAACCCTGGCAAGCTTGTTTTTTCTGTAGCCGAGCTCATCAAGGGCTTTTGCGATCTTTTCCTGATTTTCCAGGGTCAGAGAATCCGGATGATTGAAATATCTGGAGATCGTAGTCTTGGAAAAACCAGTGTATTCTGCAATATCAGCAAATGTTACCTGTTTTTTAGCCATAAAAAAATAGTCTCCTTTTAATAGCAGAAAGTTATGATACGGAATGCAGATGTGATCATATAAGAGAAAGCTGCAGACCGTACAGGATAATTGGATTGATGTAATTAAGTATAACAATACAGACGTTAAATAGCAATAAAAAAAATAACCAGTTAAGTTACCGGTAACTTTTCTTGAATAAATTAACAAAAAAGGTTGACAGAAGCTATGTCATATAGTAGTATCAAATTATAAAGTAACCGGTTACTTTACCGGTTGCTAAACAAGAACGAAAGAACAAAAAAGGGAGGAAAAGAGAATGAAAAAAGGTTCTGCGAAAGCTGTTCCGGCAGGAAAAAGAACTGCTGCAGAAAAGCTTCAGTATGTGAAAAAGAACTGGCAGCTGTATGTGTTTTTTCTGCTGCCTGCACTTCTTCTGACGATCATCTTCAAATACGTGCCCATGGGTGGCGTACTGATCGCTTTTGAGGACTATAATGTCATTGATGGTGTATTTGGAAGCAAATGGGTAGGACTGGAATACTTCCGGAGATTTCTGGCATCACCGGATTTTATGAATTATCTTGTGAACACTCTGAAACTGAGTATTTACGGACTACTGTGGGGATTTCCGATTCCGATCATCCTGGCACTTCTTCTGAATCAGATCCGGAGAGCCGGGATCAGGAAAAAAATTCAGCTTCTGATCTATGCGCCGAATTTTATTTCCGTTATCGTACTCTGCGGTATGGTTCGTATGTTTCTTTCACCGGTAGGTCCGCTGAATAAACTGATCGGTTCCGATGCCAACTGGATGACTATGCCGGCAGCATTTCGTACCATTTACATAGCCAGCGGAATCTGGCAGACAGCCGGATGGGCATCCATTATGTATACTGCAGCACTTGCCAATGCAAGTAAGGATCTGGAAGAGGCAGCAGTGGTGGATGGAGCAAATATCCTGCAGCAGATCTGGTATGTACAGCTTCCGGCTATTAAAAACATCATTGTGATCCAGTTTATCCTTCAGGCCGGAAATATTATGAGCATTGGTTTTGAAAAAGCATATGCACTGCAGACAGATATGAACCTCCCTGCATCTGAGATTCTTTCTACTTATGTATACAGAATCGGTCTTCTGAATGGAGACTATGGATATTCTACAGCAGTGGGGCTGTTTAATTCAGTGATCAATGTAATTCTTTTGATCTTTGTAAACTGGGTAGTCAAGAAACTGAATGACGGAGAGGGATTATAGGAGGTGCTGTTATGGCAAAAGCAAAGAAAAAGAAATATTCGGCATCTGACAAAGCCATTTTAGGAATCGGATACGTACTTCTGGGTGCATTTGTACTTTCCATTCTGGTTCCGCTTTTATATGTTGTGATCGCATCCTTTATGGATCCGAATGTGCTGAACAGCCAGGGGATCAGCTTTGATGTGCGGAAGTGGACGATCGATGCGTACCGCAGAGTTCTTGAAAATAATATGATCTGGAGAGGCTTTGCAAACTCATTTTTTTATTCCCTGGTGTTTACCATTATTTCAGTTCTGGTAACTCTGCTGGCAGCATATCCAATGTCCAAGAAAGAATTTGTGGGAAGAAATTTCTTCAATGTTATTTTTCTCATTACCATGTTTTTCGGTGGAGGAATGATCCCGACTTTTATCCTGATCAATCAGCTGCATCTGGTAAATACAATCTGGGCAATCCTGCTTCCGGGTGCGTTTAATGTCTGGAACATGATCCTTGCCAGAACCTATTATCAGTCTATCCCCAAGGAACTCAGAGAGGCATCTGCCATTGACGGTGCCACGGAAATCGAGCATTTTTTCAAGATTATGATGCCGGTATGCAAACCGATCATCGCAGTGCTTGCACTGTGGTCCTTTGTAGGAATGTGGAACAGTTATTTTGATGCTATGATTTATTTGAATGATGCGAAACTGCAGCCATTGCAGCTGGTACTTCGTTCCATCCTTGTACAGAATACACCGCAGCCCGGAATGATCGCAGATATCCAGAGTACTGCACAGATGGCAAAGGTAGCGGAACTTCTGAAATATGCTACGATCATTGTATCAAGTTTACCGCTTCTGATCATGTATCCATTCTTCCAGAAATATTTTGACCAGGGCATTATGGTTGGTTCTGTAAAAGGCTGATGACAGGAGGTTGATAATGATGAAAAAAAGAATGAAGGCATTATTGGCAATCGGGCTTTCTGCAATTATAATGGTATGCAGTGCCGGATGTGGAAACGGAAAAGAACACATGAAAGCAGAAACAGATCCGGATATCCCGGTGGAAGATGTGTCCTTTCCTCTGAAAGAAAAAGCAGAGCTGTCTTTTATTACCAGTGCACCTGCAACATCTACACAGGAACCTAATGAAAGAACGATTTTTAAAAGACTGGAAAAGCAGACCAATGTCCACATTGACTGGACCTGTTTTGTGTCGGATCAGTTTGATGACAAAAAAAATCTGGCGCTGGCACAGTTCGGAAATCTTCCGGATGGACTTTTTAACGCAGGGATGAGTGATTATGATCTTCTTCGTTATGCCAAACAGGGAATCATTATTCCGGTAGAAAATCTCATTGATAAATACATGCCGAATCTTAAGGCTGTATTTGAAAAATACCCGGAATACAGAACAATGTGTACAGCACCGGACGGACATATTTATTCTTTCCCATGGATCGAGCAGCTTGGTGCGGGGAAAGAAGCCATTCAGGCAATTGGAGATATTCCCTACATTAATAAAAAATGGCTGGATTATCTGAAGCTGGACGTTCCGACTACAACTGAGGAACTGGAACAGGTTCTGGTCGCTTTCCGCGACAATGCAGATAAACTGGAAAAGAAATTCAACATTGAGGGTGGTGTGATCCCGATGTCCTTTATCATCAATAATGGTGATCAGGATCCTGCAATTCTCATCAACGGATTCGGAGAAGGATATGGTGACACCGGTGATCATTTTGCAGTGAAAGATGATGGAACCGTTATTTATACAACTGTACAGGAAGGCTATAAAGAAGGTATTCAGTGGCTCCATCAGTTGGTAGAAGAAAAGCTGGTGGATCCGGAGGCTTTTACCCAGGAATGGTCAACTTATGTTGCAAAAGGTAAGAACCACAGATATGGTCTGTGTTTCACCTGGGATATTGCAAATATTGATAACAATGAAGATTATGTAATGCTCCCGGCGCTGGCCGGTCCGGATGGTCTTGTAAATATCACAAGACAGAATAACAGTGAAACCAGTGGCTTTGACAGAGGACGCTGCGTTCTGACTACAAGCTGTCGGAATACGGCACTGGCAGCAGCATGGATCGATCAGATGTATGCACCGATCCAGTCTCCGCAGAATAACTGGGGTACTTACGGGGAAAAAGATTCATTTAATATCTTTGAGATGTCCGAGAATGCAGAAGGTGGCCAGATGCTGAAACATATGGATCTGGGAGATGCATCTCCGGTAGAGGTTCGTGAAGCACAGTCTGTAAATGGACCGTTGGCAATACTTAACGAGTATTACGATGTATATGTAACAGAGCCGGCAGATGCAAAATGGCGTCTCGACAATATGCACGAAACATATCTTAAGGATATGAACAGTAAATATGTGTATCCGAATGTATTTATGAGTATTGATGATACCAATAAGGTATCTCAGTACGACACGGATATCAAGAAGTATGCGGAACAGAAAAAAGCAGACTGGATCCTGAATGGCGGCATCGATAAAGAATGGGATTCCTATCTGAAAAAGATGGAGCAGTATGGACTGTCTGATTATCTGGCAATCAAACAGAAATATTTTGACCAGTATCAGAAGTCTCTTAGTGAGACAGAGAAATAAAAACAGAAAAAGATACCGGTCAGAAACATAAAAAAGAAAGAGAGAGCAGAGTATGAGTGAAAAACTTGAAAAAGCACGTCTTTATGAAATAGAGGAAGCAAAAAATATCCCGCAGGAAGAGAAACCGGCCTTTCATGTATCTGCACCGGTTGGCTGGATCAATGATCCCAATGGATTTTCTGTTTTTAAAGGAAAGGTACATCTTTTTTACCAGTATCATCCTTACAGCCGTGACTGGGGCCCTATGCACTGGGGCCACAGTGTGACGGAGGATATGATCAGATGGGAGCAGCTTCCTGCAGCGCTTGCACCGGATCAGGAATATGATCGAGAGGGATGCTTTTCCGGAAGTGCTATTGAAGCGGATGGAAAACAGGCTTTGATCTACACAGGAGTTACAACAGAAAAGCTGCCGGATGGAAAAGAAGAAGTCCGGCAGAATCAGTGCATTGCCTGGGGTGACGGAAAAGATTATGTAAAGGCAGAGAAAAATCCGGTAGTCACCGGGGATATGCTTCCGGAGAAATGCAGCAGAGTTGATTTCCGTGATCCGAAGGTATGGGAAGATAACGGAACATACCATATGCTCGTAGGATGCCGCAGCGAAGAAATTCCTGGACAGGTAGTTCTGTTTTCCAGTAAAGATCTGAAAGAATGGAAATTTGAAACAATTCTTGCGGAGAACTCCACAGGAGAAATCGGTGTTATGTGGGAATGCCCCGATTTCTTTCCGCTCGGGGATAAACATGTGCTGATCTGTTCTCCGCAGCATATGCGTGCAAAAGGGTATGAGTTTCATAATGGACATAATTCCCTGTATTTTACGGGAGATTATGACAGCGAAAAACATACATTTGAAAAAGACGCACCGGTAAGTCTGGACTACGGACTTGATTTTTATGCGCCGCAGACAACCCTTCTTCCAGATGGAAGAAGAGTGATGATCGCCTGGATGAAATCCTGGGATAGCTGTGTGATCAAGGAAAAGCAGAGATGGCAGGGAATGATGACTCTTCCGAGAGAGCTGGAATATCGTGACGGAAAGATCTGGCAGAAGCCGGTCCGGGAAATTGAGAATTATCGGAAAAACCGTTGCTGTTATGAGAATGTAAAAGTGGGTGAGAGCTTAAGCCTTGAAGGCGTCCGTGGCCGAATGATCGATCTGACTGTGGAACTGCAGAACGCAGATGGCATCATGGATGGAAGCAGGAACTCCGGAAATCTAAATCAGGAAGCATTGGATGTGTACAATGAGTTCCGGATCGAGCTTGCACGCAATGAAGAATATACAACGGTCTTTACCTATGATCGAAAAAGACAGATACTGGAGATCGACAGAACCTGGAGCGGGGTGCAGCGTGATGTTGTATGTACAAGAAAGCTCCAGATCACAGATGACAGACAAAATCTGAAGCTGCGTTTTATCCTGGATCGAAGCTCCATAGAGCTTTTTATCAATGATGGAAGCAAAACTGCGACTACCGTGATTCCAACACCAGTGGAAGCAGATGAGATTCTGTTTCACAGTGACGGAAATGCTGTGATCCAGGTTGAGAAATATGATATTGTGTTGTAGAAGCCTCTCAAATATTGACAATTTCCCTGTTTTTGTATAACATAGGGGAAGTTGCTTACGCCGGATCAGGAGTTATTCGTATCTTCTGATCCGGCATATATTTACAGGAGAGGAACACAGGAATGTTTTATCAGTTAAAAATCACAAGAAAAGGAACGAAACCGCCGGTATGGAGACGCTGTACTGTTGCGGCTGACGTTACATTTGCAAAGATGGCAGCCATGCTTGAAAAACTGGTTCAGTATCCGGCAGGCAGCCTATATGAGATTGAATTTTTTCAGAAAAAAGTACAGATCCGTGAGAATGGTGACGGAGAAGCAAAGAATAATTTCACATTATTAAATGCAGGCGAGACAGAGACTGCAGAGCTTATGGATTCCGAGAAATGGTTTACCTTCCGTCAGTATGGCGCGGATAAGGAAGCTCCGGAATACAGAGTTGATATTGAGAAGAAAGACGAGGGAACAGCAGAAGCTCCTTCTATTATAAAAGAAGTAAAGGGTGAGGATGATCCGTACTGGACAGAGGCACCGGAGCTGGGATGCACTGCAGCAGTTGAGACAGAGGCGGAAACAGCCAAAGCATCGGAAGACATTGCTGCAACAGTAGCAGCAGTAGAGGCAGCAGCCAGAGCTGCAAAAGCAGATGAGGCAGCCACAGGCAGCAGAAGAAATCCTACAGTAAAAGATTTCCTCATGTCCTATCGTAAAGAAGACCTTCTCAGCATTGCAGGTGAGCTTGGACTTCACTGCAGGGGAATGGAGCAGGAAGAGATCGCCGCAAAGGTTGCCGCAGAGGTTCTTAAACCGGAGGTTATGAAAGCAAGCTTCCTCGTAGCAGACGATCAGGAAGTACTGGCTTTTGAGGCGGCTATTCAGAGAAAATGCTTCCATGTTGCAGAGGATGAGTGGAATACATTAGAGTGGCTGAACGATATGGGCTACCTTGTTTCCTACAGTGATGATTACGCAGAAGTTCCGGCAGAGGTTGCAGCTGTTTACGACCAGATCAATACACCGGAATTCCGGACACTTCGCAGCCAGGTAAACTGGCTGAAGGATTGTCTTATTATGGTAAGCTATCTGTATGTATCTGCACCGGCAAAGACCGTATATGAGATGTTTAAGCAGAGAAAAGGCTTTGACATCGGATATGACAGCTTCATCGAGCTGTATCATACCATTCCGGAGAAGGCCTGCATCTGTGAGCTTGCGGAGGATCAGCTGATCCTGAAATCCGCACTGGTCAATAACATCTACAAGGATATCGAGAGACGTCAGGGCGGACGGAAATTCTATATTCCGTCAGTAGATGAGATCCTGGATTATTCCGAAAACGGTTATCCGACAAAATCTGCTTCTTACCAGAGACTGGGCAGATTCCTGCTGGATGAGATGAAGGTTTCCGATGCAGTGAAGGATCAGGTACTGTTCTTTATTTACAAAGAATGCTCCATGGATGGCAGAATGTCAGCGATCATGGAAAACCTGAACCAGAAGGGGATCCAGTTTAACGATGAGCAGCTTGAGAAATTTACAAAGCTGATCATGGAGGCAAACAATAACACAAGAATGCTGGAATTCCGCGGTTACACACCGAATGAGATCTCAGGAGCAGTATGGCCGTTTGCCACAGGCAAGCCGCACACTGCAATGCCGAACAGCTTTGTGCCGACAGCAATGCCGATGCAGCCGGCATCTGCAAGAAAAATCTATCCCAACGATCCGTGTCCGTGCGGAAGCGGTAAGAAATATAAGAAGTGCTGCGGAAGAAGATAGTTCCGCAGGAAATTTACAGTGGTTCCGGAGCTGATACAGTTGAGTTTTTGAGATAGTATCGCCGGGATATCATACAAATTAAATATAAGACAGTTCGTTTGTACCATCCTGTCTATAAATAAAACCAGGGCTGAAGAAGATGTGAGAATCAGGGCAGACTCGTGGCGGGTCTGCCCTTTTTTTACTTTAACTGGATCAAGGCCGGGAATCCCGGTTTTTTTTATTTATGGAAATATTCGGGTGGTGTGACAGATCCAGAAGGAGGAAAAATTTATGTATCAGTTAAAAACAGAAGCAGATTTCGATTCGGCACACTTTCTGTCCGGTTACACCGGCAAATGTTCCAATATCCATGGCCATCGCTGGCATGTGGAGATTGAGATCGAAAGCCGGAAACTGGAGAAAAACGGCCAGGGGCGAGGGATGCTGGTAGACTTCGGAGATCTGAAAAAGGATCTTCGGGAGCTGGCAGATTCCATGGATCACACGCTGATCTATGAAGAAAATACATTACGTCCGAAAACCCTGGAAGCACTGGATGAAGAAGGCTTTCATCTGGTGAAGGTTCCCTTTCGTCCTACAGCAGAGAATTTTTCAGAGTATTTTTTCAGAAAAATGGAAGAAAAGGGCTATCCTGTAAAAAGAGCTGTTGTTTACGAAACACCAAATAACTGTGCAGCTTACCGGGAAACGGAAGAAGAAACGGAGGCGGTATGGCTATGAGTACCTATCAGGTTGTCGAGAAATTTGTCAGCATCAACGGAGAGGGCAGACGGGCAGGAGAGCTTGCCGCTTTTATCCGGTTTAAGGGCTGCAATCTTCAGTGCAGCTATTGTGATACCAGCTGGGCAAATGAGCCGGGATGTGAGAGTGAAAGGCTGACAGAAGAAGAGATCCTTTCCTGGATCCGCGAGGCAGGTGTAAAAAATGTGACACTTACAGGCGGGGAACCACTTTTACGGAAAGGGATGGAGGAGCTGATCGAGGCAATCCTGGAGGATCCATCCCGGCGGGTGGAGATTGAGACCAATGGAAGTGTGGATCTGAAGCCTTATCATATATTAAAAAAACGTCCGTCCTTTACCATGGATTATAAAGCACCGGACAGCGGCATGGAAAAAGAAATGCTCCTTTCCAATCTGGAGCTTCTGGGCAGTGAGGATACGCTGAAATTCGTGGTCAGCAGCCGCAGAGATATGGAAAAAGCCCTGGAAATCCTGGAAAAGTACAGGCTGGTCGGAAAAACGGCAGTTTATTTCAGCCCTGTTTTCGGCAGGATCCAGCCGGTGGAGATCGTGGATTTCCTTATGGAAAAAAAGCTCAACGATGTAAAGCTTCAGATCCAGCTTCATAAGGTGATCTGGGACCCGCAGAAACGGGGAGTATGACAGGAAAACATATCACAATATAACAAGAAATACCGCAGAAAAGGAGAACGCTATGAAAGCACTTGTACTTGCAAGCGGCGGTGTGGATTCCACCACCTGCCTGGGGCTTGCCGTAAACAAATATGGAAAAGAGAATGTAATTGCATTAACAGTAGCTTACGGACAGAAGCACACAAAAGAAATCGAGGCTGCCAGAAAAACAGCAGAATATTACGGAGTGGAGCATCTTTATCTGGATCTGGAACCGATCTTCCGGTACAGTGACTGTTCGCTTCTGAAGCATTCAGACAAAGAGATCCCGCACGAAAGCTATGCAGAGCAGCTGAAGGAAACCGATGGCTCACCGGTTTCAACCTATGTGCCGTTCCGGAACGGATTGTTTCTTTCCTCGGCAGCAAGTATTGCGCTGTCAAAAAACTGCAGTGTGATCTATTACGGAGCACATGCGGATGATGCAGCCGGAAATGCATATCCGGACTGCAGCAGTGCATTTCACAATGCGATCAACGAGGCAATCTATCAGGGAAGCGGCGGCCAGCTGAAGGTTGAGGCGCCTTTTGTCAGCTGCACAAAGGCAGAGGTCGTAAAAACCGGCCTGGAGCTGAATGTTCCTTATGAACTGACCTGGAGCTGTTACGAAGGCGGCGAAAAGCCCTGCGGTGTGTGTGGAACCTGTATTGACAGAGCAGAGGCATTCCGGCTCAATGGAGTGAAGGACCCGGCACTTGACAGATAGATCGGATCATAAATATCCGCCTGACCATAGAAAGGAAAAAATATGAGCAGAGAAAACCTGGAAAAAGAAGGGATCACCCTTCTCGGAAATCAGAAAGTAAAATATCCGGACAATTATGCTCCGGAGGTACTGGAAACATTTTTGAACAAGCACCCGGACAACGATTACTTTGTAAAATTTAACTGCCCGGAATTTACAAGCCTTTGTCCCATTACCGGACAGCCGGATTTCGCAACGATCACGATATCCTATGTACCCGGTGAAAAAATGGTGGAGAGCAAATCTCTGAAGCTGTATCTTTTCAGCTTCCGCAATCACGGAGATTTTCATGAGGATTGTGTGAACATCATTATGAAGGATCTGATCCGTCTTATGGATCCGAAGTACATTGAGGTCTGGGGAAAATTTACGCCGAGAGGCGGCATTTCCATTGATCCATACTGCAATTACGGAAAAGCCGGAACCAGATGGGAGGAGATTGCTTGGAAACGCCTTGCAGAGCATGACATGTACCCGGAAAAGATCGATAACCGGTAGAAAAACAGAAGTCCCTGTTTTCACTGCGAAAAGCAATGAAAGCAGGGGCTTTTTGTTTAGGTGCGCCTAGCGGCGCAGGTTTATCTTTATGACAGCCGGATGCACTCCGATTCTGTGTCAAACAGATCAGCGATCACATCGTGCACGGTTTCGATCTTATCTGCCATATAGGCCTTTGCTCCGCAGAACAGCAGGCCGTTTTCCACGTCGCCCTTTACGGCGGCGATCAGCTTGTCTGTAATGCAGTAAGGGATCTCGCCGGGGGAACATTTGGCAAGGCAGCGGTGGCAGGGACTGTGCGGGATCTTTTCTCCGGCCATGACGTGCTGCATGAAGGGATTCATAATGGCACGTCCCGGCATACCTACCGGACTTTTTACAATGGCAATGTCGTCCTTTGCGGCGTGGATCAGGGATTCTTTCAGCCGGATGTCTGCGTCACATTCTTCCGTTGGGATAAAACGGGTGGCAACCTGAACGCCGTCCACACCAAGATCAAAGACATGCTTTACATCCTCGTGAGTGGCGATGCCGCCGGCAGCTACTACAGGGATTTCCGTGCCGAATTTTGCGGCATAGCCTTTTACGGTCTGGACGATCTTTCGGATCTCATTGTCGTAGGCTTCCGGTGTATAGGAATCCAGCTCTTCCTTGTGGAAGCCCAGATGACCGCCTGCCTGGGGACCCTCGATCACCACAAGGTCTGCAGTGCGCCTGTACTTTCTTTCCCAGTATTTCAGGATGACCTTTGCAGATTTGTCCGTTGAGACGATGGGGGCGATCTTTGTTTTGCTTCCGCTGACAAGAGCAGGGAGCTCTGTAGGAAGTCCTGCGCCGGAGATGATCAGGTCAGCGCCTGCCTGGACAGCGGCTTTTACATGAGATGCGTACTCCTTCAGTGCGACCATGATGTTGTAGCCGATGATACCGTCAGGAGAAATCCTGCGTGCTTTTTTCATCTCGGACAGGATAGCCCGCTGGTTGGCTTCTTCGGTATTCCGGTCGAAATCCTTTTCCCGGTAGCCGATCTGAGCGGTGGAAATGATTCCAATCCCGCCTTCCTTTGCAACGGTGCCTGCCAGACGGCCAAGGCTGATACCAACGCCCATTCCACCCTGGATCAGGGGAAATCTCGTAAGTTTATCACCGATTTTAAAATTCTTCATAATGATCAGATCCTCACATTCATTTGCTTTCGCTAAATAATTTTAGTATAAAATAGTTTTATCATCAAAGTATATCATAACAGGGGAATTTGTCAATGTAAATGTCGGTGAATCAGGGAAGTCCTCTGCTTCAATTGCGAATAGCTGTTTGACCAGATTTTGTTAAAATCCACTTTGTTGACAGAACAGAAAATATCAGACAAATTCACAGTGATATCAGCTTTACAGAAAACTGTAAAGTGAATTAGAGGAAAAGGGAGGAACAGGTATGCGAAAAAAGACGAGTACCATCATGGCCTGGCTGCTTGCGGCGTCCGTGACAGTCACATCTCTGTCAGCGGGAACAGTGACGGCCTATGCACAGGAGGAAATGCCGCTGGCGGAAGCCGGAACCGTGACAGAGAGTGCGGAAGGGTTTGGAGACAGCAGTGACAGCATTGCAGATATTGCGGAAGAGGGCAATATTGAAGCTAAAGAAAAGGGTGAGCTGACAGCATTATGCTGTGTAGTTTCACCCTTTTTATGTGTGATGAAATTTTTAAACTGTAAAGCAGTAGACTGTGTTCGGAATCCCTCTGGCAAAATCAGAATTTAAACAGATTCAGACCGATCTCCTGACTGAACTCGCGGCCGATCTCTCCGTCGATCACCTGGATCTGGATCTCGGCAGTAGCACTGATGATGGCACGGTTCAGATGACCGCCGTGTACATGGCCTTCCTCGTCACCGGCTGCGATATGGAGATGAAGATAAACGTCACCGTCTTTGCGGGTAACGGTACCGGTAAGTGATACGATTTCAAACGCTCCCTGGAACTGAATAGAGTGGTATTCCTTTGTCACTGTGTTGTATACGCCTGCAGTGAAATCATTGATGGCGCCAAGGCCTGTGACCTGTGCAAGGCGGATATTCTCTTTTTTTGCAACCTTGCCGATCTCCTCCAGGATCTCTTCCTTCGGATCAAGACGAAGATAGATCGTGTTTCCGAAACGTCTGTATTCCATGATAAAAACCTCCCTTTGTGTGATATTTGCCATAAACAGCGGCGGATGTTTTTATCCGCTTGTCAATAAGTATAATACATTTTATTTTTTTTCGGAAGACATGGGAAAGAGAATGTCGGAGTCACATGCCTGTGCGAGAGATTTTTTTTGATGTCTGCTCTTAGCATTGGAGGTAGGCGGGGATACGTTTGAGGTTTCGTTAGGGGGAGGTGGTTGAGGGATGCCAGAGGAAGGAGGCATCGCTCCGGGAGTGGATGCAGTCGGGGATGTTTTTGAGGTTTCGTTAGGTGGATGTGGTTGAGGGACGCCAGAGGAATGTGGCATCGCTCCGGGAGTGGATGCAGTCGGGGATGTTTTTTGAGGTTTTGAGAGGCGGATGTGGTTGAGGGACGCCAGAGGAAGGTGGCATCGCTCTGGGAGTGGATGCAGTCGTGGATTTATTTGAGGTTTTGAGAGGTGGATGTGGTTGAGGGACGCCAGAGGAAGGAGGCATCGCTCCGGGAGTGGATGCAGTCGTGGATTTATTTGAGGTTTTGAGAGGCGGATGTAGTCGAAGGACGCCAGAGGAAGGAGGCATCGCTCCGGGCAGGGACTCCGTCGGGGGATACTACTAGGACTCCGTGAGACGGCTAAAAGCATTGCGGCAGGGCCAGAACTCGCCTGCGGCTCAGACAGCAGACCCTGCCGCAATAACGCCGTCTCCCGCAGCCCAAGTAGTAATCACCCCTCCTCCGCAGCAGCCCGGCCCGATGCCACCTTCCTCTGGCTGACGCTTCCAACCGACAGGAAAAAACATGCGGGGGATGGAAGCGGATTGGGCGTCCTGTCCTGAAATGTAAGACTGGTACAGGATATTCCTATAAGTATCGAAGAATACAGAAACGGGATCGGCACAGCGTATCACCATAAATATCGAAGAATACAGGAACTAGATTGGTACAGCGTATCACCATAAATATCGAAGAATACAGGGACCAGATCGGCCCAGCGTATCACTATAAATATCGAAGAATACAGGGAATAGATCGGCCCAGCGTACCACTATAAGTACCGAAGAATACAGAAACCAGATCGGCACAACGTTCCATTCTGAGTACCGCAGCATACAGACAAAAGTCAACAACG